>JAJZLX010000267.1 GCA_021850555.1 Pseudomonadota bacterium | reverse complement strand
CCGTTGCCACCCGCGACGGCTGGTGAGCTCAAATCCATCGAGCAGCAGCCGCAGCTGCGCCAAGCTCATCTGCCTGACCTGTGCCTCGTCCCGCGGCCAAGCGAATGTCGCCCGTTCCACGCGCTTGTAGAGCAGGCATAGTCCGTCCGCGTCGGCCCAGAGAATCTTCACCCGATCCCCGCGACGCCCCCTGAAGATGAAAAGCTGCCCCGAGAGGACGTATGTGTCGCGACACATACGTGCTCTTATGCGTCGGGCGACCATATGTGGCGCTGCACCGTGATCACCAAGATCTACCCGGCGACCGCTCTCGTTGCCGCCACATAATAATCGGGTTCCACTTCCACCAAGACCGGGGATCGCCCCCGGCCCGAACAACGGGAGGGAGTGGCCATGTTGGAGCTCTATTTCAAGTATCGCCGGGTGATCGCGCGATTCCGCCGCGGTGCTCTTGGCAATGAGATCGATCATATTGCGGCGGCGCTATCGCAGGCGGGTTATGCGCGCGACTCAGCCAAACTGTACCTGGCGCGCATTGCTCGCTTCAGTGCGTATGCGACTGGGTGCGGGTGCAGCAAGTCGGCGCCCGTTCCAGCGCAGGTCGTCGATCGCTACCTGAAGACAAGACGGACGGCCGCCGAACGGTTGGGGGCGCAAGGAGCGATCGGCCACGCAGCGCGATGCGTTCCGGAGCGGTTTGCGGCAAGACCGATACCTCAAGACCCCGATGGTCCGCTGCTGGCTGCCTACTTGCGGTATCTGCGCGTTATTCGTGGTCTGCAGCCCAAGACGTGCGAGGGGCTCATGCTGACGGCCCGACGGATGCTCGGGTGGCAGAAGAAGCATCTTCCGCGCCACCATCTCAATGATCTCACCGCGAAGGACATCCTGGCCATGACACACGGCCTGCTGTCGATGTGCCGTAGCGACGCCGCAAGGTCGTGCACGACGGCGTACATGCGGTCGTTTCTGCGGTATCTGCAGTGGGCGAGCTTCAACCCACGCGACTTATCGCAGTTTGTCCCGAGAACACCGTGCTGGCGGCATGTGCACCTACCGCCGCGACTTGCATGGAAGGACGTGCGACGTGCGATCGATGCCATCGAGACCTCAACGCCGTCTGGGGTACGCGATAGGGCCATGATGCTGCTGTTCGCGACCACGGGTCTGCGTAACAGAGAGTTACGGGAGCTCGAGCTCGGTGACATCCGATGGAGGACCGGCGAGCTGATCCTGCGCCACACGAAGGGTCATAGGGATCGGGTCGTGCCGCTGCTCCAAGAGGTCGGTGCGGCACTGGCCAAGTACGTGCTTCACGGGCGTCCTGCGACACCAGAGCGCCGAGTGTTCCTCTCGCACGTCACACCGGTGCGTCCATTCTCCCGCAGCAGCACCGTATCCCGGATCGTACGCATTCGATTGACGCGTGCGGGCGTAATGGTTCAGCGCGGCGGTGCCCATCTCCTGCGCCACAGCCTTGCCACGCGATTGGTCGAACAGCGACGGCCGATCAAGGAGGTCGCCGACCTGCTCGGTCATCGCAACATCGATACCACGGCCATTTACGTCAAGGTCGCCCTGCCGCAGCTGGCCGATGTCGCGCTTCCGTTCCCCGGAGGTGCGCCATGAGCGCCTTCGTAGACGATCTGACAGCCAGTGTGGATAGCTACCTCGCCCTGCAGCACTCTCTCGGCTATCAGTTCCGCAAGCAGGCCGGATCGCTGCAGACCTTCCTCCGCTACGTGCGCTCCACCCATGCCCGCGGCCCGCTATCGCAGGCACTCGCTCTGGAGTGCGTCATGGCCAGCGGCCTCGCGCCCTACGGGAAAGCCATCCGTTATGCGGTGATTCGCCGCTTCGCGCAGTATCACGCTGCCTTCGACCCGCGGACCGAGCCGTTCGATCCCCGGGTGCTGCCTACCTCTCGCGCCATTCCTCCGCCGCGGATCCTGAGCGAGGAGCAGCTCCGATCATTGATGGCGGCAAGCGAGCGGCTATCAGCGAAGCAGCCCTTGCGGGGGCGAACGATCGCGATCGTGATTGGCCTGCTGGCGGGCACGGGACTGAGATCCGGGGAAGCCCTGCGGCTCGATCGCAGCGATGTGGACCTGACCAGCGGCGTGCTCGAGGTCCGCAAGACCAAGTTCCGCAAAGACCGACTGGTGCCGGTTCATCCCACCACCTTGACCGCCCTGCGAGACTATACCCGTCATCGCGACCTGGCATTCCCGATCCCAAAGACTGCCGCCTTCTTCATCAGTACCCGCGGCACACGGCTGTCGAAGGCCGCTCTGTACTACGGGTTCCAGCAAGCCTGCGCGCTCGCCCGCATCAACGAACATGCCGCGAAGGCCCTCCGACCTCACGACCTGCGTCATCGATTCGCCGTGACCCGTCTGGCTGAGTGGCATCGAGCGAAGATCGAGGTGCAGTCTATGCTGCCGCTGCTGGCGACCTACCTGGGCCACGCCCGCTACAGTTACACTGCCTACTACATTACAGCCACTTCGGAGCTGTTGAGTCTGGCTGCCGCGAGCGCCTTCGGCAACGGGGGTGCCGCATGAACCGGCAGCACTTACTTGCCCGCCAGCTCGAGTCGTTCTTTCACCAGAGGCTCACCCAGCAGCGCAACGCAACACCAGCCACGATCGCGGCGTACAGGGACGCCCTTCGGCTGCTGGTTCTCTTTGCCTCGGAGCAAACCGGCAAGAAGCCCTGCGCGCTCGCCCTCGAAGACCTCGACCGCGATATGATCCTGGCGTATCTGGAACATTTGGAGCGCTCGCGCGGCAACGGCATCCACACCCGCAACGCGCGCCTGACCGCCATTCGCTCGTTCTTCCATCACGTCGCCGCCAGCGATCCGGCGGCGATCGGCATCGCTCAGCGCGTGCTGGCGATCCCGAGCAAGAAGTCCGACGTTCCGACGACCCATTACCTCTCCCGGGCGCAGCTCGAGATGCTCATCACCGCTCCGAGCTCGAACTCACCGCGCGGGCGTCGCGATCGGGCTCTGCTCCTCTTCCTCGCTCGCACCGGCGCCAGAGTCTCCGAGGCGATCGGCGTTGAAGCTGCGGACCTTTCGTTGGATGGTGCACGCCCGCAAGTCCTTCTTCGCGGCAAGGGTCGCAAGGAACGAGTCGTGCCTTTAGCGCGCGATCTCGTCGCGGGGATCTACGGACTGCTGCGCGAGCGCGGTATCGGTCACCATGAACGCGTGCCGCTGTTCGTCGGCGCCCTGGGACGGCCTCTCACGCGCTTCGGTGCTACCCACATCGTGCGTCGCGCCGTCGCCGCCGCTTCTTCGCGTGCTCCCGAACTTACCCGAGCGCCGATTTCGCCGCACGTGTTCAGGCACTCGCTCGCGATGATCCTGCTGCAATCCGGTGTTGACCTGCTGACAATCCAGGCGTGGCTCGGGCATGCTCAGGTCGCCACCACTCATCGCTACGCCGCGGCGGATGCGGAGATGATGCGTCGCGGCTTGGACAAGGCTCATATTCGAGGCAGTCCGACCGCTCGGTTCCGGCCCAAGGACGCGGTTCTGAGTCTGCTCGAAAACCTGTAACTCTTATGTAGCGCCGGCCGCAAACTTTCGGCTCACGCAATCAAGAACTTGGCCGCGAGCTTGCGGTCGGCCGCCACATATTGTTGCCCGATGCATAAGAGGACATCGGCCGATAGCTGCGTCTGCACCAGCGCGCTCAGCCCATCGATCCCGCGGCGCATATCCGTGAGACCCGCCACCAGCCAGATACGAACCCCGGCCGGGACGCTCAGCATGGCCCGGACAGCTCGCGCAGGATCGCCTGCAGCCGCTCCGTGCCCAAGCCGCCCCAGATCCTCAGGCGCGTGCCGCTCGGAAACTCGATCTCCACCCGTTCAGGGTGTGCCGGGGAAACTGGCGCGGCGCGCGCTTCTTGCGCAGCCGCCTTCATCGGCACATGGATCTGCACGGGCAGTAACGCCGGCGCCTTGCGCTCCCGCCCGCTCTCGACGCCTCGTTCGAGCAGCTTGCCGCGCCGATACTCCCGACGCCAGGTGAATATCTGGTTCGCGTTCACTCCATGACGTCGGGCGATGACGGGCACCGACCCCTCCGATTGCAGTGTCTCGCGCACGATCTGCAGCTTCTCCTGCACAGACCATTGCTTGCGCCTGCGAACCTGCCTCCCGCCCGATCCTACTCCCGCACTCTGCTCTGCCGAAGTGTCCACTTGTCCTCCACGTGGGCACTTACGCTCGTGCCCATCTATCTGCAAGTAGGCACATCTTCCCCGACCCGGACGCTGCCGCCTATGCGGCCTTCGCTACACGGTTACGGAGCGCCGCCGGGACGAACCTATGCACGTTTGGCTGCACGCTGAGCGGGAAGCTGTGGGTCATGGAATGCTCGCCGGGATATCGCCGTGAACCTCAAACAGCTGGAATATTTCGTCCGGGTTGCCGGGCTCGGCAGCTTCAGTCGCGCCGCGCTTGTGCTCGATGTGGCCCAGCCGGTACTCAGTCGCCAGCTTCGACTGCTCGAGACCGAATTACGTTGCGCGCTGCTGCGCCGTACCGGCCGCGGGGTCGTGCTTACCGAGGCGGGCAAGCTTCTGGTCGAACGTGCCACTGGCATCCTGCAATTGGTGCAGCAGGCGCGCGCCGATCTCGAGGAACGTCGCGAGGAGCCGACGGGGCGCGTGGTCATTGGTCTGCCGCCGAGCCTCGGGCGCATGCTCACGCTATCGCTGGTCGCGGGCTTCCGATCAAGCCTCGCAAAGGCCAGATTGGTGATTGTGGAGGGTCTATCGAGCTACCTTCTCGAGTGGATTGCCACCGGGAGGGTCGATCTTGCCCTGGTCCACAATCCCGAACCGCAGACTTCGATCGATATCCAGCCGATTCTCGAGGAGCCTCTGTGCTTGGTTGGCCCGGCACGTTACCGGCGACGGAGCGGCTCCCGGGCGGCAGCCCGCGCGGAGCTGCCAGTGCCTTTCGCGGACCTGCCTCAGTACTCGCTAGTGATGACCGATCACAGTCAGGCAATCCGGCGGCTGGTCGAGGCGCAAGCGGTTCTTTCCGGCGTGGCGCTGCGTATCGATTGGGAAGTCTCCGGCGTGCCAGCAATTCTCGACATGGTGCGTGCCGGTTACGGGTATGCCGTGCTTTGCCGTGGTGCAGTGTTTGCCTCTGGAGCGCCGCTTGCCTTCAGCGTGCGTCCGATCGAGCAGCCGACGCTGATCAACAAGCTCTGCCTTGCAAGCCCGGCGCACAAGCCGACGACTCCACTGGTGCGCCACGCGACGCGCATGTTACGCGATCTGGCGCAGGCGGCGGTAAGTCAGCCACAGACCCTTGTCAGTGTGCGATAGCAGCCAGCGGGTGTTGGGCGCCGGCCCTGGGCCGGGCGGCAAGACCTTGCAGATCCTACCGGCACGGACCATCCGCTAGAGTTCGTCGCCGGGATCGTCTCCGATCATCCGGTTCCGGCGGGCGCCTCGATGCCGCCCACGCAGACGTATTTGAGCTCAGTGTAGTCGAGAATTCCGTACTTCGACCCTTCGCGGCCGATCCCCGATTCCTTGACTCCGCCGAACGGCGCCACCTCCGTGGAGAACAGCCCCGTGTTGAGCGCGACCATGCCGTACTCGAGCGCCTCGGACACTCGCCAGCTGCGGGCCAGATCGCGAGTGTAAAGATAGGAGGCCAGGCCGAACTCGGTGGCATTGGCGAGCGCGATCGCCTCTGCTTCGGTCGAGAAGCGAAATAGCGGAGAGACCGGGCCGAAAATCTCCTCTTGCGCAACGCGCATGTCGGCCGTCACGTCGCGGAGGATGGTCGGCTCGAAGAACGTGCCGCCGAGCGTGTGGCGCTTGCCACCCGTGATGACCTTGGCTCCCTTGCCTACTGCGTCCGATACGTGCTGCTGCACCTTGCTCAACGCGTTGACGTCGATCAGCGGTCCCTGATCGGTGGGGCCCGCCAGTCCGTCGCCGACCCGCAGTTTCTCGACCGCGGCCTTGAGCTTGCGCGCGAACTCGTCGTACACACCGTCCTGGATCAGGAAGCGGTTTGGGCACACGCACGTCTGGCCGGTGTTGCGGTACTTGCTTGCAATCGCCCCCTGCACCGCTGCATCGATGTCCGCGTCATCGAACACGATGAATGGCGCGTTGCCGCCGAGCTCCAGCGAGAGCTTTTTCACCGTCCCGGCGCACTGGGCCATCAGCCGTTTGCCGATGCTGGTAGAACCGGTGAAGGTTACTTTGCGCACCAGTGGGTTAGAGGTCATCTCGCCGCCGATCTCGGTCGCCGCACCCGTGAGGACATTGAATACTCCGGGCGGCACACCGGCGCGGACCGCGAGCTCGGCGAGCGCAAGCGCGGAGTAGGGTGTTTGCAGCGCTGGCTTGCACACGAAAGTGCAGCCGGCGGCCAGCGCCGGACCGGCCTTGCGGGCGATCATGGCGGCGGGGAAGTTCCATGGGGTGATCGCCGCTACCACGCCGATCGGTTGACGCAAAACGATGATGCGCTTGTCCGCGCTCTGTCCCGGGATGACATCACCGTACACCCGCTTGGCTTCCTCGCCGAACCATTCGATGAAGGCGGCGGCGAAGGCGATCTCGCCCCGCGCTTCGGCGAGCGGCTTGCCCTGCTCGGCGGTCATCAGGACGGCCAGGTCGTTCTGGTGAGCCAGGAGGAGGTCGTACCAGCGCCGCAGAACAGTCGCGCGCTCCTTGGCCGGGCGGGCAGCCCAGGCTGGCAGGGCGCCGGAGGCCGCCTCGATGGCCTGGCGGGTCTCGGCTGCGCCCATGTTGGGCACAGTTCCAAGCCGCTCGCCGGTGGCCGGGTTGTGCACCGCGACAGTCGCGCCACTCACCGCGTCCTTCCAGCTGCCGCCAATCAGGCATTGTTGCCGCAGCAGTGTCGTGTCTTCGAGTCTCATGGTATCACTCACTTGCACTTGCCGGAGCGGGTCGGATTGGCGTCCCGGCGGGCGTTCAGCGGTCGTCAAGCGCCTCTCGAACCGCCCGCGCCACCACCTGACTCACGCGCACGTTCGATTCCTCGGTCACGCCGGCGATGTGGGGGGTCAACAGGAGATTGGGCAGATCCAGCCAGGCGGCGCCGCTTGCCGCCGTCAGCGGCTCGCTCTCGAATACGTCGAGCGCCGCGCCGCCGAGCCGTCGCGTGCGCAGGGCTTCGATCAGTGCGGCTTCATCGACCACGCCGCCGCGCGCCGCATTGATCAGGATCGATCCGGGGCGCATCTCCGCTATCGCCTGCCCGTTGATCAGGTGTCGGGTCTGCGGGGTGAGCGGTATGTGCAGGCTGACGATTTCGCTGGCGGCGAGGAGCGGTGCCAGCTCCTGGCGCTCGATACCGTGCCATGCCTCATCGCGCGGCTCGACGAACGGGTCGTACGCGGCCACCGTCATGCCGAGCGCGAGCGCCTTGCGGGCCGTCAGGCGAGCAATTGCGCCGAATCCGACCAGGCCGAGGCGCTTGCCGGCGAGCTCCCGGCCGATCAACTCCATGCGCGGCCATTTCCCGGCGGCTACCTCCGCCGTCGCGAACCAAGCGCGCCGGAGCAGCAACAGGGCGGCACAGATCACGTATTCGGCGACCGCGAGATCATTGGCGCCCGTTGCCGGGCACACGCGGATGCCGCGCGCGGTGCAGGCCGAGACGTCTATGTTATCGAGTCCCACCCCAAGGCGGCCGACGACCCGAAGGCCCGGTGCCGCCTCGAGTAGTGCCCCGCGCACCTGGGTGCGATTGCGCACCACGAGCGCACGGCAATCACTCAGCATGGCGTACAGCCGCTGCGGCTGCTCGACGAGCTTCGGATCGTAGAGCACATCGAATTCACCCAGGTGCTCCCGGATCGCGGCCTCGTCCATGAATTCGCTTATCACGATGTCGGTCATTGCGCCGTCCCCGCCTCGTTCGCCAGTCCGGTGAGAGTTGCGTACAACTGCGCCCCCACCTCCACTCCGTGAGCGTTGGCGCGGGCCCGGCTCGAGAGCCGCCGATCGCCTGGAATCCGCACTCCGCTCTCGGCGTTCATCACCTCGATCAACTCGGACATCCGTCCGGCAAAGCCCCCGGCCGACAGAGCCTCGGCGTCGAGCGCCAGCAGTACCTGGCCCACGGCGGGCGAGGGGCCCTGGTCGTCGAGGAACGAGCTTGCCTCCCAGCCGTAGTGCCCGCCGGCGAGTGCTCCGCAGAGAATCTCCACGATGAGCGCCAGGGCGGCGCCCTTGACCCCGCCGGCCGGCCTGAGGGCACCCGAGAGGGCGGCGCTCGGATCGGTCGTGGGCTCGCCGGCGCGGTCGATCGCCCACTCCGAGGGGATCGCTTCGCCGGCTTTCTGGGCCGCGACGATGCGGCTGCGGGCTACCTGGGAGAGCGCCATGTCGATGACCAGCGGCACGCGGCCGGGAAGGGGGGCAGCGAATGCGATCGGATTGGTGCCCATCATCGGACGAATTCCGCCGGCGAAGGCCATGGCGCTCGGTGTGTTCGAGCACACGAGCGCCACGCATCCGTGTTGCGCCAGACGCTCGGCCGTGTAGCCGGCCGCGCCGATGTGGTGCGAGCGATGGATCGTCGCTCCCGCCACCCCATACTCTCGGGCGAGTCCAGGCAAGGTCTCGACCGCGAGGTCAAGTGCCGGATAGGCAAAGCCGCGCGCCGCGTCGATGCGCACCGCCGCGGGGCGCAGCCGCCGAAAGCTCGGCAGGGCATTGCCGTCGACCTTGCCGGCGCGAACCTGAGCGGCATAGCTCGGGACCCGCCCAAGACCGTGTCCGGACTGCCCGTCAACCTCCGCCGCCACCAGCGCGCGCGCGGTCGACCCGCTTGGTCCCGCAGCGGCGCCGCTCCCCGCCAGCGCCCGCTGCGCCAGCTGCTCGCACTCGGCGATGCTGAGCGTAGGCATGTGCAACGCGACTCAAGCGCTGCGATAGAGTTTGGTCATCACGAATTCGTGGTGACCGAGCGCCTCGGCGCAGGTGTAGCGCCCGTTGGCAGTTTGCACGATGGCCTCGATCAGCGCATCGCCGGCCTGGGCGATGGTCATCTCTCGGCGTATGACCCCCGAGACATCAAGATCAATGTGCTCGCTCATGGTGCGCACAGTGCGCGGATTTCCGCTGATCTTGATTACCGGCATGATCGGGTTGCCGATCACGTTGCCCTGACCCGTGGGGAAGCAGTGCACGACATAGCCGGCCGCGGACTGCAGCGTGCAGCACTCGGCCGCGGCGGAGGAGGTGTCCATGAAGTACAGGCCCGGGCCGCGTCCCGGCGCCTCGGCCGGCTGCAGCACGTCGATGAAGCGGACCTGCTTGCCGATTTTCTCGAGATTGCCGAGCGCCTTCTCCTCGATGGTGGTCAGGCCGCCGGCGATGTTGCCCTTGGTGGGCTGACTGTCGGATAGATCGGAGGTCTTGTGCGCCTCGATGACCTCCTGCTGGTAGGCGGTGAAGGTGCGCATGAACTTCTCGGCAATCTCCGGCGTCGCCGCGCGCGCGGCGGCCAGGCGCTCGGCGCCGGTCAGCTCGGAGGTCTCACCGAAGCAGCCGTACAGACCCGCCGGAATGAGCTTGTCGTACATGTTGCCCACCGTCGGACAGGAGGCAAGCCCGGTCGTGGTGTCGCTCTCGCCGCACTTTGCCGCGACCCACAGATCGGTGATCGGGCATTCTTGACGCACTTTTGCGCTGGCGATGTGCACGAATTCCTTCGCCTTGCGCGAGGCCGCCGCGATCGTCGCGATGTCGCCGTTGCCTTCGATGGAGAAGCCCGCCACCGGCTTGCCCGTCTGCGCGATGCCGTCGACGACATGCTGTGTCCATTGCGGCTCGATGCCGATGACGATGCAAGCGGCGACGTTCGGGTTGGCGCCGGTGCCGATCATGGTCCGGAAGTGCAGTTCGAGATCCTCGCCGAACTGCAGGCGCCCGTAGGCGTGGGGCAGGGCAATCGTGCCTTTGATATGTGCGGCGACCGCCTCGCACGCGGCATTGGAGATATCGTCGAGGGGCAGGACCGCGACGTAATTGCGCACGCCGACGCGGCCGTTTTCGCGGCGGTAGCCCCAAATGGTCCGATTCACAGTTGCCATGATCTCACCAGCGCTTGGTCTTGAGGTTGTGGGTATGCACGTGATCGCCGCGCCGGATCGGTTTGATGACTTTACCGATGTCCTGTCCGTACTTGATCACCGACTCGCCAACCGCCAGATCGCGCAAGGCAACCTTGTGGCCGATTGGCACGTCCTGATTGCACACGGCGCGGATTTCGCTGTTATCCTCGGTCACGACACCCAGAATGTCGGTTCCCGCGGTGAGATCCTCGACCACAACCACACCGACGTTGTCGCGGTGGTCGTGAACGAGCAATTGCGGATGTTTCGGCATTGGGAAAAGTCCTCAGTGGCGCAGCTCTTATATAAGATATAAGATAACCATTTATGGCGACAAAGACAAGATCTTCTCGTGCCTGCGCGCAGGCGCAGACCAACGATTCGAGCGTCGGGCCAGCCGCGGGCCGGCGCGAATTGCGTAGCGCCAGGTGGTACGAGCGCGACGACATGCGCGGCTTCGCTCACCGGCAGCGCACCCAGCAGATGGGCCTGCGCCGCGAGGAATTCCTGGGCCGGCCGGTCATCGCGATCATCAATACGTGGAGCGACATGAGTCCGTGTCATGCGCATCTGCGTGAGCGCGCCGAGGCGGTCAAGCGTGGCGTCTTGCTTGCCGGGGGCTACCCGGTCGAGCTTCCGGCACTCTCGGTCGGGGAGGTCATGGTCAAGCCCACGACCATGCTCTACCGGAATTTTCTCGCCATGGAGACTGAAGAATTGCTGCGCTCGCACCCGATCGACGGGGCGGTGCTGCTGGGTGGGTGCGACAAGTCGATTCCGGGGATGCTGATGGGAGCGATCAGCATGGATTTGCCGGCAATCGTGTGTCCCGCGGGGCCGATGTCCAACGGGCAATGGCGCGGGGTGCGCACCGGAGCGGGAACGCATACCAAGAAATATTGGGACGAGCTGCGTGCCGGGAACATCACTCCCGATGACTGGATCGATCTGGAGTCGCGCATGACCCGCTCGATCGGCACCTGCAATACGATGGGGACAGCGTCCACCATGAGCGCCGTCGCCGAGGCATTGGGGTTGACCTTGCGCGGCGCCTCCTCGATCCCGGCGGCCGATTCCGGCCACGTGCGCATGGCCTCGGAGTGCGGCTCGCGCATCGTCGCCATGGTTCACGAGGACCTGAGGCCGTCCCAGATCCTCTCGGCGGCAGCGTTCCGTAACGCTGCCACGGTCTACATGGCACTCGGCGGATCCACCAACGCCGCGATTCATCTGATCGCGATGGCCGGCCGTGCCGGCATCCGGGTGACGCTCGAGGATCTGGGCGCAATTGCGCGCGACATCCCGGTCTGCGCCAATCTTTTTCCGTCCGGCGATCGGCTCATGGAGGACTTCTATTTCGCAGGGGGACTGCCGGCGCTGCTCGCCAAGACCGCGGCCCGGCTCGACCTCGACTGCCTCACCGTGGAGGGGCGCACGCTGGGTGCCGCAATAGCCGGCGCGCCTTGTTATGACGACACGATCATTCGCGGGCTGGACGAGCCGGTGGTGCCGCTCAGCCGCGGGCGCACGCTCGATGTGGTGCGCGGCAACCTCTGTCCCGATGGAGCCGTGCTCAAATCAAGCGCCGCCGATCCGCGCTTGATGCGCCACGAGGGTCCGGCGTTGGTGTTCGACTCGCACGCCGAGCTGTCGGCGCGCATTGACGATCCGTCATTGCCGGTGGACGAGAACACCGTTCTGGTGCTGCGCAATTGCGGCCCGGTCGGCGCCCCCGGCATGCCCGAGTGGGGGAATCTGCCGATCCCGCGCAAATTGCTCGCCCGGGGCGTGCGCGACATGGTGCGGATTTGCGACGGCCGCATGAGCGGGACGCACTATGGCTGTTGCATCGTGCACGTCGCGCCCGAGGCGGCCATCGGCGGACCGTTGGCGCTGCTGCGCACAGGAGATCGTGTGCGCCTGGATGTGCCGGCCGGCCGTCTGGACATGCTGGTGCCGGAGGAGGAGATCTGCGCCCGGCGCAATGCGTGGCGTCCTCCGGCCCGAGAGTATCAGCGCTCATACGCTGCGCTGTATCAGGCGCACGTCACACAGGCGCCGCAAGGGTGTGATTTCGATTTTCTCGAAGGCCGGGCGCCCACCCCGGAGCCACCGATCTTCTGACAGGGGACTCAAGATCATGACATCGAACGGGTTCAAAGCGGCCGTGCTCGACCGGCCGGTCCGCCCGGCCATCGGCTCCTGGCTGATGTCCGCCTCGGCGGCCGTGGCGGAGGCCATGGGGCATTGCGGATTCGACTTTCTCGTCGTCGACATGGAACACAGTCCGCTGCACATCGGCGATACGATCGAGCTGCTGCGCGCGCTTGCCGGGACGCCGGCCGCGCCGCTGGTGCGCCTGGCGAGCAACGACCCGGTCAGAGTGAAGCAGGTGCTCGACGCCGGCGCCACGAGTGTCATGTTTCCCTTCATCCAGACGGCCGAGCATGCGCGGGCGGCCGTCTCCTACACGCGTTATCCGCCCGCCGGGGTCCGCGGCGTTGCGGCCATGCATCGCGGCTCGCGCTACGGGCACACGCCCGATTACCTGCGGATCGCGAACGAGGGGCTCGCGGTGGTGATTCAGTTGGAGACACCGGAGGCGATCGAGCGGCTCGGAGAGATCGCGGACGTGCCCGGTGTCGACTCGCTGTTCGTGGGCCCGGGCGATCTGGCGGCAACCCTCGGGCACATCGGGGACATCGGCAACGAGGAGGTGCAGCGGCTGATCGCCCGCGCCGCTACGCTTGCGCGCGCCGCGGGCAAACCCATAGGCATCGTCGGCGGCAATCCGCAGATGGTGCGGCGGTTTCTCGACTACGGTTATACCTGGAGCGCCGTGAGCTCGGATCTTGCCATGCTCACGGGGCGGGCCGCCGAATGGCTGCAGGCCCTTGCTCAGCGTCCAGGCGCGTCCGCTGATTCCGCCCTGTACTGAAGAATGACCGAAGCCGGGCTCATCATCCTCGCTCACGGCCCCTGGAGTGCGCGGATCAGCGCGCCGCTCGGCGGATCGCTGCTGGACCTGAGCCACGCCGGTGAGCCTGTCCTGCGGCGCGCCTCAACGGAGGCGCTGAGGACTCTGGGCGTGCGTGCGGCGGCCTGCTATCCGCTCGTGCCCTACGCCAATCGCATCGCCGCCGGCCGGCTTCCGGCCGCGGGGCGCGTGTATGCGCTGCGCGCGAATTTCCCGCCGGAGCCGCACGCGCTGCACGGAGTCGGCTGGCAGCGCTCCTGGCAGGTGGCGCGCGCAGCCGGATCCTCCGCAGAGCTTGTTTTGCGTCATGAGCCCGATACGTCGGCGGACTGGCCGTTCGCCTTCGAGGCGCGCCAGCGCTTCGAGCTCGGCGAGCGCGGCTTGACGGTCGGCCTTTCGATGCGCAACCGTGACACGGTGGCGTGGCCGGCCGGCCTGGGCTTGCATCCGAACCTGGCCATCTCGCCGGGTCAGACGCTGCAGTTCGAAGCCGCAGGGGCGTGGTGCAATGGACCCGATCGTCTGCCCGAACGGCCGGTGCGCGGCGCGGCCTGGGATTTCAGCACGGCGCGGCAGGTGGCGCTGCTTGATCTCGACCATGATTTTTACGGTTGGCGCGGCCCGGCGCTCGTCGGCGGCGGTCCGCTCGGGGTGATCCGCTTGCAGGCGAGCGAGATATTTTCGGTGCTCAGGATATTCACTCCCGTGGCGAGGGGGTTTTTCGCCGTGGAGCCGGCGACCCACATCGCTGACGCCGTCCACCGCCCGCCGTCGCCAGAGACAGGCTACCGGCTGCTCGAGCCCGGCGCGACGCTCGCCGGAACTGTTGCGATCGAGCTCGAGGCGGCCGGGTGAGCGGCTTCGAGCTCGTATGCCCGGCCTCGTGTCAGCTCGGCGAATGTCCGGTGTGGCTGGCCGAGCGCGCGCAGCTTTTGTTCGTGGACGTGATCGGGCGGCGCTTGCATTTGTTCACGCCACGCTCGGGCGTACTCACCAGCCTCGTGGTCGAGGAAGACATCGGATTCGTGGCACCGGCGCGCTCCGGCGGGTTCGTCGCCGGTCTGCGCAGCGGCATCTGGCTGCTCGATGAGGACGGTCGCAAGCGCCGCCTCCTCGCGCGCAACCCGGCCGACCCGCTCACGGTGCGCTTCAACGACGGCGGCATCGATGCCCGGGGTCGTCTGCTGATCGGAACCATCGATGAGACCAAACGGCACGGCCGCGCCGGATTGTACCGGCTCGACGCGGGGAAACTCACCGAGATCGCCTCCGGCCTCATGACATCCAACGGCGTCGCTTTCGCGCCAGATGGCCGCACGCTATACCATTCGGATACTCCGCGCTTCGTCATCTACCAGTGTGATTACAGACCGGAGACAGGCGAGGCGGGCAATCGCCGCGTTTTCGCACAGCTCGATCCAAAGGCGGCCGACCGCGGCCGTCCGGACGGCGCAGCGGTCGATCGTGACGGCTGTTACTGGTCCGCGCTCTACGAGGGTTCGCGCCTCAACCGCTACGATCCAGCCGGCCGGCTGATCGGCGAATTTCCGCTGCCGGCTCGCTGTCCGACCATGCCGGCCTTCGGCGGGGCGGACCTGAAGACCCTTTATGTCACTACCGCCAAGGCCGCGGACGGGTCCGGCGGCGGATTGTACGCGCTGCAGGTCGAGACGCCCGGCCTGCCTCACCGATCATTCGACGACGAGAGCTTCCAGCCATGATCACCGATGCCTATTCAAGCGTGCGCTACCACTCCCTGCGTGGGCGCTCCGTACTCATTACCGGCGGCGCTTCGGGGATCGGCGCCGAGCTCGTCAGCGCCTTTGCCGCGCAGGAGGCGCGGGTCGCGTTTCTCGACATCGATCGGGAGTGCGGCGATCGGCACGCGCAGGCCACCGGCAGCCGATTCGTCGCGTGCGACCTGCTCGACATCGATGCGTTGCGCGCCGCGGTTGCCCGGGTCGAAGTCGAGCAGGGCGGCATCGACGTGTTGGTTAACAACGCGGGACGTGATGACCGCCAGAGCCTCGCGGACATCGAGCCGGGCGAATGGCGCCGCATGCTGGCGCTCAACGTCGACCACCAATTCTTCGCCTCGCAGGCCGTCGCGGCGGGCATGACCCGGCGGGGCAGCGGCTCGATCATCATGCTCGGCTCGGTTTCCTGGATGCGGGGCCGACCCGGCATGGCGGGGTACACGACCGCGAAGGCGGCCATCAACGGGCTGACTCGCACGCTTGCGCGGGAGCTGGGGCCGGCCGGCATCCGCGTCAATTGCATCGTTCCGGGCGCCATCTTGACGGAGCGTCAACGTTCGCTATGGCTGACGCCGGAGCTCGATGCGGAATTCATCAACCTGCAGGCGCTCAAATTCCGGTTGACGCCCGAGCACGTCGCCCGAGTGGCTCTGTATCTCGGCTCCGATGAAAGCGCCGGTTGCACCGGCGCGAATTTCATGGTCGATGCGGGTCTCACCCAGAATTGATCTGCTCAGGTGAGCGTGATGGCGTACACCAGGTTGTCGGAGCGCACGCGGCTCAGGCGCCATTCGGCCTTGCGCTCGGGCAGGCAGACGGCAATGCGGTCGATGACGAGAATCGGTGAGCCGGTGGCGACGCCGATCTGGCGATGATCATCGACGGTGGCGAGCTGGGCGCTCAATTCCTCGTGTGTGGTCATGATCGTGACGCCGAACTTCGCCTGATAGAGCGAGTACAGGCTGTTCGGCAGGGCGCCGATCTTCTCGATCCCGGGATACAGGTCCGCCGGCAGCGCGATGATCTCGCGGATTGCCGGAACCCCCTCGAGCAGCCGGACACGGTCGATCTCGACGACGCGCGCATCCCGGCCGAGATCGAGGCGCTCTCGCTCCGGCGGACGTGCGGCGCGCACGCGGATCGTTTCGCTGCCGAGAGTCGGGGTGAGTCGCTTGCCGCCGGGACGGGCCAGCCGAAAGAAGCGGAATTGGGCCCGCTCCTGGGTGTTCTCGGCGATGAAGGTGCCTTTGCCCTGATGACGCTCGAGGACTTTCTCCGCCGTCAGCGCATCGAATACCTTGCGAACGGTTCCCTGGCTGACCCCGAGCTCTTTGGCAAGATTCAACTCGCTCGGCAGCGCTTCGCCGGGCCGCCATTCGCCCTGGGCCAAGCGACGCACGACGATCTCGTAGACCTGCCGATACAAGGGGCGGAAGCCGGGAGTCTCGTTCACGATGGTACCTGCGGTTGGAAGAATGTACGCCTGAGGGCGCGCACCGCTACTTTACTTGCTTCGTGTCACTGCTCAAGGAATCCAGCTCCCCGAGCACATTATTTTCATGCCGGCATTGCCAAGTCAATTAACTCTTATATAAGATATAAGTCTACTCCGGGCTTGATATGAAGATTACTGAGTTCTCCGACGGCTTTGATCTGGTGCTGGGTGGCCGGCTGCTGCTGCACCATCGGCGGGAGGCACCTTGCCTGTTCGTCGGCACGGGTGAAGCGGATTACCGGATGAGCCGGGGCCATTTCCAGGTCGAGGACTACGTGAGCGCACGCAGGCCTCTCGGCCACGGGCAGGTGCGCCGGGAAAATTCGGGCGTGCGTGTCATCCTGTCCGAGTCGGCCGGCCTGCCGCCGGTCCTCGAGATCGTGGTAAGCGCTGAGAGTGGGCGCGCGACCCTGCAGTTCGTGAGCCATGAGCCTCGCGTCAATCGCCTGTGGCTGCGGATCGCCGCCGAGGAAGGCGAGCGCATTTGGGGTGGCGGCGAGCAGTTGTCGTACTTCGACCTTCGTGGCCGGCGCTTCCCGCTCTGGACATCCGAGCCCGGTGTGGGGCGCGACAAATCGACGCTTGTCACCTTCCAGGCGGATCGGGCCGGCGGCGCGGGGGGAGATTACTTCACCACCAACTATCCTCAGCCCACCTACCTTTCCTCGCGCCGATATGCGCTGCACGTGGATACGACCGCATTCACGGCGTTCGATTTCCGACATGGCGCCTTCCACGAGATCGAGGCGTGGGCCATACCGCGGCGGATCGAGCTCTGGACTGCTGAGCGTTTCACCGATCTCGTGAGCGCGCTGTCGTCCCATTTCGGGCGCCAGCCGCAGCTGCCGGAGTGGGTTCGTTCGGGCGCGATCATCGGGTTGAAGGATGGGCCGCGCAGTTTCGAGCGCCTGGAGCGTTTTGCGGCCGCCGGCGCGGCCATCTCCGGCCTGTGGTGCGAGGACTGGGTGGGAGTCCGTGAGACTTCCTTCGGCACGCGACTGTTCTGGGATTGGAAATGGAATGCCCGGCGCTATCCGGGACTCGACCGGCGCATCGCCGCGTTGCAGGCGCGGGGAATACGCTTTTTAGGTTACGTCAACCCCTACCTGTGCGTCGATGGCTCGCTCTATCCGCACGCGGCTGCCGCGGGTCTGCTCGTCAGACGGCTCGATCGGGACGAGCCCTACCTGGTCGATTTCGGTGAGTTCACCTGCGGCATGGTGGATTTCACTCGGCCAGAGGCGATCGAGTGGTTCGTGGAGGAGGTGATAGGCCGAAATCTCCTCGACTTCGGCCTGTCCGGCTGGATGGCCGATTTCGGCGAGTACCTTCCGGTCGACGTGCGGCTCGCTTCCGCAGAGGACGGCGCGTTGGCTCACAATGCCTGGCCGGTGCTTTGGGCGCGAGTCAACGCCGAGGCGGTCGCACGGCGCGGCAAGACCGGAGAGACCCTGTTCTTCATGCGCGCAGGATTCTCAGGCGTCCAGCGCCACTGCCCGCTGCTCTGGGCCGGCGATCAATCGGTCGATTTCAGCCGCCACGACGGGCTGCAGACGGTCATTTGCGCCGCGCTGTCCTCCGGGTTGCTCGGCAACGCCTATCATCACAGCGACATAGGCGGCTATACCAGCTTGTTCGGCAATGTCCGCACCGCGGAGCTGCTGCAGCGCTGGGCGGAGATGGCCGTCTTCACTGCGGTCATGCGCACGCATGAAGGCAATCGGCCGCGCGACAACCTGCAAATCGACGAGGATGCGCAGGTGCTTGCGCACTTCGCGCGGATGACGCGCATGCACCGGCACCTTGCACCTTATCTGCGCGCACTCAGCGCCGAGGCCGCCGCGACCGGCTTGCCGCTGCAAAGACCGCTGTTCTTGCATTTCGAGGATGACCGGGACGCCTACGGGGAACAGACGAGTTATCTCCTTGGCACGGACCTGCTCATCGCTCCGGTGATCGAGGCCGGCGCCGATCGGCGTCGCGCGTACCTGCCGGCCGGCGCCCGCTGGCAGCATCTCTGGAGCGGCAAGGAGTGGCCGGGAGGCGCCGAGGCGCTGGTCGAGGCGCCGATCGGGCAGCCGCCGGTGTTTGTCCGGGCCGGCAGTCCACATGAGGCGCTCTTTGCCGGACTTGCAGGCTGCTGAATGCCGATCGGCGGCGCCATTCTCGGGATCGAAGGGGACCGGCGTGCCGAGGACTCATTCGATCTCGTGGTGATCGGCGGCGGCATCAACGGCGCCGGAATCGCGCGCGATGCAGCAGGGCAAGGGCTCAAGGTGCTGCTGCTCGAGCGGGCTGACCTCGCCGGGGCGACTTCCTCGGCTTCCTCGAAGCTGATCCACGGCGGACTGCGGTATCTGGAGCAGCGCGAATTTCGCCTGGTCCGTGAAAGCCTCACGGAGCGCGAGGTGCTTTGGGCGGCGGCGCCCCACATCATCAGGCCGCTACGATTCGTGCTTCCTGTCCGTGCCGGGCTGCGCAGCAGCTGGGCATTGCGTACGGGCCTCTTTCTCTACGATCATCTCGGGGGGCGCAAGAGATTGCCCTCCACACGCGTGCTGCGGCGCGATCGCGATGCGCAATTCAGTGCGCTTCAGAAGCGCTACCACCGTGCATTCGAATACTCGGACTGCTGGGCTGACGATGCCCGGCTGGTGGTCCTCAACGCACTCGATGCGCACGAGCGCGGCGCAACGATCGCTGTTGGCTGCAGCTTCGTGGAGGCGCGACGAGAGTCTGGCTTGTGGAGCATCGAGATCGAGTCGCAAGACGGTAAGCGACGTGCGCTGCGCGCGCGGGCGCTCGTGAACGCCGCCGGGCCGTGGGTCGAGCAGGTTCTCGCAGGAATGGGTGTTCCACGGCGCAGCGCGTTACGGCTGGTCAAGGGAAGCCACATCGTCGTGCCACGGCTCTACGCCGGCGAGCATGCGTACACTCTTCAAAGTCTCGACGGACGTGTGATCTTCACGATTCCGTTCCAGGAACGATTCACTCTGATCGGCACAACCGATGTTCCGTGCGGCAGCGAGCCTCTGCCGGCCAGGGTGAGCGCCGAGGAAGTCGATTACCTCTGCCGCGCGGTCGCGGACTATCTTCGCGTTCCGATAACACCGGATCAGGTGGTATGGCAATATGCCGGTGTGCGCCCACTTTACGACAATGGCGAGGTGAGCGCATCGACCGTAACCCGTGACTATGTCTTCGATCTCGACGCGCCGCAGAGTGATGCGCCGGTGCTCTCGGTGTTCGGTGGCAAGCTGACCACCTACCGCCGGCTTGCCGAGCATGCGCTCTCGGAGCTGCTTCCGCGCCTGGGCGTGAGGCCCCGACGCTGGACGAAGGCCGCGACCCTGCCTGGAGGGGATTTGCCGGGAGGGGACATCGAGGCATTCACGGGCGAGCAGCTCGCGCGCTACGCATTTGCACCCGCGGCAATGGTCCGGCGCATGTGCGCGGCCTACGGCACGCGGATCGAGCGGGTTCTGGGCGGCGTACGCCGCCTCTGTGACCTGGGTGCGGAGATTGCTCCCCAGCTGTTCGAGACCGAGCTGCGGTATCTGCGCAATGTCGAGTGGGCGCGCAGCGCCGAGGATGTGCTGTGGCGTCGCTCGAAGCTCGGCCTGTCCCTCGGTCACGGGTCCGCAGCGCCGCTCGATCGCTGGTTTGCGGCAGATCGTGCGCCGCGCGGCGATGAGATCAGCCTGTCCTTACACGCTGGAGCGCGGCATGCCAGCCGTTGAGCTGCTGCTCGACAGTGGCGGAATCGAGCTGCGGCTCGAAGCTCGCATCGGCCTGCCACAGCCCGGCGATCTCTTCAAGCGAGGCGAATGCGCCGCAACCGAGTCCCGCGAGGCAGGCGGCGCCCCAGGCGGTGGCTTCGGAGATTTTCGGTCGCCGGATCGGCACTGCCAGCACATCAGCGAGGCGCTGCAGGAAAAGACCGTTCTGCGCCATTCCGCCGTCCACCTTGAGGACCGCGGGCCGAACGCCGTCGGCCGCCATGGCATCGAGAAGGTCGCGGGTCTGATAAACGACGCTGTCGAGCCCGGCTGCCGCGATCTCGGCACGACCGCTGGCGCGCGTAAGGCCCACGATCGCAGCTCTTGCATGCGGGTCCCAGTAAGGGGCGCCGAGGCCCGTGAACGCGGGCAACAGATAGACGCCGCCGGTGTCACGGACCGAGGCCGCGAGCGCCTCGATCTCCGCGGTCTGCGCAAACAGCCCGAGTCCGTCGCGAAGCCACTGAATCGCCGCGCCCGCCGAGAGAATCGAGCCTTCGAGCGCGTAGGTCGTCTGTCCCTCGAGCCGGTAGGCGGTCGTGCCGAGCAGCCGGCTGCGCGAGCGGACCAGTTGAGTGCCCGTATTGAGCATGGCGAAGGCTCCCGTGCCATAGGTGCACTTCATTTCGCCCGCCGCAATTCCCGCCTGTCCGATGAGCGCCGCCTGCTGGTCGCCCGCGACTCCGTGGATGGGCAGAGACTCGGTGAAGAGTTGCGGATCGGTGCGGCCGAAATCTCCGGCGCAGTCGCGCACCTCCGGCAGGCATTCCGGCGGTACGCCGAACAGCTCGCAGAGCTGCGGGTCCCAGCAGTTGCGCCGAATGTCGTAGAGCGCGGTCCGGCTTGCGTTGGTCGCATCGGTCACGTGCAGCCGACCGCCCGTCAGACGGGCGATGAGGAAGCTGTCGATTGTGCCGAAGGCAAGCTCGCCGCGAGCGGCTGCGGCGCGGGCCTCCGGCGTGTGCTCGAGAATCCAGGCCAATTTGGTGGCGGAAAAGTACGGGTCGAGACGCAAACCGGTCTTCTCCTCGACCTGCGCTCCGTGTCCTGCCTGCTCGAGCCGCCTGCAGTGCTCGGCCGTACGGCGGTCCTGCCAGACGATGGCGTTGTGCAGCGGCACTCCGGTGCGGCGGTTCCACACGACGGTGGTCTCCCGCTGGTTCGTGAGCCCGACGGCTGCCACGGCGATGCGGCGCTCGCCAAGGCGCCTGAGGACTGCACGCACCGTCGACAGAACGGTCGCCCAGATCACCTCCGGATCGTGCTCCACCCAGCCCGAGGCGGGGTAGATCTGCTCGAAGGGTTGCTGCTCGAGCGCCAGGATCTCTCCGCGCAGCGAGAAAGCGATGGCCCGGCTCGAGCTCGTGCCCTGGTCGATCGCAAGCAGTGCAACATCGCCCATCGTGACCTCCTCCGGCTTTTGCGCCGAACGCGAAAGTTATGTCGTAAACGCCTCGGCGTCAACTGCGAGCCGCCTGCCGGACGCTCCGAGCGCCTCGGCGCAACCAAGCCTGCGACCACGTGTCTTCACTGCGAGTGCGGCAAATCAATGACGGATGACATGTGAATAGCGCCGAACCCATCACTACATCCGTCGCCGTCTCCTCGCAGGGGCGCACGGCGGTGCTCGTGCTGCTTGCCTTTGTCGGAGTGATCAACTACGCCGACCTCCAGTCCATCGCGATCCTCAAGCCGCTCATCGAGCGCAGCATCGGCTGGTCCGATGCCGATTATGGCCGCGTCGTGGCCATGTTCCAGCTGGCGACAGCGCTGTCGTACCTGTGGGCCGGCACCGTAGTCGACCGTCTCGGGGTCAAGCGGTCGATTCCCGTCGCCGTCACCTCCTTCAGCATTGCAGACGCCGCACATGCGCTGGCGCGAACCACCGGCGGGTTCATGCTGGCCCGAATCGGACTCGGCGCCAGCGAATCTCTGACCACGCCGGCGATCATTCAGGCGACCGGGGCGTACTTCGAGCCCGACCGGCGCGCGCGCATGCTCGGCTGGATCAATTCGGCAAACAGCCTCGGGGCCATCATTACGCCGCTGATCATCCCGACGGTGGCGCTCACGGTCGGGTGGCGCGCGGCTTTCGTGCTGCTCGGTGTGGCCGGCCTTCTGTGGACGACCGTCTGGATGATGATGGTGCGCCGCAGCCGACCCATGGACGGGGGCCATGCGCGCGCGGCACGACCGACCGCGCGAGGCTATCTGCAGCTATTGAAGGAGCGCCGCACGTGGGCGATCATCGTCGGCAAGGCGCTCGCCGATCAGGTCTGGTGGCTGTTGCTCTTTTGGACTCCGGACTTTCTGCATCGGACCTTTCATTTATCGGTGCGCGCCTACGGCGGGCCGCTCGCGGTGATGTACGGCGGCTCGATGCTGGGCTCCATTGTCGGCGGATGGGCGTCATCCCGGCTGGTTTCACGGGGGATGGGCGCCGTGGCTGCGCGTCTGGCCGTCATGACCGCCTGCGCGGTGATCGGGTTCGCGCTGTTCGGCGTGCCGCATGCGAGCGGCGTCTGGGCGGCGGTCGCACTGCTCACCATCGGGATTGCGGCCATGCAGGGATTCTCGGTGAATGTGTTTACGCTCATCACCGATGTGATCGAGAGCGAGCGCGTCGGAACCGTCACCAGCCTCGGCGCGTTTGCCGGCAACATGGCGGGCATGGCGGTCGTATGGCTTTGCGGCGTGCACCTGGCCGCGGGTGGCGGCTACGCGCCGTTCTTCGATTTTGCCGCAATCTCCTTCACCCTGGCATTCGTGTGGTTGCGGCTGATGCTCCCCCGGAGCCACTTCGGGAGTCCATAGCGTGACGGCTCCTCGCTCGATACGCTGGGGCATACTGGGAGCCGCACGGATCGCCGCGCGGTGCGTTCTGCCGGCATTCAAATCCACCCGTCATGCGCACGCGGTGGCGATCGCGGCGCGCGATCCGCAGCGCGCGAGTGCCATGGCCGCGCAGTTCGGAATCGCTCGCTCCTACGGCTCCTACGCCGACCTGCTCGCCGATCGGTCGATCGAAGCGGTCTACATCCCGCTTCCCAATGACCAGCATTTCCCCTGGACGGTGCGCGCGCTAGAGGCGGGCAAGCATGTATTGTGCGAGAAGCCGATCGCACTGAACTCGGACCAGGCGCAAGCGATTGGCGAGGCCTCGAGGCGATGCAACCGGCACGTCGCCGAAGCGTACATGATCCGCTTCCACCCTCAGTGGCAGCGGGCGCGTGCGCTCGTTGGCTCTGAGCGGTTGGGCGAGGTGCACGCGGTGCACAGCTGGTTCTCGTACGACAACCCGCCGGGAGAGAACCTGCGCAACAGCCTCATCCATGGTGGCGGGGGGCTGTATGACATCGGCGGATATGCGCTGGTTGCCGCACGGTGGCTGTTCGCAAGCCCGCCGGAGCGGGTCATTGGCCTGTTCGAGCGCGATCCGATCCACGGGGTCGACCGCTTCACGAGCGCACTGGCTGCTTTTCCCTCCGGACGACAACTGGTCTTTGGGGTCAGCACAGCGCTGCCTCGCGCGCAGTCCGTGGTGGTGTATGGAACTCGCGGGCGGCTCACGATCGAGACGCCGTTCAATCCCGCGGCCGACCGGCCGACGCGATTGCTGATCGACGACTGCCAGGACCTGTACGGCTGCGGCCTCGAGGTCGAGAGCGTGCCGGCGGCCGATCAGTATGCGTTGCAGCTCGATGCCTTCTCGGAGGCCATCGCGCAGGGTCGCGCGCCGCCTTTTGGCATCGACGATGCCATTGCCAATGCGCGCGCGCTGGATGCGCTGTTCCGGTCCGAGCGCTCCGGGAGTTGGGAGCGTCCCTGAATGGCGCCGGGATCCGCAGTTTTTCGGTGTGTATGTGTAAATGAGGAAGCCCGAGTATGAGACGACTGCATGCCTCCGTTGCCGCCCTCGCTGTGCTGTGCACTCTTCCGGCATTCGCCGTGACGCGGCCATGGCCACCGAGGCAACCCTGGCCTCCCAATGACATGAGCCGGCCGCAGCCGCCGCGGATGCATGTTTCAGCGGCGATCCTCGGATTGCCTCCGCCCCCTGATGCGGTGGTGCTCTTCAACGGTCATGGCCTCGGGCAGTGGAATCTCGCCGCCGATCCCCATGGCGGCTGGCATCAGTCGCATGGCTTGATGGTGCCGGGCGGCAAGGTCTTCAACTGGTTGTTTACGAAGCGCAAGTTCGGCAGCGTGCAGCTGCACCTCGAGTTCCGCGAGCCCTATCCCGCCCGTGGCGCAGGCCAGGAGCGGGGCAACAGCGGCGTGCGGCTCATGGGGGTATACGAGATACAGATCCTCAACGCGAGTCATGACCATACGTATGCCGATGGCGTGGCCGGCGCGGTCTATGGCCAGACACCTCCGCTCGTGCTGCCGGTGATGCCCTCCGGCAAGTGGCAGAGCCTCGATATCATTTTCAATGCGCCGCGCTTTCGGGGCAAGACATTGCTGAGGCCGCCGCACATCACGGTGCTGCTCGATGGTGTCGTGGTGCAGGATCACCAGCTGATCTACGGCAATACGAGCGCGGACAAGACCCCGCTCGGATTCGTGACGCACGCCGAGCGCGGACCGATCGGTCTGCAGGACCACGGCCAGCCGACCTCGATCGTGGCATTCCGTAACATCTGGGTCCGTCCGCTGCACCGCCATGGCCACTGAGCCGTTCGATGTCATCATCGTGGGGTCGGGCGCCGCGGGAGGGACCGCCGCGTATGTCCTGACGAGCCTGGGTGCGCGCGTCTGCCTGCTCGAGGCCGGGCGCTACTATGATCCGGGGCGTGAGACGCCCATGTTTCAGCGCCACGGCGCTGCGCCTCTGGCCGATGCCGGCACGCCCGACAAACCCTTCGGCTTTTACGATGGCACCGTGGACGGCGGGTGGATCCTGCCGGAGGAGCCCTATACCACCGCACCGGGCACGGAATTCCGTTGGTTCCGGGCGCGCATGCTCGGCGGACGGACCAATCACTGGGGTCGGGTCGCGCTGCGCTACGCCAATCACGACTTCAAAGCCTACTCGCTCGATGGATTGGGCGCTGATTGGCCGTTCACCTACGACGAGTTCGCGCCCTGGTACGATCGCGCGGAACGCATGGTGGGCGTGTTCGGCACGAACGAGAACCTGCCTGACATCCCCAACTCGCCACCGGGATGTCTGCAGCCTCCGCCCGTGCCGCGCTCGTACGAGCGGCTGGTGATCGCGGGAGGCCGCCGACTCGGCCGGCCGGTGGTCGCAAGCCACGAAGCGGTCATTACGCAGCCTCTCAATGGCCGACTGGCTTGCTTTTACGCCTCGCCCTGCCTGCGCGGCTGCGCGATCCGGGCGAACTTCCAATCCCCGACCGTGATGTTGCCCCCGGCACGGGCGACCGGACGTCTGACGACGATCACGCACGCTCAGGTCTACGAGGTGGACCTGGCGCCCGACGGCTCGGCCCGGGGCGTGCATTACGTCGATCGCCTCACCCATCAGCATCACTACCTTGCCGGCCGCGCCGTGATGCTGGGCGCGAGCGCTATGGAATCGGTGCGGATACTGTTCAACTCCCGCAGCGCGCGCTTTCCGGACGGCATCGGCGCCGAGAGCGGGCTGCTCGGGCGCGGCGTTCTGTCCACCCCCGGCAGCAATGTGTGGGGGAGGTTCCCGCAGATGGAGGGACTCCCACCGTTCAACGACGACGGCGTCGTCTCGCTGCCGCACATCTTCATCCCTTGGTGGTTGTGGCCCGAGCAGCGTGCCGGACGGCTGCCGTTCGCGCGCGGCTACCATATCGAGCTTTACGGCGGACGGACCGAGCCCTCGGCCTACACGTTCGACCAGTTCAACGTGGTCTCCCCGCTCACCTACGGCAAACAGCTCAAGGAGGAGGCGCGCCGCTATTACGGCAGCTTCGTGCGCTTCTCGCAACGCGGTGAGATGGTCATGCGCGACAGCAACCGGGTGGTGATCGACCCGCAGATGAAGGATGCGTGGGGGATCCCGGGGCTGTGCTTCGATGTGCGGTGGAGCGGGCAGGAGCTGCGCCAGACCGCTCATGCGCAACGCAGCATGGCGGAATTCATCGAGGCGTCGGGCGGACAGCTCGTCTCCCCGCTGCCGGGCGATCCGGCGCAGGCGATCACGGCCCCGGGACGCATGATTCACGAGGTTGGGGGCGCCCGCGCCGGCGCCGATCCGAGGAAGTCGGTCACGGATTCGTACGGTCGAGTCTGGGGGGTGCCCAACCTCTATGTGATCGACGGGGCGGTGTTTCCAAGCAGCGCGAACAAGAATCCCACCCTGACCATCATCGCGTTCGCCTGGCGCGCCAGCGAGCATCTGCGCAAGTATCTGCGTAAGGAGTTGCGTCATGCCTGATCGTCGTGAAACGCTGACTTGGCTGCTGCGCGCGCTGGCATTGAGCGCCGCGCCCGTCGTGCACATCGACAGCGCCGCGGCCCGTCAGGGTTGCGCGGCCGCGCCCGAGAGGCCCGATCGGATCGGCGCGGCGTGGCGCGGAGATCGGGGCTACGGCCGCGATCCGGATTTGCTGCATCCGCAGGTCACGTGGGCGTTGACGCTTGCGGCGCAGCAGAAGACCGCGATCGCACGCCTGGCGGACGTGTTCCTGCCCGAAGATGGATCCTCGCCCTCAGCCAGTGCGGTCGGGGTGCCGGACTTCATCGATGAGTGGGTGAGCGCGCCCTACCCGCAGCAGCAGCAGGATCGGGTCGTGGTGCTCGAGGGCCTGGCGGCGCTCGAATGTGCTGCCAACGCGCCGCTGCACACGCTCGATGCGACGCAGGCGCAGGCCCTGGTGGCTGGGCTTCATGCGCGTGCCGCCGAGGGCAAGCAACCCGAGGCGCGTTTTTTCGCTCTCTTCCGCCGGATCTGCCTGATCGGCTATTACACCACGCCGGTCGGGGTGGCCGAGCTCGGCTATGTCGGCTATCAGCCTTCGGCCCGATTCGCGGGCCCACCTCCGGAAGTGTTGGCCAAGCTCGGGGTCTGAGCCACGCCCACCGACCGGGCACGCCCGGGCCGCCTGATTTCGCTCGGGTTGCATTTTTATCTTATATCTTATATAAGACATGTGAGATAACGTTCCGAGGGGGATTCCATGAGGCTCATTCGCGCTGGACTACTGCTCGTCCCGGCCGCATTCCTTTCTCTGTCCGGTCTTGCTCAGGCGACTGCGGCGAAGACCACACAAAATGTCGCCCCGACGGCACAGCTCGCCGAAATCGTCGTGACGGCCGAGAAGCGCCATCAGCCTCTCCTGGAGGTTCCGGCCTCCGTCACAGTCGTAACGGGCTCGGCCCTGAAGAGCGCCGGCATCGACAGCGCGGAGAGCCTGCAGAAGCTGGTGCCGACCCTCACCTTCGAGCGCGGCAACACAAATTCGAACGCCACCCTGGCGATTCGAGGAATCGGGACGCAGTCGTTCTCTCCCGCCGCGCAACCCAGTGTCGCGGTGCTGGTCGACGGGGTCGTCATGGGCCGCCCCGGAATGGCATTCAGTGCCTTTACGGATATCAGCCGCATCGAGGTCCTGAACGGACCGCAAGGCACGCTGTACGGCATGAACGCAACGGCCGGCGCCATCAACATCGTGACGCCGGACCCGACCCGCCATTTCGAGGGGCACGCGAGCGTCTCGTGGTACGAGGGGCACGAATATCATGCCAGGCTCAATCTCTCCGGTCCCATGAGCCATCATATCGGCTACCAGCTCTCGGCGATTTACGAGGACTTCCCCGGGAACATATACAACGTATACAACGACAAGCAGACGAACGGGTACCGTCGCGAGGGGCTGCGGGGAAAGATCGTCGATGACATCGACAGCTCGCTCAAAGTGACCATCGAGGGAAACTATTACCACTCCAACGATAATTGCTGCGCCGACGTGCTGGGAAGGTATGTTCCAAACGCGGCGTGGACGAACGTGTTTCTGCCGGAGCTGAAACCCTCCGTTCCGGGAGCGAACGCGCTCAGCATAAATAACGACACCATTCCCAGTCAGATCAACACAAACGCGGGTGTTTCGGCGACGGTTCAATGGCACGTCGCGCACGACACCCTGACGTCGATCTCGGCATTCCAGCGCTGGTACAACTTCCAGGGGCGGGACGGCGATTTCCATGCGGGATGCTGCAGTTACGTCACTCCCCTCGATATCAAGATGCACGACCGCGGCGGCCTCGATTACAAGCAATACAGCGAGGAAATCCGCCTCTCGTCCCCGACGAATCAATTCGCCAGCTACACCGTTGGCGCGTTCTTCTGGCATACGGACGAACAGGATTACTTCATTCGACACGTCGAGCAGTGCACGGCCTCCACTCTGCCCGCGAATTACACCGGCTTCCAGCCGTGCGAGCTGGGCTTCAGCACCTACCTCAATACGCGCGGAATAGCGCATTTCGATACACGAAATGACAGTCAGGCGCTGTTCGGGCAGACGACGCTCCACATCACCCGGCGTCTCAGTCTGATCGCCGGCGGGCGGTACAGTCACGATTACGTCGCGTACTCCTTTGCGCGCAAGGATCTGCCGACGACGGGACCTGGAATCGGATCGGGCTATGTCGGCACGGGAAATACCGCCAACAACGGATGGTCCGCAAAAGGCGGCGCCCGGTACAAGATCACCCGGAATTCGGTGGCGTACGCCACCTATAGCCGGGGATGGCTTGGGCCGGCGTACAATGTGTTCTTCAACATGTCGGCGCTCAACGCCGCCCCGGTCGCGCCGGAGACATCCAATGACTACGAGCTCGGCCTGAAGAACAATCTGTTCAATGACAGATTGGTCTTGAATCTCTCCGCCTGGTACGAGACGTTCTATAACTTCCAGGCGAACAGTTTCGTGGTCACAAACGGCGCAGTGACGACAAGCCTCACCAATGCCGGTATCGTGCGCTCTCAAGGGGCGTCGGTAGACTTCGATTGGCAGCCGACCGACAGCCTGAGCGTTACCGGAGGTTACGCGTACGACAAGGCGTACATCGTGTCGTACACATGCGCGGGGCAGACGGGCGCGGCACTGGAAAGCTGCCGCGGCTCGCATGACGGGGAAATGTTTCCCTTTGCGCCCGAGAACAAGCTCACCATCATGCCCAGCTGGCTGTTGCCCCTGCACGACGCTTCGTTCACGGCGCGCCTCAATTTGAGCTACTCGTACACCAGTCACACGAACTTCGACATCGATCCGAATCCGATGGCGCAGCAGCCGGGTTACTCGCTGCTCGGCGCATCCCTCGATCTCGGATTCGATAACGGCAAGTATCATGTGAGTTTCATCGGGCACAACCTGACCAATCAGTTCTACACCGTGTTCATCACTCCGACGGGAAACGGGGTGTCGCCGGGCTCGTACCAGCGTCTGCAGGTTCCGCGCGATGCGTTCCGCTATTGGGGAGTGCGATTCTCGGCCAACTTCTGAGTCTCGGGCAGACCGGCCGGCGCAGAGAGCTGCGCCGGCCGGTCTGCCGAAGCCGAGGAGGGAGGTGCTTCGCTCGGGGCTTTCCCTCGGAAATCGGCAAGTGCGAGAGGCGTGGATTCCTGCACGGGCCGGCGGTTATGCCACCGTGTGCGCGCGGCACTGGAGCCCTCGTCAAGCCCGCAGCCGGGTGGCCGTGGTGCACATGGGGTATGGACGGCGCCTGCCCCGCGGGGAGAAAATTGGTGCGCAGCGGGGCGCCGGTCGGCCGCCGATCGCTCGTCCCGGGCGCAGACCCGGAGGTTGACCACCTCCTTTATCGAGGGGGGGGGCGGCGGGGCGCCCCGCATCGCCAAGGGTGCGTCGGTGGTTACGCGACCAGAGGATGGGCCGCCAGGTATTCGTCGAATGTCCCGGTGAAATCCTCGATGGTGCCGTCCGGCTTCAGCTCGATGATTCGCGTCGCGAGCCCGCTGACGAACTCCCTGTCGTGGGAGACGAAGATGAGCGTTCCGGGGTACAGCTCGAGCGCCGTCTGCAGAGACTCGATGGTTTCCATGTCCATGTGGTTCGTGGGCTCATCCATGACCAGCACGTTAGGCTTCGTCAGCATCAGCTTGCCATAGATCATTCGGCCCTTTTCGCCGCCCGAGAGCACCTGCACCGACTTCTTCACCTCGTCGCCGGAAAAGAGGAGCCGGCCGAGCGTGGCGCGCACGATCAAGTCGTCGTCCGCTTTGCCCGTCCATTCGGACATCCACGTGAACAGGTCGACTTTCTCGCGGAAATCGGCCTGCGGGTCCTGCGGCATGTAACCCGGCTCGGCGTTTTCCACCCAGTTGATTCGGCCCGCCGTGGGCTGCAGCTCTCCGACCAGGCAGCGAGCCAGGGTGGTCTTACCCACTCCATTTGCGCCGATGATGGCGATCCGCTCGCCGGCACGGACGTTGAAGCTTACCTTCCTCAAGACGTCCGTATCCGCGCCGGGATAGCGGAACGAAAGCTCCTCGACGGCAACCGCGGAATTGTACAGCTTCTTTCGCTGCTCGAAGCGGATGTACGGGTTTTGCCGCGAGGAAGGCCGTACCTCCTCGAGTTTGATCTTCTCGAGCTCTCTGCGGCGCGAGGTCGCCTGACGCGCCTTGGATGCGTTGGCCGAGAAGCGCCGCACGAATTCCTGCAGATCCGAGATGCGATCCTGGGCTTTGGCATTCGCCGCCTCCACGCGCTGGCGCGCCTGCAGCGAAGCCAGCATGAAGTCGTCATAATTGCCCGGGTAGACCTTGAGCTGCTGATAGTCGAGGTCCGCGATATGCGTGCAGACCTGGTTCAAGAAGCGCCGGTCATGGCTGATGATGATCATCGTTGCGTCATAATCGTTGAGTACGCCCTCCAGCCATCGGATCGAGTGGATGTCGAGGTTGTTCGTCGGCTCATCGAGCAGCAGCACGTCCGGCCGGGAGAACAAAGCCTGCGCAAGCAGCACCCGCAGCTTCAGTCCAGGGGCCACCTCGCGCATCGTTCGCTCGTGCAGCGATTCGTCGATGCCGATGTCGCTCAGAATGCTGCCCGCGCGCGCTTCGGCGTCATAGCCGCCGTACTCGCCGAATTTCACCTCGAGCTCCGCCGCTCTCATGTAATCCGTGTCTGTCGCATTCGGGTCGGCGTAGATGCGATCGCGCTCCTGCATGGTGCGCCACATCTCGACGTGGCCTTGCATCACTACATCGAGCACGCGCTCATCTTCGTAGGCGAACTGATTCTGCCTGAGGGTGCCGAGGCGCCTGCCGGGCTGCATGACGACGTCGCCCGCACTCTGCTCGAGCTCGCCGCTCAGGATCTTCATGAGGGTCGATTTGCCGCAGCCATTCGCCCCGATCAGCCCGTAGCGATTGCCGTCGGAAAATTTGACGGTGACTTGCTCGAACAGCGGTTTGGCCCCGAACTGTATCGCGACGTTGAATGTGGAAAGCATGTCTGTCCGTTCGAATGGTGCGGTACCGGGCCCGCCCGCGCTTCGGATCGCAATCCGGTCGTACAGGGTCCGGGGGTCGAAGGCCTGCGCGACAGTCGTGTTGTCGCGGCCCGTCCTGCCGGGTGACAGGCGGACATGGGTTGCGTTCAGGCCTGGGTGCCGCGCGCGCGTGGCTCGCAGCGGGGGCGGGGAGTTTAGCCCATGGATCGAATGTGCGCAATGAATCCGGTGAGGCGACTGGGAGGGCCGATCGATGCGGGTTGCCCGGTGGAGCCCCCCGGGGGGCTGAGGTCGTTCCGTGCGAGGCGGCTGCGTCCATGAAGAGCGAATCCGCTGGGCTGAGCCGCCTGGCGATCGAGGTCCGGTAGCGCCGCAGAGTAGGCGAAGAAGGGGGTGCAGCCACGCTGCTCAAGGCACTCGCGCGAGTGAGGAGTGCGTGCGGCGGGTCCCTTCGGGCTCCCTGTGCGCCCGCCTGTGGAATTCCAGGGCCAAAGCCCCGCGAAAGCACTTCCGCTCATGATGGTTCGCGCAACGGGGACGTGCGCAGGTAAGCTTCGAATTGCGCGGCGGACAGCGGCTTGCAGTAGAGGTAGCCCTGAACCTCATCGCAGCCGTGATCGGCCAGAAACGCCCGTTGCGCGGGAGACTCGACGCCCTCTGCGACCGTTTGCAGGCCGAGGCTTTTCGAGACGCTGATGATCGCTCTGACGATGGCTCTGTCTTGCTCGCGGGAATCGATCTCGCGGACGAAGGACTGGTCAATCTTGATCTTGTGTATGCTGAATCGCTTCAAATAATCGAACGACGAGTAGCCGGTTCCGAAATCGTCGATCGAGATGTGTACCCCGAGCTTCCGTAGCCTCTCCATGATGGAGAAGGCTACTTGAGGGTCGCTCATTGCCGCGCTCTCGGTGAGCTCCAGCTCGAGAAATTCCGGGCTAAGCTGCGTCTCGGACAACACGTCGGCAACCAGCTCCGGAAGTTTACGATCGCGAAATTGAACGGCGGACAGGTTTACCGCCATGACTATCGGGGGGAGGCCCTCGAGCAGCCACTCCTTCAGCTGGCGCACCGCCGTGCGCAGCGCCCATTCGCCGAGCGGTAGAATGAGGCCGCTGTATTCCGCGACCGGGATGAATTCGGCGGGCGCAACATCGCCGAGTTCCGGATGCCTCCATCGCAGCAATGCCTCGACGCCGACGATGCGGCCGCTGCGGATCGAGAATTGCGGCTGGTAGTGAAGCTCGAACTGGCCGAGTTCCAGGGCCCGGTGCATCGCGTGGGTCAAGGTCATGTGCCTTGCAGCGCGTTCCTGCATCTCTTCCGTGAAGAACCGATAGGCATTGCGGCCCTCCCGCTTGGCCAGGTACATCGCGGCGTCTGCGCTGCGGAAAAGAGTATCGCTGTCCCGGCCGTCGTCCGGGAAAATCGCGATTCCGATCGATGCGGTGACCCTCAGCTCATGTTCATCGATGAGGCACGGCTTGGACAAGGCGGCGAGCAGCTTCTCCGCGACATGGACCGCCGCTTTCGTTCCGCTGTCGGGCAGCATGACGACGAACTCATCGCCACCGTGCCGGGATACAATGTCGTTGTCGCGTAGAACAGATCTCAGTCGCTTGCCCGTCTCCACCAGGAACGCATCGCCCCTGCTGTGGCCAAGGGTGTCATTGATGTCCTTGAAGCGGTCGAGGTCGACGAACAGGATGCACAATGTCTCCTTGCCGTGGCGGGCCAGGCCGATGGCATACTTGAGGTGCTCGGACAGGACATTGCGGTTCGGAAGCCCCGTGAGAGCGTCAAAGTTCGCCAGATACTGAATCCGGCTCTCCGCCAGTTTTCGCTCGGTGACGTCACGCGTGACTCCAAGAAGACTCTGGACGGCCCCGTTCGAGTCGCGCATGGGCGCGGCGTGAGTCTCGAGAACCCGCCGGGTTCCTTTGAGCCCCCGCATCTCGAATTCCAGCGTGCCGCTCTCCCCGCGCATCACCCGCTGGTGCAGATCCCGGAACGCGGCATGGTATCCGGGCAGTACGAAGTCGAGGAGGTTTTTCTGCCTGGCGATTTCAACGGAGTCGAGCTCGAGCATCGCCAGGCCGGCTCTGTTCATGTCAAGAAGCGAGCCGTCCTCGCCGACAACCTTGACGCATTCCGGCTCGGTCTCGAATACCGTGCGCAGATATTCATCGCTCTGCCGCAGATCTGCGAGCAGTCGGCGGTGAAGGCGTTCGTTGATCATCCGATCGATGGCGAAGCTTATGTCCGCCGCCATCTCCACCAGCAGGGCCTTGGCATCGTCCTCAAATGCATTCAGCATGTCGGAGTAAACGAGGATTGCCCCCAGGACCTGTCCCTTGCCCAGCAAGGGCAGCGCCGCGCAGGAGCGCCAGCCGAATCGGGCGCCGCGCTCGCGCCACGGCGCGGTTGCCGGATCGGTCTCATAGTCCTGGCACCAGAAAGGGCGGCCCTCGCGAATGCATGTGCCGGCCGGACCGCGGCCGCTCGGGAAGTCTGCGCTGGCGGTGATGTCGATGTCTTCCAGGTACTCGATTCCGGTCCCGAAGGCGGCGAGATGTCTGAAGCGCCGCTCGGGGCCACTGACCATGCCGATCGCGGCCATCTTCAATCCCTCGATTGCCACGACTTCGCGGCATATTTGCGGGAAGAGTTCTTCCTCGCTCGAGCAGCGCACCATGGCTTGATTGCACTGGCCGAGAGCGGCGTACAGCTGTGTCACGCGCTTGAGTCTTGATTCCGTTTCTTTTCGGTCGCTGATGTCGAGCATTATTCCGCGCGCGAAGGAGGCCCGCCCGTTCGCGTCACGATGGGTTACGCGGCCTTTGACCCACAGCCAGCGTGTGGATCCGTCGGGCTTGACGACACGGAAATCCAGGGAATATTCATCGGGTCCTCGGGGTTGCACCGAGGACTGGACAATGACCTTGATCCGCTCCCGATCCTGCGGATGGGCTGCCCTCAGGAAGGTGTCGAGGTCCCGGCCCGGCTGCCAGGGAAGACCAAACAGCGAATCGTGATTGCGGGAGCGGAGCATCCGGTTGGACTCGAAGTCGCAAGTCCAGATGGCAATTCCCGCCATTTCCGTGGCCAGGCGCACCTGCTGTTCGCTTTCCTGCAAATCGCTCTCGATCGCCTTTCGATCGGAGACGTCGCGGACTACGTAGAGAGTGGTGCGTTCGCTTTGCCACGGTGATGCGGATACCGTCACCTCGACGGGAACCCGGTCTCCGTTCTCCCTTTGAAGCGCGCCCTCGATGACCGTGCCCGGTGGAATGCGCTCACGCGGCCGTATGGTGGCCGTGATATCGCCGCCGGACTGTGCAAAGCCGCTGATCGAGGACAGGAATCGTTGCGCCATCTCACCGAGAGCGTCGGCTCGCGCATACCGGAACAGCCGCTCCGCGGCGAGGTTCCATTCGATGATCCGACCGCGCGCATCGGCGACTATGACGGCGTCCGACATCCTGGCGATGACGTGGCGGAGAAGCTCTTCGTTTCTCCGCAGCATGCGGAACGCGATGGAGTAAATTGAGGCTACGACGACGAGTGTCAAGCCGGCCGAGTCCACCAGCAGCAAGGCGTAGTGGTGCTGCTCATAGCTCAGCAACGGCTCGAAGAGCCAGTGCATGAGCAGCAGGACGCAATAGAGGACTGCGCACACCGAGGCGGCCGACACCAGAGTCCAGCGCCAGGGTCGCAGGATCCAGTCAGCCCATTTGCTGTGTGTCACGGACGGCGTCACCTTGAGGAAGGGCGAATCGGGAGGCTTTCGTGGGAAGCTCGCGGCGCTGACTTGCGTCTCGGATGTGGAGAATTGCGTCGCTAGGGGCTCACGGCCGCATCGGCGCGCGTGGATCGGCGCGTGACCCGAGAGTGGAAAGGACCGACAGATCCGTGACCAGTCAATCGAGGCGCACTTGCGCCACGGTGGCGCCGCGGAGACGGAAACATTGCGTACCGCGCGGCGGAACAACACGGCGAGCGGCAGGCGCGCCGGTTGGCGTTTACTACGGTCAAGCGACCCCTCTCGATCCGCGCGCTTGCAATCCCCATCACGCGGAACGGTTTTTCCCAGATTGCCCGTCCTCGCCGGTGAGGGTGTCGGCGCTGCGCAGCCGCGGCGCACCCTGACTCGTACGATGTGTCAATCTAATGATTGCTCTGTCGGGCAGCGATCATGGAACACCGAATCCGTACGAGTGTCAAGGGTGTCAATTGACATCCTGGATTGAGCCGCCTGCAGATTGGATGAGCGTGAATCACAACTGCAGTTGGTGTGAGTTCGAGCGGCAACCGGGACGGGGCCGCTGCGTCGCCTGGACGGAGTCCCGGTGGCTCGTCGATGAACGTCCGCATCGCAGCGGGGCTTTCAGATGCGCGTTGGGACGGCTGCGCACCTTGGGAGAAGCCCGGGCGATCGCATTCGTGGGCCGCGTCAGGATTCACTGCGCGGACATTCTGTGGATGGCGGTCGTGATCGGGCAAGGCAAGTGGTGCCGATGGCAACGATCTCTCTCGGCAAGCGATTGAATTCGAATCCTGCTTTGCGCGCAGCAGGGGTCTTACATTCCCGCGATCGCGGCATGGGCAGAATCGTCGGCTCCGATTTTTGGGCGGCCGGTGCCCCGACGGTGCTCCGTATGGCGCAGCGGCGGATTTGGCGGGCGATACGGCTCGGACGGGTGCCGCCATGAGCTTTGTTCCCGCCGGCGTTTTGCACGGGATCGCTTCCTCTGGCGCATACCCCATGCGAATGGAGCGCCCCGGTACTGTGTCGTTCTGTGCCGGTGAGCCAGGTCCGGTCGTGACAGCCTGCGCCGCCGGCCGATCCGGGCTAGGATTCGGTGACTCGCCAGGGGGCTGCGCAAATCCGCGCGGGTGAGCCTGGGCCGCAGGCCGTTCAAGGACTCTGCTCGAGTCGCCTCGACGGATCGGCCGGACGCGTGGCGCCGGCCTATCCTCAGCGGTCCAGGCTCTGGTTCGGTTGCTTCTCCCTCATCATCGACTCTATCCGCTCGAGGCCCTCCCGCGTCGTCGGATTGTGGATCACGAGGCTGAGGTCCGGCCGGCCATCCACCGCGAATGCCGAATATTCGAACGCCAGCGGGCCGAGAACCGGGTGTCGTATGTGCTTGACGGCATCGCTGTGGGTCTCTCGAATGTCGTTGTCGCGCCACATCGCCTTGAATTCAGGGCTCAGCCGGCAGAGCTCATCGACGAGCGGCTCCACTTCCGCCGCGGCGCCTGCGCGGGCCGTGTCCAGTCGGAATGCGCCCAGCACGAACCGCGCGACGCTTTCCCAGTCGTATTGCGCGGCGCGTGCGCGCGGGTCGAGGAAAAGCAAGCGCAGGATATTGCGCTGCTTCGGAGGCAGGGATCCGTAGTCCATCAGCATCACGGCCGCCGCCGGATTCCAAGCCACGACGTCCCATGTCGCAGTCCTGATGAGAGCGGGGACGGGGTTCAGCGCATCGAGAACTCGCTGCAGCCGCGGCGTGACGCCCTCGTTTTTCTGATACCGCACCTCGGGAGGGCGGCCGAGGCCAAGCAGGAAAACATGCTCGCGCTCGGCATCGGTCAACATCAGCGCGTGTGCGATCCGATCGAGCACATCGGGCGAGGGTGCCCCGCCGCGTCCCTGCTCCAGCCATGTGTACCACGTCGAGCTGATGTGGGCGCGCTGCGCCACTTCCTCGCGACGTAAGCCGGGCGTGCGGCGGCGCCCGGCGGGAAAGCCAAATGCAGCCGGATCCAGTTTCAGGCGGCGCTGTTTGAGATACGCCCCGAGCTGGTTCTCGGGAGTGACGAGCTCGTCCATTGTGTTAAGAACTATACCGGGATGATGTCACTACTTTACCAGGATAGGGTACTGGGAGAAATTTGTCTTCGATGAAACTCGGAGGTCTCGCTCATGCGCGTGTTCGTCACTGGTGCGACGGGATGGGTCGGCTCGGCCGTCGTCAAAGAGTTGATTGCGGCGGGCCACCGCGTGCTCGGGCTGTGCCGCTCGCAGGAGAAAGCGGCGGCTTTGGCCGAAACGGGTGCCGAGGTCCGGCGGGGCACGCTGCAGGACCTGGAGGGCCTCAAGGACGCTACAGCCCGATGCGATGGCGTCGTCCATCTGGCTTTCGATCACGACTTCTCGAGATTTGCTGAGAGTGGTGCGGATGAACAGCGCGCCATCGAGGCGATCGGCGCGGTGTTGGAGGGCTCGAGCCGACCGCTCATCGTGACCTCGGGTGTTGCTTTGCTGGCGCCGGGAAAGCTCGCTACGGAACGGACGCCGCCCCATCTTGCCGCCGAATCATTTCCCCGCAACCCGGAGGCGGTGATCGCGGCGCTGACGGCTCTCGGCGTACACGCGACGGCGGTGCGGCTTCCGCCATCGGTGCACGGTCATGGCGATCATGGCTTCGTCCCCCGCCTGATCGGTCTTGCCCGAGAGACGGGCGTCTCCACCTGTATCGGAGACGGCCGCAACCGCTGGCCCGCGGTGCATCGACTCGATGCAGCCCGCGTCTTTCGGCTCGCTCTCGAGCGCGGCGCGCAAGGCGGCCCTTTCCACGCGGTCGCAGAAGAAGGCGTGTCGTTCAAAGCGATCGCCGAGGTGATCGGCCGCCGGTTGAATGTTCCGGTCGTCTCTCAATCGCTCCAGGAGGCGGCGGAGCATTTCGGCAGGTTCGCCTGGTTTGCCCGGTTCGCAGCCCTCGATTGCCCTGCTTCGAGCGAGAGAACCCGGTCCGTGCTCGGTTGGGAGCCGGGGCAGCCCGGACTACTCGCCGACATCGACCATCCCGCGTACTTCACCTTGTGAGGAAGGACATCAATCGCATGCGTGTATTTGTTACGGGTGCTACTGGAAACATCGGCTCGGAGGTCGTCAAAGAGCTGATCGGGTCGGGTCATCAGGTCCTCGGACTCTGCCGTTCGGACGCGAAGGCGGCCGGATTGGCCGCCGCCGGCGCGGACGTCCATCGTGGATCGCTCGAAGACCTGGATGGCCTCAAGAAGGGGGCGGCAGGATCGGACGGCGTCATCCATCTGGCATTCAACCACGACTTTTCGAGGTTCGTGCAGAACTGCGAAGCTGATCGCCGCGTGATAAAAGCGCTCGGTGAGGCGCTGGCCGGCTCCGATCGGCCGCTGATCGTGACCTCCGGAACCGGGCTTGCCAATACCGTGCCCGGTCGGCCGGCCAGGGAAGACAATGAAATCGTCGGTTGCGATGTGCATCCTCGCGCTGCCTCGGAGCAGGCTGCCGCTTCGCTCGCCGCGGACGGGGTCAACGTGAGTGTGGTGCGGCTTCCTCAGGTTCACGACCCGGTGACACAGGGGCTGCTTACCCCTGCGATCCAGATCTATCGCCGGCAAGGAGCGTGCGCGTATATCGGGGACGGACTCAATCGCTGGCCCGCGGCGCACGTCCTCGACGTCGCCCGTCTCTACCGTCTGGCGATCGAGAAGGCGGAGCCGGACGCAAAGTATCACGCGGTCGCGGAAGATGGCGTGCCGATGCGCGCCGTTGCCGAAGCCCTCGGTCGACGCCTGAGACTGCCGGTCCGGTCCATCGGACTCGATGAAGCCGGCGATTTCTTCGGCTGGCTCGCCATGTTTGCGGCGCTCGATGTGCCCGCCTCGAGCGATCAGACACGCAAGAAGCTGGGGTGGCAGCCGCTCGGACCGGGATTGATCGCCGATCTCGAGCAGTTGCGTCTCTCAGACAGCTGAGGCCCGCCGGACGACTGCCGCTCTTCCGCGGTAGAGGCTCAAGGCCGGGGCCGCTGCGTTGAGGTTCCGGGGAAGGGGCTCCGGCGCCCGCCAGCCCTGAAGGCCGCCGGAACGCCGCGCCGCTGCGCCTTGCTATTGGGAAGGGTCTGCATCGCAAGCAGCCGTCTTCGGGGGCGCCTGACGGGCGTGCGCACACCGAAGGGCATCGGGGCGGGACACACCACGCAACCGATCGGATCCGGCAGCGAGCAGCGCGCGAACACGACCCGAGCGCACCACGCGGTACCCGAGCAGAACGGCTAGCCCCGCGGCGTACTCGAGCGGCGTGCGCTCGTCGATTTTCTCCTGCCAGTAGAAATGCCATATGCCGAGCGCGGCGATCAGGTAGATGAGCCGATGCAGCCGGCTCCAGCGCCGTCCGAGCCGCCGCATCATCCTGTTGGTCGATGTGATCGCGAGCGGAATGAGCAACAGGAGCGCACTGAACCCGACGGTGATGTACGGGCGCTTGACGATGTCGGCGCCCACCATGTGCCAGTCCAAATCGAGGTCCAGCACCACGTATACCGTGAAGTGCAGCACTACGTAGAAGAACGCGAACAGTCCGAGCATGCGCCGCAAGCGTGCCAAGTTCGGCAGCCGTGCCAGCTGGCGGACCGGTGTCACCATCAGGGTGATCATGATCAAGTTGAGCGCGGTCTTGCCGCAGCGTCGCTCGAGGAATTTCACCGGGTCGACGGCAACGCTCAAGCCGAGCCAGCCGAAGAGGCTGCAGGTCATCCACGCAAGGGGGATCAGACAGGCCAGAAACACCACCGGCTTGTAGATGAGGCGGTAGCGCCGCTCGGCGGTCAATCCGAGAAAGGGCTTGCGTGGGCTGATGGCGGTATGGGTCATGGGGGATCGCGGCCGATGGCTCAGAAATACTCGCGCAGATTCATGCCCTTGTAGAGGTAAGCCACCTCCTTGGCATAGCCGTTGAACATCAGGGTCTTCTGGCGCTGATGGAAGAACGGGTTGCCGATGCGCAGCTCCGACTCCTGGCTCCAGCCGGGAGTTGGAACGGTGGGGTTGACGTTGGCAAAGAATCCGTAGTAATCGGGCCTGGCCTGGCTCCAGGTGGTCTGTGGCTGCGTTTCGGTAAATGTGATGCGCACGATCGCTTTGATGCCCTTGAACCCGTACTTCCACGGCACGATCAGGCGCAGCGGCGCGCCATTCTGATTCGGCAGCACGCGCCCGTAGAGTCCCACCACCATGAAGGCGAGAGGGTTCATCGCCTCATCGATGCGCAGTCCCTCGCGATAGGGCCACTTGAGGATCGGCACGTTCTGGCCCGGCATCTCGCTCGGACGATAGAGCGACTCGAAGGCCACGTACCTGGCCCGTGAGGTGGGCTTGAACCGCTTGAGCATGGCGGCCAGCGGGATTCCAACCCAAGGGATCACCATCGACCAGGCCTCGACGCAGCGGAAGCGGTAGATGCGCTCCTGCAGGGCGTAGGGCTTGAGAAAGTCCTCGAGTCCGAACGTGCCGGTGTGCTCCGCCTCGCCGGCAACGGTGATGCTCCAGGGTCGGGTCTGCAGCCGCCCCGCGTGCTCGGCCGGGTCGGTCTTGGTGGTGCCGAACTCGTAGTAATTGTTGAAGTGCGTGATCTGGTACCAGGTGTTGGGCTTCTCGTTCTGGTCGGGCGCATGCACCAATGCGCCGACGGATGCGGCGGCGTCGAACGTATAGGCGAGCGGCGCGCCGGCTGCGGCAGGCACCACCGCCGCGGTGGCCCGGCCGAGCGTCACGCCGGTCGCGGCGGCCAAGGCCCCGGTCAGGAAGGCGCGGCGGTTGACATACACCTCCTGCGGAGTGATCTCGGAAGGGGCGATTCTGGGAATGCGAGTTGTCATGACCGTATCACCTTTGAGGATTGTCGATGCCGCGGGTTTCAATAGAGCAGGGCGACCGATCGGTGCCGGTCTTTCACCAGCGTGCGAAGCGCGGCAGGATGAGTCGCGCCAGCGCCGTCACGAGTGCGCATCCGGCGCCGTACCAGACGATGATGTAGAGCGGGTCGTTGAACGGGCAGGCGAATACGAACGCGAAGGCGCCCCACGCCGCGGCCGCGATCCCGATCAGTAGCGGAGTGCGCCGCAGGTCCGTCGGCGCCCCGCGCCGCCCGAGCAGGGCTAGGCCGATCAACGGCGGGACGGACAGCAGGACGATCTTGCAGGCGCATTGCACACCGCTCGTCCAGTCCAGGCGTCGGGCGATGCCGGCCAACCCTCCGGGCGCGCCGCCCATGAGTAGCCCGAATGCGAGGCAAATCGCCACGATCAAAGCGAGCCATCGCAGCGCGCCTCGCGGGGAGTAAGCCGGATCGAAGGAGCGGATGGCGAAAGCGCCGCTCACCAGCGAGATGAGGCCGAGGCTGGCAAGGCGCCACCACAGGGTCGGCTGCGTCGTCATCCGGTGCATGCTCAGGTGTGCGACTCCCACGGCGAACAGGAGCGCCAGCTCGACTGCGGAAATGAGCGCCATGATCGCAATGTCGACCCAGAAGCGCCGGTGACGCACCGGCCTGAGATCCCCGGTCAGGCGATCGATCAGAGCGTCATATCTCATGACCTTCCTCCTGCGCGAGCTCGCTGAGCTGCTTGAGTCCCCGGTGGATGTTGACTTTGACGAGCGAGATCGTCTGGCCAAGTCTTTCTGCGGCTTCCCGGATGCTCAGCCCCTCGAGTTTGACCAGGCGGATGGCATTGGCCTGGGCGGGCTTGAGCCGGGTCAAGAGCGCCTCGAGCGAGCGGGCGCTCTGCACGGCCTCGCCGCAGTCCCGCACGGTGAGCGCATCCGAAAGCTCTTCCATCGGAGCGGTTTTCATGGCGCGCAGCCGGTCGATCCACTTGTAGCGCGCGATCGCCGCGAGCCACGGTCCGAACGGTTTGGAGGGATCGTAGGTATGGCGTTTCGCATGCAGCGTGAGCAGCGCCTCTTGGGCGGCGTCGTCGACCATGCCTGGGGGCAACCGTCTCGAATAGTAGGCGTTGAGCCACGAGCCGACCTCCACGAGCAGGCGGCGATAGGCCGACGCCTCGCCCGCCTGAGCCGCCATCATCAGCGACCGCCAGTGCTCGTCTGCCACGGAAGTCTCTCCTCAGCCGCTCGACCCGGTGTCGGCGCGATCGGGAACTCGCAAGATCCACCCCGCCTCCGCGGCAGACCTTGATGCGTGCCGCTACGACATTATCCGCCCGGAGAGGCGCAAAGGTTACAGATCGCCCCTCGTGATCGGTGGAATTGCGGCCAGAGGCCGCCGGCGCGCGATCCGCCGCGCCGGCTCATCCGATCGGCCGGCCCCGGCGATCATGGCTCTCACCGGACGCGGGGCGGGCAGACGATGACCTCGGTGCGCACTGAGTTCGCCAGAAAGCACTCCGCGTGGGCCTCGTGGTGCACGCTCTCGATCTCGGCCGGATCCGGCAGCTTCGAGCCTGAGAAGGTAATCCGAGGCCGAAGCTCCACTCGGCTCACCCACAGCTGCCCGTTCTCGTTGCGGGCCATGTGGCCGACCGCCTCGTCCCGGTAGCAATCCACGCGCAAGCCCCGGCGGGCGGCGATGCTGAGAACCCAGAGCATGTGGCAGCTCGAGAGCGCCGCTACGTACGCTTCCTCAGGATCGACGTTGGCAGGCTCAGAGAGCGGAACGCGAACCACGTGTGGCGAGCTCGATGCAGCGACTGTCGCGCCGCCGTCGAAAGTCCAGACATGGGCGCGGCTGTATTTGTTGTCAAGGAACGGCTGGGAGCCCCGGTGCCACTCTATGGTGGCGGTGTGTGACGCCATGCATCTCTCCTCATCGGGTTGATCCGATTGGTTCAAATGGGAGTTGCCGCAGCTGCGCCGGATATATATTGTATCCGCAATCCCGATTCGTCCGCGTTCCCCACGCATCATCACGAGTGAGGTTTCCGACATGTCGATGTCCACCGCATCCCTGCCCGTGTTCGAGATCGGCCTGAACTCGCTCTCGGCGCTCCTCGAGAAGGCCGAGGCGTATTCCGAGGCGAAGAAGATCGATCCGGCGGTACTGCTCAACGCACGCCTCTTCCCGGACATGTTCACACTCGCCCGCCAGGTGCAGATCGTGTGCGACCAGGCGAAGAACGGCGGCGCACGGCTTGCCGGCATCGACCCGCCAAAGTACGAGGACAACGAGAAGACGATCAGCGAGCTCAAGGCGCGGATCGCCAAGACGCTCGCCTTCGTGAAGACGCTCGATGGCGCGCAGATCGACAAGGCCTCGGACCGGGAGGTCACCTTTCCGTTGGGGCCGGATCGCAAGGGCCACATGAAAGGCGCCGACTATCTCAACCACTTCGTTCTGCCGAACTTCCACTTTCACCTCGCCATCGCGTACGGCATTCTCCGGCACAACGGTGTCGAGCTCGGCAAGCGGGACTTCCTCGGCGCCATTCCGATGACGATGACTTGAGGCCGCACAGACCTCGAGCCTCTCCGGGGGTTGATTCATGAGCCCGCAGCCCGCCCCGTAGAGCTCGGGCGCTCGCTCGAGGGACCGGCCCGGGCCCGACGGGGTGACAGCCGCCGGGCCCGACGCGGCTCTGGCCGGGATATCCCGACGGATGTTCACGCAGCGAAATTTACGCCAGGATCGGCCCGTCCCGCGGCCATCGCATGGGGGGTCTTCCCGGCGATGGCCGCCGTCTCGGCGATGTGAAGCGAAGTGCGCAGGCGGCAGTCCGCCCGGGTTGCGTTGGCTCAGTTCCACGGCCAGGGCTTGAGCGCAAAGTGCTTCGGCGGGATGTTGCGCGCGAGGTATCTCACGAAGTAGTCCCAGCGCCGCCGGGTGATGTACGGCGTGGCGTAGCCGTAGGCATGACGCGCGTTGGGAATTGCGATCATGTCGAAGCTCTTGTTCGCCTTGATCAGCGCCTGCACCACGAGCAGGGTGTTCTCCGGCGGCACATTGTCGTCCATCGTGCCGTAGGTGAGCATCAGGTGACCCTGCAGACGCGAAGCCAGCAGCTCATCTGCCTGGTTGTCGTAATTGGTGGTGCCGTTCGCGTGGCGCACCAGCAGGCCCTCGTACTTCTCGCCCCAGTCGTTCTCGTAGTCGCGGTTGTCGTAATTGCCGCTTTCGGCCCAGCCGACCTTGAAGAAGCCGGGGTAGCGGAACATGGCATCCGCCGCGGCGTCGCCGCCGCCAGAATGACCCCAGATGCCGATCCGGTCGATGTCGATCCACGGATAGCGCCGGGCGAGCTCCTTGATCGCGGCGACCTGGTCCGGCAGGGTGTTGTCGCCCATGTTCCCGTACCAGAGGTGCTGGAAGGAGGCGCGGCGGTATGGCGTACCCATGCCGTCGATGGCCACCACGATGAAGCCGAGCTCGGCGAGTGACTGATCGTCGTAGCGCGAGGGCTCGAAGCGGAAGGTGAATATCGAGCCGATCTGCGGGCCGGGATAGATATAGTCGATGATCGGGTACTTTTTGTGCGGATCGAAGTCAGTCGGCTTGAACAGCAGGCCGTAGAGGTTGGTCTTGCCGTCCCGCGCCTTCACCACGATCTGCTGCGGCGGCCGCCAGCCGATCGCGCGCAGTCGCGAGAGGCTCGCTCGTGCGACAGTGGCGAGGATCCGGCCGCTGTCGGCGTCACGCAAGGTCGTGACGGGCGGCCGTTCGGGCGTGGAGCAGCTGTCGACGAAGTATTTGCCGTCCGGTGACATGCTGATGACGTTGTCGCAGGGCTGTGGAGTGAGCAGCCGCGCCGGAGCACCGTTCAGACCGGCCTTCCAGAGCTGTTCATAGTACGGGTTCAGTCCCGGAGTGCGGCCAACGGCGCGAAACCAGACTGTGTTCGTCCTGCGGCCGACGCGCAGCACCTGGGTCACGTCCCCCTTGCCGGTGGTGATGGGGTGCTCGAGCTTGCCGCTCGTCAGGCTGTACAGATACAGGTTGCCCCAATTGTCGCGCTCGCCGTACCAGATCGCTTCCCGCCGGGCGGGCAGGTAGCGCCAGTCCACCGCGCCGATGCCGCTGTGGTAGTAGGTATGAACGCTGTACTCGAATACGGTGCGAACGGCTCCGGTGCGCGCATCAGCGATCCGGAACCACTCATGCTTGCGGTCGCGCGAGCTCGTCACGAGCGCAAGGGTCTTGCTGTCGGGGGCCCACTGCAGGTCGTCCCAGTGTCCGTCGTCCTCGCAGCTGAGCTTGTCGCACAGGCTGGAGAGCCGTTGCTGAGGCGGTAGCTGAAGCCGCACCACCCTGCCGGTGGCGACGTCGATGACCACCGGCTCGATCATGAAGACATGCTTGTCGCCGGGAAGAGGGTATTTCCATTTCTCGAGCCTCGGATGGCCGATCCGGGCGCTCACGAGGTACATATCGCCCACCCGCCGCTGGTCCTGCCGGTAGGTGGCGATCTCCTTGGAGTTCGGCGACCAGTTGAGCACCGGCTTGTTGGAGTGCACCCAGCCGGCGTTATGGGTGGCATAGCCGAAGTTCCTCACCCCGTCGAAAGTGAGCTGGGTTTCTTTGCCGGTAGCGAGGTTGCGCACCCACAGGTTCCAATCGCGGATGAAGGCTTCGAGCCTTCCGTTGGGCGAGAGGATGCCCGGCTCCTTGCCGGCCATGACCGGCGTCGCCTTGTTGAGGCAGCGGCCGGGGCCCTGGAGGTCGCACAGGAAACGCTCGCCGTCCCGCGTGACGTCGTAGCGGTCATGCCGCAGAATCCGGATGGCGGAGATGGACAGCTTCGGCGCCTTGACCGCTCTGCCGGTGGCGATGCTCAGCGCGGCGGCGAGCTTGATCTGGTTGAAGACGCGGGTGACCTTGCCTGTGGCGGCATCCATCATCCGGTACTGATCGCCGGCGGCGTCGTGGTCGATGTACCAGAATCGCAGGTCATCGAGCCAGTGCACGCGATAAACCGCATGGTCCACGAGAGGTTCGGTGTCGTATGGCATGAACTGCTCGGCGCGCGCGTAGTCCTGCGCAGTGAGCTGCCGGCCCTGGGCCCGTGCGCCGCCCCCCGCCAGCAGGACCGACAACCCGCCCATCACCGCGGCCAGCACACGAAAGCCATGGAGCTTCAAGGACATGCCAGATTCCCCCCTCGCTGTTGTCGTTCGCTCGAGATACGCCGCTTACGCCCCGGGCGCCATATGAAAGACTCTGCCGGGCGTGCTCTTCGCGCCAGCCGTTTCGAACGGCCCGCTAGGCCTTGTACTGTCACGAAGTAACGCGGCCGGAGAGCCGCCGAGCGGGACCGGCTCGCGAGAGCCGCAATCCGGCCGCTGGAAACAGGAAATCAGACTGGGAAACGGCGCTCTGCCGAGAGGGGGCGGTGGGCCGCATCCGCCGCCATCCTGGGCTCCGGCGCTCAAGGGCACGTTCCGGTCATCGTGCCGCCAACCGGGTCCTCAACAACGCGGCTTAGCGTAACTGGCTGTCCTTGCTGCCGCGCCGGTTGTAGCCGCTGAATTGGGCGACCGTCTGATCGGAGGCGTCCTGGCAGGCCACGCACAGACGCACGCCCGGTATCGCCTGACGACGGGCCTCGGGGATGTCCGTGCCGCATTCGGCGCAATGGCTGAGCGCCGGTCCCTGCGGCAGACGGCTCTGGGCCCGCCGGATGGCGTCGCTCACGGTGGCATCGATCTGATCTTGTACGGCGCCGTCGCCGGCCCAGCCGCTGGCCATGGGCTTCTACCTAGGACGAGATTGAAGTGAAGATTGTACGCATACCGGCCCGGGAGAAGCGACTGCTTGCGAAGCACTGTATCAGCATATATAATATACACTGATATTATATTTACTGATATGAGCGTGGACCATTTTCGTCAGCTGGGCTTCCTGCTCAAGGACGTCAGCCGTCGCTATACGCGCCGCTTCGAGGAACGGGCGCAAAGCCTGTCGCTCACCCTGCCGCAGTGCAAGGCGCTCATCTATCTGCAAGACAGCGAGGGCGTCAGCCAGAAGCGTCTGGCGGAGCTCAGCGAGCTAGATCCGATGACGCTGGTGCGCATCCTTGACCGGATGGAGGCTGACGGGTGGGTGCAGAGGCGGTTCGATCCCTCTGATCGACGGGCCCATTCGCTGTGGCTCACTGCCAAGGCCAAGCCAGTGGTCGAGCATGTCTGGCAGCTCATCCAAGAGACCCGCGCGGAGATGCTGCAGGGCCTGTCGGCCGAGGAGCGCGCGCTGCTCGTGACGCTGCTCGAGCGGGTCCACGCGAACCTGACTTCACTGCCACCGCTCTCGGGTCGTCAACCCTAGCCGCTCGAGCCGGCACCCAAGGCGCAAAGGAACGAGGATGAACGATTCGGCCAAGACCGCGCGGCTGGGGGAACCGCCGCCTTCCGAGCCTGCCATGCCCGGGTCCGCGGCTGCGGCGGCGCAGCTGCGGCGCGCGTGGCGCGAGCGGCTGCGCCCGCTGCTCATGTGGGGTGTGCCGCTGGTGGTGATCGCGGTCGCACTCTATTTTTACCTCACCAGCGGCCGTTATGTGTCGACCGATGATGCCTACCTGAGGGCGGCCCAGGTGCCCATCAGCGCGGATGTGTCCGGCCGGCTGGTCGCGCGCTATGTACATGACAATGAGCCGGTGCGGCGAGGCCAGATTCTCTTCCGGCTCGATGACCGCCCGTTCGTGATCGCCGTGCAGGCCGCGCGCGCGCGCCTCGCTGCCGCGCGGCTCGCCGTCGAGTCGCTCGAGGCCGATTACCGGGCCGATCAGGCCGCGCTTGCCTCGGCCGAGAGCCGGCAGGCCTATGCCGGGCGGGAGTACCGCCGGCAGGTGCGTTTGCTTGCGATCGGCGTCTCCTCGAAATCCCAGTTCGATCGCGCGCGCCTCGCCTTGCAGCAGTCGCGCCAGGGCGTCTCCGCGGCGAAGCAGCGGATTTTGGCGGTGCTCGCCCGCCTCGGCGGCAGTCCCGATATTCCCGTCAGCCGCCACCCGCAGGTCGCCGAGGCCCGGGCAGCGCTCGATCATGCGCTGCTCGAGCTTTCCTACACCACCGTTCGGGCCCCCACTGACGGCATCGTGACCGAAGTGCAGCACTTTCAGGTCGGCGACTATCTGCCGCTCGCCACGAAGGCGTTCGTGCTCGTTTCCACGCGCGATGTGTGGATCGCGGCGGACTACAAGGAGGACGAGCTCGCCAACGTTCGACCGGGCGAGAAAGCCACAGTGACCATGGATGATTACCCGGGCCGGACTTTCCATGCGGTCGTGGCCAGCATCACACCCGGCACGGGCGCACAGTTCGCGGTATTGCCGCCGCAGAACGCGACCGGTAATTGGGTCAAGGTGGTGCAGCGCCTCGATGTGCGGTTGCGGCTCATCGGTGCGCTGCCGCCGGTACGCTCGGGGGTGAGCGCCGAGGTGACGATCGATACGCATTCGGGGCCCGCTGCGCGCCGCGCGCGCCGCTGAGCGACACGCACCAGCTTCTCATCCCCGCTCCATGGACACTACCGCCAACAGCGCTCATCCTCACCGCGTTCCCATCACGATCGCGGTGACGCTGGCGACCATACTGCAATCGGTCGATACGACGATCGCCAATGTCGCGCTGCCGCACATCGGCGGCAGCATGGGCGCGACGCTCGTGCAGATGGACTGGGTACTGACCTCGTACATCGTCGCGGCGGCGATCGTCACGCCGCTCTCTGGATGGCTCGCCGTCCGCTACGGCCGCAAGAGGGTTCTGCTGGTATCCGTGGTCGGTTTCACGGTGATGTCGGCTCTGTGCGGGTTGGCGCACTCGATCAGCCAGATCGTGCTGTTCAGGCTGATGCAAGGCGGGTTCAGCGCCGCGCTCGTGCCGCTGTCGCAGGCGGTGCTGCTCGACATCTATCCGCCGGAGCACCATGGCCGCGCGATGGCGCTGTGGGGCCAGGGCGTGGTGTTAGGTCCGATGCTCGCGCCGGTGCTCGGCGGCTGGCTCACCGACAGCTACAGCTGGCGCTGGGTGTTCTATGTCAATGTGCCGTTCGGCATCCTCTCCGCGCTCGGCATCATGATCTACATGCGCGAGACCCGCACGCGCAAGTCCACGTTCGATTTCTTCGGCTTCGCAGCCCTGAGCCTCGCGGTCGGCGCGCTGCAGATCTTCCTCGACCGCGGCTCGCTCAAGGACTGGTTCGGCTCGCGGGAGATCTGGATCGAAGCGGCATTGGCACTGCTTGGCCTGTACTGGTTTCTGGTGCACACGTTCACGGCGCGCGAGCCGTTCGTCAGCCCGGGGCTGTTCCGCGACCGCAACTTCAGCACCGGCAACTTCCTGATGCTGGTCATCAGCATGGTGCTGTTCGCGACGCTGGCGCTGCTGCCGCCGCTGCTGGAGAATCTGCTCGGCTATCCGGTGCTGACGACCGGAATCGCCATGGCGCCGCGCGGCGCGGGCAGCTTCCTCGCCATGTTTCTCGCCGGATGGCTGATCGGGCGGGTCGATTCCCGCGTATTGATCGCCGTCGGCCTCATGATCGCCGCCTCGGCGCTGTGGATCATGGCCAATTACTTTTCCATGCAAATGCCGCAGTGGCTGGTCTGGGGCGAGACCTTCATGCAGGGTTTCGGCACCGGACTCACCTACGTGACCATGACGACCGTGGCGTTCACCACGCTCGCAACGCACCAGCGCTCGGAAGGCACGTCGATCTTCAACCTGCTGCGCAATATCGGCAGCAGCGTCGGCATCGCGGGCACGAGCGCAATCCTGACCCACAACACACAAGTCGTGCATGAGAGTCTGGTGTCGCACATCGTGCCGTACGGAGGGCAGCTGCGGCTGCACGCGCCGTTCAGCTTCACATCCGTCGCCGGCTTGTCCGCGCTCAACGCGATGGTGACGCAACAGGCAACCATGATCGCCTATAACGATGATTTCAAGCTGATGTGTATGTTGACCTTCGCCCTGGTGCCCCTGGTTCTGCTGCTGCGCCCGCGCAGGAGCCGCAGCAGCGAGGAAGCGGTGGTGATGGAGTGAGCGCATGAGACGATGGAGAAACCGCCGGCGCACCGGGGCGCGCCACGCGCTCGCGCTCGCAGCGCTGCTGCTCGCCGGCTGCACGGTCGGCCCGGTGTTTCAGCGGCCGCGCGTTCCCATGCCGCGGCACTACCGCCCGCCCGGCAAGCCGGTCGCGGCCAACACCGCCGCCCCGGTGCGATACCGCCAGCAGACGATGCTCGGGGCCGGTCCGGGCGCGCGGTGGTGGCGGCTGTTTCACTCGCCGCAGCTCGACTCTCTCGTACAGCGGGCGCTTGCCGACAATCACGACGTGGCAGCTGCCGAGGAGGCGCTGGCTGAGGCGCGTGAGGGCGTCGTGGTCGCCGCCGCCGCGCGGTACCCGCAGATCGAGGCCGACCTGGGCACCGGACGGCAGAAGTACGGCGCGGCGTTTCTCGGACCCGAGCACTTTCCCCCGTTCACCTACTTCGAGGCGGGGGTCAGCGTCGCTTATGAGCTCGATTACGTCGGCCTTACGCGCCACACCATCGAGGAGCGGCGCGCGCTCGAGCAGTATCAGCGCTGCGAGCTTGCGGCCACGCGGCTCGTCCTGGGCGGGGAAGTGGCCTCTCAGGCGGTCGTGATCGCCTCGATGCGCGCTGAGATCCATGCGCTGGATGGCTTGCTGAGCGCGGATCGCACCAACGTCGCGTTGGTGCGCGAGGCGGTTGCGGCGGGCTCCGTGCCACGGCTCGATGTGCTCACTGCGCGCACGCAGCTCGCCAGCGATGCGACGTTGCTGCCACCTCTGTATCAGCGGCTTGCCGTGGCGCGTCATGCGCTCGCGGCATTGCTCGGTCGCGCGCCGGCCGGGTGGCGCCAGCCGGACCCGACCCTGGGCGAGCTGAGGCTGCCACGCCGCGTGCCGGTGAGCGTACCGTCGCGACTGCTGCGCCGCCGCCCTGACATCCTCGCGGCGCAGGCGCAGCTCCGGGCGGCCACTGCGGCCGCGGGGGTGGCCACGGCCAATCTGTACCCGCGAATCGAGCTCACCGCTACGCTGGGCCAGGAGGGGTTGCGGCCGGGTGAGCTTTTCGACGCCGGCTCGACGGCTTGGTCGCTCATCTCGGGCCTGACCGCACCCCTGTTCGACGGCGGGAGGCTGCACGCCGAACGGCGGGCGGCGCTGGATGCGCTGCACGCGCGGGCTGACCTGTATCAGCAGGTGGTCGTGAACGCCTTCGAGCAAGTGGCCGACGCGCTCGATGCGCTGCAGCACGACGCGCAGCTGCGCGCCGCGCAGGCACGCGCTCTGTCCTTGTCACGCAGACGTCTGATCCTCGAACGCAAGAGCTACCTTGCCGGTAATTCCGGACTGTTGCCCGTCCTCGATGCGCAGCGCCAGCGCGAGCGCGCCGAGCTCGGGCTGATCGGGGCAGAGGAGCACCAGTACCTCGATACCATCCGGCTGCTGCTCGCCTCCGGTGGCCCGGTGCGCTAAAGGGTGGACAGGCCGCCCGAGGAGGCGCGGATCTTGACCACCGAGCAGGGCTGACGGGCGCTGCGCACCTTGAGGCAGGCGGCCTGGGCGGCCTTCTGACTCATCTGGGAGGAGCGCACCTCGCTGAGCTTGCTCTTGCCTGCGGGCGCCAGGACGACGACGTCGGCGAGGATGCCGGCGAACTTCGCCTTCAGCCGTTTGGCGACGGTCTGCGCCACAGCCGGCGAGCGATACCGGCCGAACAGGACCTGGTAGGGCGCCAGCTTGTCGATCTTCGCCTGCGCCTGGCCGGCCTGGGGGGCATTGGGGTATTTCTTGAGGAACGACTGGTAGGCCGCCACCGTGCCCGCAGACTGGGCGCTCTGCCACGCCGACCCCTGCTTGAGCTGGGTGACGGCGCTCTGCGCGTCGGCGGCATGTGAGCCGTCCGGATACTGCTGGAGGTATTGCTGGTAGGCCTGCACCGTGCCGGCACTCTTGGCCGCGCTCCAGGCCTGCTTGTCCTTCAGGGCATCGATGCGGTTGCGGGCCTGCTGCACCCGCGGATCGCTCGGATAGTGCTGGATGAAGCTCCGGTAGGCGGCGACGGTATTTTGCGAGGACGCCTTGTTCCAGGCGGCATTCGGCGAGCTGCAGCCGGCGAGTGCGGCGGCAGCCAGGACGCATGCGGCGTAAAATCCAAGCGATGTCTTTTTCACGTCAACCCCGGCGCGGACAGGTCAGTCGCGTAACTTACCGCAGGGGCCGCAGATGCGCCAGGGACCGGTACGTGCGCGCCGCAAGGCCTGCCGCCGGCGACGTATAGGTACTATCCGCATGCCGGCTGCGTCAGCTACTCATCCCCGGTCAGCAGGACGCTGTCTAAGCTGCCGCTAGCATGCATGGGCCGGATGCGGGATGCCGCCGGACCGCGCTGATGCGCAGCGCCCGCCGAGGCGGCGGGCCGCGCGCGATCGTGCTCCCGGGAGGTAGCGCTCAATGATTAACGGAACCGTCGTCGATCTCTCGCGCATACAGTTCGCGGCCACCGCGCTCTATCACTTTCTGTTCGTGCCGCTCACGCTCGGGCTGAGCTTTCTTCTGGCCGCGATGGAGACCGTTTACGTCACCACCGGCAAGCCGATCTACAAGGAGATGGCGCAGTTCTGGGGCAAGCTCCTCATGATCAACTTCGCCCTCGGAGTGGCCACCGGCCTGACCATGGAGTTTCAGTTCGGCACCAACTGGTCGTTCTATTCCGGTTTCGTCGGGGACATCTTCGGGGCGCCGCTCGCCATCGAAGGCCTGATGGCGTTTTTCATGGAATCGACTTTCATCGGGCTGATGGTGTTCGGCTGGGAGCGCCTGTCCAAGGGCCAGCATCTGGCGGTGACCTGGCTCGTGGCCTTCGGCTCGAACCTCTCCGCGCTTTGGATTCTGGTCGCCAACAGCTTCATGCAGAATCCGCAGGGTGCGACGTTCGATCCGCTGACCATGCGCATGCAGCTCACCAGTTTCCAGAGGCTGATCTTCAATCCCGACGCGCAGTCGAAGTTCGTGCACACGAGCGTCGCCGGTTACGTCACGGCGGCGATCTTCGTCGCCGGCGTGAGCGCCTACTACATGCTGCGCAAGCGGCACGTCGAGCTGGCCAAGCGCTCGTTCCGCATGGCGGCGCTGTTCGGCGTTTTGGCCACGATTGCCGTGATCACGCTGGGTGATGCGCTGGGCTTCGTCGATGCGCGGGTGCAGCCGACCAAGCTGGCCGCGATGGAGGCGCTGTGGCAGTCGCAAGCCGCTCCCATGTCGTTTAACCTCATTGCGTTCCCCGACCAGGCCAAGCGAGAGAACGCGGGCGCCGTGCGGGTGCCGTACCTGCTGTCGATGCTGGTGACCCATTCTCTCACGGGCACGGTGCCGGGCGCCGATGCGCTCGAGCGCCAGGCGGTGGGGCGGATCGAGGGCGGCATACCGGCGGTGCAGGCGCTCAAGACGCTCGCCAGGGATCCGGGCGACTCCAGGGCGCTGGCCGAGTTCGATGCGCATCGCAAGGATCTCGGTTACGGGTTCCTCGTGCAGCGCTACGCGCCGGATCTGAACGACGTCACTGCCGCGCAGATGAAGCGGGCGGCGCGCGACATCATGCCGCCCGTGGCGGCGGTGTTCTGGTCGTTCCGGGTGATGGTGGCCCTCGGCCTGCTGATGCTCGCGTACTTCGTGATCGCCGTGCTGTACACGCTGCGCAACAGGATTCAGCGCAAGGATTGGCTGCTGAAGGTGGCAATGTGGATGATCCCGGTGCCGTTCATCGCCAATGAGGCCGGCTGGCTGGTGGCGGAGCTCGGCCGCCAGCCGTGGACGGTGTTCGATGTGCTGCCGACCTGGATGAGCGCCTCGACGCACAGCGTGGCGTACATGGTGTTCTCGCTGATCGGTTTCGTGACGCTGTATTCGGTCTTCATCGCCGTCGAGATGTATCTGATGGTCCGCGCCATCCGGCTCGGGCCTGCCGAGCACGATGAGTCGGGCGGGCCGCCCTTGCGCGCGGGTCCCGCTCTCCCCGGGCATGCGCTGCCCGCGGCCCCCTACGCCCGCAGACTGGAGGAGTGAGTCATGGCGCTCTATGCGATCCTGCAGGTGATCTGGTGGCTGCTGCTCGGCGTGCTGCTGATGGGGCTCGCCATCATGGTCGGCATGGACATGGGGGTGGGCGCGATCCTGCGCTATGTCGGTCGCACCGACATCGAGCGGCGGGTCGCCCTGAACATCATCGGACCGCACTGGGATGGCAATCAGGTCTGGTTCATCCTGGGCGGCGGGGCGATTTTCGCGGCGTTCCCGTTGATCTACGCCACGGCGTTTTCCGGGTTTTACGTGGTGATGCTGCTGTTGCTGTGGACCATGATCATGCGCCCGCTCGGCTTCGAGTACCGCAGCCAGCTCGCCAACCCCGCCTGGCGCAATGTGTGGGACTGGGTCTTCTTCGTCAGCGGAGCGGTTCCGATGATCGTCTTCGGGGCGGCCTTCGGCAATCTGTTTCACGGCGTGCCGTTTCACTTTGCCTGGGACATGACTTCGTTCTACACAGGCAGCTTCCTCGGGCTCCTCAACCCCTTTGCGATCGTGACCGGCGTGCTGGCGCTCGCGCTCTCGGCGATGATGGGAGCGCTGACCGTGATGAACGGCGCCGAGGGGCCGATGTTTCAGCGTGCCCGCGCTCTCGCGCAGCTGGCGGCCGGCCTCGCGATCGCCCTGTTCGCGCTCTGCGGCATCTGGGTGCATGCGCTCGTCGGGTACCGGCTGCTCGGTGGCCCGGGACCGGGAGTGCCGCAGACGCCGCTGCAGCAGAGTGTTGCGATTGTGCCCGGCGCATGGCTCTCGAACTACGGCGCGCATCCGGTTCTGTGGCTGGTGCCGCTCGCCGGATTCGCAGGGATGACCGGCGCGCTGCTCGCCGCGCGCACCGGGCGCTCGCATCTGGGCTGGTGGCTGGGCGCGCTGGCGTGGGCCGGGGTGATCGGCACCGCGGGTGCGGCGCTGTTTCCGTTCATGCTGCCCTCGAGCAGCGAGCCGTCTGTGAGCCTGACGTTGTGGAACTCCAGCTCGAGCAAATTGACGTTGCTGTGGATGCTCGGCTTCGCGGTCTTTTTCGTGCCGTTGATTCTGTGGTACACCAGCTGGGCGTTCTGGGTGATGCGCGGCAAGGTTTCCGCCGAGCGGATCACCCGTGAAGACGAGCACGCTTACTGAGGAGGCGCCCATGCGGACCTTTCTTTACTTCGTGCTGTTCATGGTGATCGCCCTGGGCGTCATCTTTCTCGCCGCTGTCCTGGGGGCCCGCGGCGCCTGGTATTTCGCCTGGCTGGTCGGCACCGCGATGATCGTGCTGGTCTCGGCTGCCGGCGGGGCGCTGCTCGACGCTCAGGAAGAGCAAGCCGCCGCGGCACAGACCGGCGCCGGCGAGCGCAAGCCGGTCTGATCGGGCAGCGACAGGTGCCCGCCGCGGGGCCGACTCCGGTCCGGTCCCATCCGCGCGCCGCAGCGCCGGGCGCAGAGTGGCTTCGCCGCGAGGCCGGGCGCATCCGCAAGCCCCTGCTGCGCGCGGCGCTGCTCACCGCGCTTGTGGCGCTCGCGCTGGTGGCCCAGGCGTGGCTGCTGTCGGGCCTGCTCGATCGGGCCGTGTTCGCACATGCGCCGCTCAGGCGCCTGTGGCCGTTGTGGCTCGGCCTGCTTGCGCTCGCGTTGCTGCGTTTCGGGTTGAGCGTCGGCGCCCGAAGCGTCGTGTTTCGCGCGGCGCAGCGCCTCTCCCAGGATCTGCGTGCGCGTCTGCTGCGCGGTGCACAGGGACTCGGTCCCTACGGACTGCGCGCCCAGGCAAGCGGTGACCTCATCACCCGGCTGGTCGATGGGATCGAGGCCATTCTGGCCTATTTCGCGCGCTATCTGCCGCAGCTCGGCAATGCGGTGCTCGTGCCGGTGCTGCTGGCGGCGTTCGTGTTTCCGGCCGACTGGCTCTCGGGGCTGGTTCTGCTGCTCACCGCGCCGCTGATTCCGCTTTTCATGACGCTGGTGGGCAAGGCCGCCGGGCAGGCGAGCGAGCGCCGCTTCTCTCAACTGACGCGTCTCGGTGCGGCATTCATCGAAGCGCTGGGCGGACTCGTCACGCTGCGCCAGCTCGGGGCCGCCGATCGCTTCGCGGACCGTCTGGACAGCGAAGGCGAGGAGTATCGGGCGCTCACCATGCAGGTGCTGCGCATCGCGTTTCTTTCGGCGCTCGTGCTCGAATTCTTCGCCACCGTCAGCATCGCGGTGGTCGCGGTGCTGATCGGCTTTCGCCTGTTGTGGGGCGAGATGCACCTGCGCACGGGCCTGTTCGTGCTGCTGCTCGCGCCGGAGTTCTACCTGCCGCTGAGGGCCCTCGGCGGCCTGCGCCACACGCGCATGGACGCGCTGGCCGCGGCGCAGCAGCTCTCGGCGCTCGATGACATCCCGCCCGCCTCGGGCGCGCCGCTCGTGAGCGGTGCACGAGCGGTGCTCGAGGGGCCGCCGGAAATCCGCATCGACCATGTCAGCTATGCGCACGGCGGACGCGCGGCGGCGCTTCGCGACTGCAGCATCGTGCTCAAGGCGCATCGTGTGACCGCGCTGGTCGGCGCCACGGGGGCCGGCAAGAGCACGCTGCTCAACCTGCTCCTGGGCTTTGCCGTGCCCGATGGCGGTCGGATATGGGTTGATGGAGTCGATTTGACCGTGCTCGATCCGGCACGGTGGCGCGCGCGCGTGGCATGGGTCGCGCAGCAGACGCATGTCTTCGAGGGCACCGTGCGGGACAATCTGCTGCTCGCAGCCCCGGATGCCGATGCCGCCGCGTTGCGGCACGCCGCCGAGCGCAGCGGTCTTGCAGCTGTAATCGAGCGTCTGCCGCAGGGTTGGGACACGCCGCTCGGCGAGCGTGGGTTGGGTCTTTCGGGCGGGGAACTGCAGCGTCTGGCGCTGGCGCGCGCCCTGGTGCGCGAACAGGCGCGGGTCTGGCTGCTCGATGAGCCGACCGCACACCTGGATCCCGAGGGCACGCGCGCGGTGGAAACGGTCATTCGCGACGCCGCGGCCACGCATACCGTGGTGCTGGTGGCGCACCGGCTGAGCGCGGCGCGCTCGGCGGACTGGGTGGTCGTGCTGCGCGATGGCCGTGTCCTCGAGCAAGGCACACCGCTCGAGCTCGAGCGCTCGAGTGGCGCCTACGCGGACCTGCTGCAGGCGGAGCTGTCGTGAAAAAATCGCCGGGAGCGATTTTTAACGCGGCGAAGCCGCGGCCCTCCAAGGGCGAGGCGCAGGAGGCGCCGAGTAAAAAATCGCCGGGAGCGATTTTTAACGCGGCG
>JAJZLX010000764.1:13863-14355 GCA_021850555.1 Pseudomonadota bacterium | reverse complement strand
TCGCTGATCACTTTGCGTGGAATACGCAATCTGCCGCAAAAGCTCCTCGAGCTCACGCGAGCCGGTGCTGTCATCGAGCGAGGCGTCGAGTTCGATCGGGAACACGAGCCGCTCGAGATATGTCTTCAACTGGCTCTGCAGGGTGGAGTCGAGCATGGTGTTTGTCCGTTTCGCAGGTGGAGCCGGGGCCGCCTGCGCCGGCTTCCGCGGCCGGCGCAGGCGATCCATTGCGGCGCTCAGATTTTTCCGACCAGATCGAGCGAGGGGGCGAGGGTCTTCTCGCCTTCCTTCCATTTCGCCGGACAGACCTCACCGGGGTGGGTCGCGACGTACTGCGCCGCTTTGACCCTGCGCAGCAGCTCGCTGGCGTCACGTCCGATGCCGCCGGCGGTGATCTCGACGATCTGGATGCGGCCCTCCGGGTCGACCACGAATGTGCCCCGATCCGCGAGGCCCGATTCCTCGATCAGCACCTCGAAATTGCGGGCCAGC
>JAJZLX010000764.1:0-13853 GCA_021850555.1 Pseudomonadota bacterium | reverse complement strand
ACCTTGGAGATCGTCTCCGAGGTGTCGTGCCAGGCTTTGTGCGTGAAATGGGTGTCGGTCGATACGCCGTAGATCTCGACGCCCAGGCGCTGGAACTGCGGGTAAGTGTCCGCGAGGTCCCCGAGCTCGGTCGGGCAGACGAACGTGAAATCGGCCGGATAGAAGAAGAACACCGCCCACTTGCCGCGGACGCTCGCTTCGGTGACCTCGACGAACTTCCCGCCATGGAATGCGGTGGCCTTGAAAGGCTTGATTTCCTTGTTGATGAGAGACATGTGACTTGCTCCTCGTTGCTGGATTGAGAACGAGGCAGACTTTAAGGCGGGTCTTGCGATAGAGGAAATCGAAATATTCTATTTATTCGATAGGGAATATCTATCTAGCGCGTGTAACAGCTCGGCGCACGAAGCCACCGTGAACACGCTTGGGCGAGCGAATTATGTCTCGTCGCGATGTTCGCCGTGATGCGACATTGCCCGCCCGTCCGGACGGTGGTAGCGTCTTCGATCGCGCGGATGGAATCGGGGGAAATCTGGGCAGCGCTTGATGGACAATCCGATCTCGCCACAGACGATTGAAGCCAGGGCACGCGCCGCCGAATGGCTCGGCGGAGGGGAGGTGGGCGCGCGCATCTCATCGATGGACTGGGCCAAGACCAAGCTTGGTCCGCTGGAGCATTGGCCGGGCAGTCTCAAGACCCTGCTGGGGGTCATGCTCGGCAGCCGGTTCCCCATGCTGTTGTGGTGGGGGCCCGAGCTGCTGCATTTCTACAACGACGCCGTCCTTCCCATTCTGAGCGACAAACACCCCGGCGCGCTGGGTGCGCCGGCGGCGCAGGTGTGGACGGAAGCCTGGGCCGTTGCCGGCCCCATGGCGGCGAGCATCCAGGCCGGCGGCCCGGCAACCTGGGCCGAAGATCTGCAGCTGTTCATCCACAGAGCCGGAATCGCCGAAGAGAGTTATTTCACTTTCTCCTTCAGCCCGGCGCCCGAGGAGGGCCGGGTCGGCGGCGTGCTCATCACTGTCCAGGAGACAACCGCCAAGGTCCGCAGCGAGCGTCAGATCCGCATGTTGCACGAGCTTGCCGCCGGTGCATCCAACACGAAGTGCGAAGAAGATGCCTACCGAGTCTCGATGCAGGTCCTCGGGGGGAACGAGCTGGATCTGCCATTCGCCCTGCTCTACACCGTGCACCCGGACGAGGGCGCCGCCCGGCTCGCTGGCGCGAGCGGCTGGGCTGAATACGGAGGGCCGGCCAAGCCGGCGGAGGTGTCTCTTGCGGGGGGCGTAGGCGGCGATGGCGGGTGGCCGCTCGCCGAGGTGGTCAAAACCGGTCAAGCGGCCATCGTCGACGGTCTTGCCCGGCGCTTTGGGCCATTGCCGGAAGGCCGTTGGAACGGGCGTCCGGAGCGGGCGATTGCGATTCCCTTGTGCCATGCGGGACAATCGACGCCGTACGCGGTGCTGATAGGCGGTATCAGTCCACACCGTCCGTTTGATGAATGGTATCAGACATTTTTCCGCGCGACGGCCGACCAGGTCATGGCGGCCGTGGAGCACGCCGGCGCGTACGACCAGGAACGCAGGCGTGCCGTGGCGCTCGCCGAGATCGATCGGGCGAAGACCTCGTTCTTTTCCAACGTCAGTCACGAGTTCCGCACGCCGCTCACCCTGATTCTGGGACCTCTCGAGGATGTGTTGCGCGAGGGACGACTCCCCGAGCCGTACCACGGGCAGATCGAGACCGCGTATCGCAACAGCCTGCGGCTGCTGAAGCTGGTGAACGTGCTGCTCGACTTTGCGCGCATCGAGGCCGGTCGCGCCCACGCACTGTACCAGCCGACGGATCTCGCGTCGCTCACCATGGAGCTCGCCGGCAACTTCCAGTCGGCGGCGGCGCGTGCCGGGCTTTCTCTGGTCGTCGACTGCGAGCAGCTTCCGGAGCCGGTCTATGTCGATCACGAGATGTGGGAGAAGATCGTACTGAACCTTCTCTCGAATGCATTCAAGCACACTTTCGAGGGCGGGATTGCCGTTCGCCTGGCGTGGCGCGATGGCGCGCGGCTCACGGTGGAGGACAGCGGTGTCGGTATCGCGGCCGAAGAGATCCCGCGGCTGTTCAACCGCTTCCATCGAGTCAAGGGCGGCGCTTCGCGCACACACGAGGGTACGGGTATCGGACTGTCGCTGGTACGGGAGCTGGTGCAGGCGCATGGCGGCCTCATTCAGGTCGAAAGCGAGCCCGGCAAGGGCACCCGCTTCATCGTCACGCTGCCGGCCGGCGCGGCGCATCTGCCCCCGGAGCGGGTGACGGCCGCCGGCGACGCCACCGCACCGAAGGGGGCGGCGGCATACGTACAGGAGGTGCTGCACTGGCTGGCGCCCACGCCGGCGAGCGGCCCGGCCGCAGACACCTCGCTCAATGTGTCGGCCCCCGCCGGAGCGCGGGCGCGCATCCTGTGGGCGGACGACAACGCGGATATGCGCCGTTACGTCACGCGTCTGTTGGGCGCATCGTACGAGGTCATCGAAGTCGCCGACGGCGAGGCGGCCCTTGCGGCCATCCGGGCCGCGCCGCCCGATCTGGTGCTGTCGGACGTGATGATGCCCAGACTCGATGGCTTCGGCCTTCTCAAGGCCCTGCGCGCCGAGGAGCGGACCCGGCGGATCCCGGTCATTCTGCTCTCCGCTCGCGCCGGTGAGGAATCCTCCCTCGTGGGCCTCGATGCGGGCGCCGACGACTATCTGATCAAGCCCTTCTCGACGCGCGAGCTCCTGGCGCGGGTGCGCACCCACCTCGATCTGGCGCGGCGGCGGCGGGAATGGGAGAGTCAGCTCGAGCAGAAGGTGACCGAGCGCACGGCGGACCTCGCGGCGGCGACGCGCCGGCTCACAGCCGAAAACACCAGGCGCGAGGCCGCCGAGCGCAGGCTGCGGATCGCCTACGATGACCTGCGCCGTACGCAAAGGACCGTGCTTCAGCAGGAGCGGCTGCGCGCTCTCGGACAGATGGCGAGCGGTATTGCCCACGACATCGACAACGCGATCTCCCCGGCGGCACTCTATGTGGAAAACCTCCTCGAGTCCGACCCGGCACTGAGTCCCCGTGCGCGGCAGTATCTGCCGGTGGTGCTGCGTGCGATCGGAGACGTCGAGGCCACGGTCGATCGCATGCGCGAGTTTTACCGCACCCGCGAGCACGAGGCGACGCTGATCTCGGTGGACCTCAACGATCTCATCGAGCAGACCATCGAGTTGACGCGCGCCCGCTGGAGCGACATGCCTCTGAAGAAGGGAATCGTCATCACGGTGGTCAAGGAGCTCGGCACCGGGCTGGCGCCCGTGCTGGGCATCGAGAGTGAGATCCGGATGGCACTCACCAATCTGATCTTCAACGCCGTCGATGCCATGCCTCAGGGGGGGACGTTGACGCTGCGGACCAGAGAGATGCCGGCGGTTCAGGATCCTGACCGGAAGCTGCACCCGCAGCCCAGTGTCTGTGTCGAGGTGGCCGATACCGGCATGGGAATGGACGAGAAGACGTGCGCCCAGTGTCTGGAGCCGTTTTTTACCACCAAGGGCGAGCGTGGAACCGGTTTGGGGCTTGCCATGGTGTACGGGGCGGTCCGGCGCCACGACGCCGAGATCAGGATCGAGAGCGCTCCGGACCGGGGAACCACGGTGCGCATCACGTTCCCGGTCCCGATCATGGCCCGCGCGGCGCCAGCGCTTGCGTCTGCGCAGCCGATCGAGGCGGCGCCGAGGAGGTTGCGCATTCTGGTGATCGACGACGATCCACTGGTCTTGAAATCTCTCAGCGACACGCTCGAGGCCGAGGGGCATGTCGTGGCCATCGCGGCCGATTCGCGCCACGGCGTCGACACATTTCGCCGAGCTCAGCCGATGGAGCCGTTTTCCGCGGTCATCACAGACCTGGGAATGCCGCACCTCGATGGCTATGGGGTCGCAAAGGCCGTCAAGGAGACTTCGCCCATGACACCCGTCATTCTCCTGACCGGTTGGGGACGCCGGCTGGAGTCAGAGAGGGACATGCCGCCCAATGTCGATCGCCTGCTCGCCAAGCCGCCGAAGCTGCGCGAGCTGCGGGCGGTATTGGCCGAGTGCTGCGCGGCGAGGGAGCGGGGCCGGGGCGGCGCGGACGGGCTCGATTCCGCCTCGCAAGGTTGATCTGTCGCCGGCGCGCACGCGGCGCGCCGCAGCCGCCTGTCTCGGGGATTCCCGGCGCCGTGTATGAGATCATCACGCGAATCCCGCCTGCCGCCCGAGGATATCCGTGAGCTCCGCTGACCCCGCCGTCAAAGCGCTTCCTCGGGACGCATGGCTGCTGTGCTTCTCCGCATTCTTCGCGGACCTCGGCTATCAGGGCGTGACGGCCCTGTTTCCACTCTATCTGGTTTACCAGCTGCACGCTCCGCTGTACGTGTACGGCATCGTGACCGCCATCGCCTTCGGCGGCGGAGCATTCATTTCCTATCTCGGCGGCGTCTCGGGCGACCGGTTCGACAAGAAGGCCGTGTCCATCGCCGGCAACTCGCTCATTCCGCTGATGGCGCTCTCTGGACTTGCCAGTGCGCCGTGGTTGTCGGCGCTGCTGTTCATCCTCGGCTGGTGGGCGCGCTACTTTCGCAGCCCGCCCCGCCGGGCGCTGCTGGTCAATGTGACGCCGCCCGAAGCGCGCGGCCGGGCCTTCGGCGTGCTGCATGCGCTCGACATCGGCGGAGGCATGCTGTCGGCGATGATTGCGTTGCTCGCCCTATGGCGGCACATCGCGATCGGCACCGTGATGCTCAGTGCCGTGGTGCCGCTTCTGGTGTCGACGACGCTGCTGTTCTTCGTGCGGCGAACCGCGGTGTATCACTCAAGGACCTCCGGCGCGGCTTCCGCGGGGCTGCCCGCGCCGGCATCGCGAGCGCTGCTGATCGCCTTGCTCGTGTCCGCGACGCTCTATGGCTTCAGTTTCTACAACCTGGGGTTTCCCATCCTGAGCGCGGTGGCCGGCCACCCGAGGACGGGCTACGAGTGGGGCGTGCTGACGTATGTCGTATATCTCGGCGTGTCGGCTGTCAGCGGCTATGCGCTCGGGGCGCACCGCGGCTCGCCGGTGCGCTCGCTGTGGCTGCTCGGTTACCTGCCTTCGGCGCTCGGCTCCGGTTTCATCGGGGTGTGCGAGCTTCTGCATTGGCAGCAAGCCGCCTTCTACGCCGCAGTCGCTCTGTTGGGCCTTGGCATGGGTGCGGTCGAGACCTTCGAGCCTACTCTGGTGTCATCGGTCGTGGGACACAGGCGACTGGGGCGTGGCATGGGCTTTCTGTCCGTGTCGCGGGCGATCGGCCAGTTTCTCTCCAACCTGATCATGGGGCTGCTGTTCTCTCTGGGTCGGTCGGTACCGTACTTCTATGCGTTCGCTTCCGCCATGCTGGCGGCGGTGGTGTTCGGTAGCGTCGCCTCACGCACGGGGTCCGCGCAGCGGAGCCCGTAAGTCCCGCGCGTAGCGCGTACATCTGAGCGCTTTCCGGCGCGTCTTCGCGCCGTTGCACGCACGGGGTCCGCGCAGCGGAGCCCGTAAGTCCCGCGCGCAGCGCGTAAAAAAGAAGACCCCGCCGGAGCGGGGTCGGTCGCTTGCTTGCATCGAGTCGTTTTTTTTCTTCGGCCGGCACGGTACGGCATGCGACGCCTGTCGCGCATTGCGAGCCCGTGCTTTCTTGTTGATTTTCCAGTGTTCCGGTGTTCCCTCTTCAGGACCGACATGTCGGTCCCAGATGACCAGATACCAGCAATACTCGTGCCACATGGAACGGGTACATTGCCGCACCAGATCCATGGCCCTCGAATGTGACATATCGGCAGCCCTCGGCGGGCGCATTGTGAACTAATTCACATTATTGACAGGCCAATCCCCGGCATCCAGGGACACTGGCGAGCGACTGCAATGGCCTTCGATGCAGGCGCGATTGGACAGGTGTAAATTATGTCGACGTCTTTACGTGGATCTGCGGGCGCGAATCTGGCTCAAGATACCTTAACTCTTTGACTCAAATGCAAAATTTGCCGGAGAGCGAGGTGTAAATGATCTCGACGAGGCGGGCAGGGCTGCTGCGCAGAGCTTGGCTCGAGGCAGGGCTGGCGCTGCTGATGGCCCTGTTCGGCCGGGCGAATGCGGCCCCTATCAATAGCGTCGCGGCAGGCGAGCTGCCCGACCCCCCGCAACTTGCCCCCGCTGTGCGTTTCTGGGTCCGGGTCTACACCCAGATCGACACCAACGCCGGATTCTTGCACGATCGACGCGATCTGGCCGTGATCTACCGGACCTTGCGCTTCGCACCGGGCAGCTCACCTGATGAACGCCAGCTCATCGTCGACCGCGCGCGCGACCACATCGCGGCGGAGCTGCGTCAGATCGCTTCGGGGCGGCGGCCACTGACGCCGCAGGAGCGCCGCATCAAGGCGCTCTGGGGCCCGCGGGCAACCCCGGCGCGCCTGCGCGAAGCTGCAAACGACATCCGTTTCCAGCTGGGCCAATCGAACCGCTTTCGGGCGGGGCTCGTCCGCTCCGGCGCCTGGCAGCACGCCATCGCACGGGTTCTGACGCGCGATGGCCTGCCCGCCGGGCTTGCCGCCCTGCCGCTGGTGGAGTCTTCCTACGATCCTCGGGCTTATTCCAAAGACGGTGCCGCGGGACTGTGGCAATTCATGCCTTCGACGGCCCGGCGCTTCCTCACGATCGACCGGGCGGTGGACGACCGGCTCGATCCATTCCGCGCCACGGAGGCTGCCGCACAGCTGCTCGCATACAACTACCGCATCCTCGGCACCTGGCCTCTCGCCATCACCGCCTACAACCACGGGCTGGCCGGGGTGATGCGGGCCATCGCGGCCGAGGGAACGAAGAACATCGTCACCATAGTGCGCCGCTATCACACCCCGATGTTCGGTTTCGCTTCGCGCAACTTCTACGTGTGCTTCCTGGCGGCACTCGAGGTCGAGCGCCACGCCCGCCGGTATTTCGGTGTCATCCACAAGCTCCCGGAGGAGCATTTTCGCGAAGTGGCGCTGCCGGCCTACGTGGCCATCGGTTCCCTGGAACACGTGATGGGGGTCGCTTTGGCCAAGCTTCAAGAGCTCAACCCGGCGCTGCGCCCGCTGGTCTGGGATGGCGCACTCGATGTGCCCAAAGGGTACCGCCTGCGTCTCCCGGCCGCAGGTCCCGTATGGACCGCCGCGCTGCTCGAGCAGCGACTGGGCCCGGGACAGCTGTTCGCCGCGCAGCCCGTTCCACCCAGCTACCGCGTACGCTGGGGTGACACCTTGTCCGGCATCGCGGCGCGCTACGGGATGGGCCTGTACTCCCTCGCCCGATACAACGGTATCCAGCCCGGCGCATTGCTGCGCGTCGGTGAGCGCATTCTATTGCCGCGCGAGGCCGGGCCTCTCCCGGCCGCACAGCCCGCTCCGGCCAGCTACCTCGTACGCTGGGGTGATACCCTGTCCGGCATCGCCGCCCGCTATGGAGTGGGCCTGTATTCCCTCGCCCGGTACAACGGCATTCAGCCCGACGCATTGCTGCGCGTCGGTGAGCGCATTCTCCTGCCGCATCCGAGCACGCCGCTCGAGGCACCCGGCCGGCTCGTGGCCGCGGTGAACAAGGCGGGAGGCTCCAAATCGGGACTGCATGATACGGTCGCCTATGATTTGTCCCGGCAAACGATGCCCGTCCGTGCCGGTGAGGCCTCGCCCGCCGGCCTCGATCGCGCCGCGCCGGAGCTGGCTGCCCGGGAGACATCCGGGGACCGCGACGATGTGCAGCCCGTCTCGGGCTCGCAGGCGAAGGCGATCAGCCCGGCGCTCGCACCGGTGGGCGGTCCGCCGCAGAGCGCCGATCCTACCGATTATGAGGTGGCTGCGAATGGCACCATCCGGGTGGCGGCGGCCGAATCCCTGGGCTATTACGCGGAGTGGCTGGATGTCAGCGCCTGGGACCTTCGGCGCATCAACCACTTGCGGTTCCATCAGCCGGTGAGGATCGGGCAGCGGATCCGTCTGGACTTCCGGCACGTCTCGCCGCAGCAGTTCGAGCAGCAGCGCGTCGCCTACCATCGGGCCCTGCAGGCCAGCTACTTCGCCAGCCACCGCATCGAGGGCACGGAGGTCTATCTGACCCGCAGCGGTGATTCGCTGTGGGGCCTCACGCAGCGCTTCCCGCTGCTGCCGACCTGGCTGTTGCGCCAATACAATCCGGACACCAACTTCTCCACCCTGCAGCCCGGCACCCGGATCGTGATCCCCCGGATTGCGGTGGTCTCGGCCGGCGGCTGACCGCCCGAGCGCTATAATCGGCTTATGCGATCATCGAGAATTCTTCCGGCGGTCCTGGCGCTCTGCGCCGCCGCCGTGGCCTTCGCCGCTCCCAGGCCCATCCGGCGGGTGGCGTTCCTGTCGGACCCGACTCTGCCTCAGGTCACCCGTGTGGTGGTGAAGAAGTCCGAGCGGCGCCTCTTCCTGATGGACGGCAACAAGGTCGTGCGCTCGTTCAAGATCCATCTCGGCCTCGAGCCGCGGGGGGCTAAGGAGCGCTCCGGGGACTTCCGTACGCCCGTGGGCCGCTACCACTTGATCCGCCGCGATCCCCGCAGCGAGTTCTTCATGTCGATCCAGATCTCCTACCCTAACGCGAAGGACCTGGCGCGCGCGCAGGCGCATCACTGGAATCCGGGTGGCGACATCATGATTCACGGCCTGCCGAACAGACTGAACGGCTCCTCCCTCTATTACTACCAGCACTTCGACTGGACCGACGGCTGCATCGCCGTCTCGGATGCGGACATGATGCAGATCTGGATGCTGACGCGGGACGGCATGCCGATCGATATCGAGCCGTGACAGCGCGGCACCCCGGCGGCATGGACAACGACCTCGAGCCGGAATTCATCGACGCGCGCGTCCATCCCCGCGGCAGTCTCGAGAACCTCTCCCAGGACGAGATCGACAAGCTTCTCGACTCCGGCCGCGGCGGGCTGTATCCGCTGTTTCGCAAGTGCGCCCTGGCGGTGCTCAACAGCGGCGCGGCCACCGACGATGTCAAGGAGATTTTCGACCGCTATCGCGATTTCGACATCCGCATCATGCGCCAGCCCTGGGGCATCCGCCTGGAGATGCGCCAGGCGCCAGGCAGCGCGTTCGTCGACGGGCAGATGATCCAGGGGATCAAGGAGCATCTGTTCGCGGTGCTGCGCGACGTGGTGTACACCTCCAACGAGATCATGGCCGGCGGGCGGTTCGACCTGACGGATTCCGCCGCGATCACCAACGCAGTATTCCATATTCTTCGCAACGCCCGGCTGCTCGACTACAAGTCCCGGCCCAACCTGGTGGTCTGCTGGGGCGGGCATTCGATCGGCTCGGAGGAATACAAGTATTCCAAGCGTGTCGGCTACGAGCTGGGGCTCCGGGGTCTTGATGTGTGCACCGGCTGTGGCCCGGGCGCGATGAAGGGCCCGATGAAAGGCGCGACCATCGGCCATGCCAAGCAGCGCATCGATCACGGCCGCTACATCGGCATCACCGAGCCCGGGATCATCGCGGCCGAGCCGCCGAATCCGATCGTCAATCAGCTGGTGATCATGCCGGACATCGAGAAGCGCCTCGAGGCCTTCGTGCGCGTTGCGCACGGCATCGTGGTGTTTCCGGGCGGTGCCGGCACGGCCGAGGAGATCCTCTACCTGCTCGGAATTCTCCTGGACCCGGCCAACCGCGACCAGCCCGTTCCGGTGGTGCTCACCGGGCCGCGCTCGAGCGCTGCCTATTTCGAGCACGTCAGTCGCTTCATCCGCGGCACCCTCGGCGAGCAGGCGCTCCAGCGGCTCAACATCATCATCGATGATCCGGCCGAGGCCGGGCGGCACATGGTGCACGGCGTCGAGGCGGTGCGCGAATTTCGCCGCCAGCGCCGGGACGCCTACAACTTCAACTGGCTGCTCACCATTCCGCCGGAGTTCCAGCAGCCGTTCCAGGTCACGCACGAATCCATGCGTGGGCTCGCGCTCGGCCGCGACCAGCCGGTGCACCAGCTCGCCGCCAACCTGAGATGTGCCTTCTCGGGCGTCGTCACCGGCAATGTGAAGGAACACGGTATCCAGGCGATCGATCGCCACGGCCCGTACGAGCTCACGGGCGACGCTCACGTCATGCAACTGCTCGATGAGCTGCTGGCCGCCTTCGTATCCCAGGGCCGCATGAAACTCCCCGGCAGCATCTATCGTCCGGTCTATCGCCTGGTGGCCTGAGTTCCGTTGCGGCGCCCGCGCCCCGGATCATGCGTTGCGGGACAATCCGCGCAAAGCCACGCCCGGATCGTCATTCCGTCTTACATAAGGTCACGCAGAGCCGTGGCGGCAAAGATTTGCCGGCAGCCTTTGGTCAGCCCTGTGAACCAGTTCCTGCGCGGCCGTTGCGAAAGGACGTACTGTGCGGACGCAGAAGATGGAGGTCCGTCCATGAGTACACCCTTCAGGGGACGCGAAGTCCCACCCGCCGCGCGCCAGGAAGTCTCCGTAAAGCTTCCCCCGGTGACACCTCCATCAGGCTCCTTTCCCAATTGGGCCGAGCGAGAGCAGCACACGCACGCCCGGCACGATGCCATCACCCGCAACCTCAATACCTGGTCGAACTACAAGAATTGGGCCGAGCGCATGCGCAACACTTGGGAACGAGAGGAGGCGGGTGAGCCGCTGCAGGGGCGACACCAAGGCCGGCCCACTCCACCGAGTCACTGATGGAGTTCCTGCTGATGTGGTGGGATGAGCTCGACGATGCGCTCGCACTCTGCCGCCACGTGTCGGGCGCCGTCATCGCCGAGCTCGGCTCGGTGGTCGCACCGGTGGCCGCATGGGCGGCAGCTCTGAGCCGATGGCGGGCGCTGCCCGACCGCAGCCCGCTCCCCGCGGAGGATCCCGCGCGATAGGCGGTGCCGGACTGCCATCAGGTCTGTTCGCCGTTCCGTCTCTCGGCCCCGCTCCCCGGCTCGACGCTGCCGGTGCCGCTCGCCCATTGAAAATTGCGTTCCTGCACCCAAATTTCCGGCTCCGGAAAAACGCAGGATCGGCCCATGAGCACGAGCCCAGAAACCCCCTCCAACGCGGCGGAAGGCCGCCAGACCCACGGCTTTCAGGCCGAGGTGCGCGAGCTGCTGAAGCTCATGATTCACTCCCTGTACAGCCACAGGGAGATCTTTCTGCGCGAGCTGATCTCGAACGCCTCGGACGCCAATGATCGGTTGCGGTTCGCGGCCATAGGCGAGCCCGAGCTGCTCTCGAGCGACACCGAGCTCGCGATCCGCGTCGAGGCGGATCCGGCGGCGGGCACCGTGACCATCATCGACAACGGCATCGGCATGACGCGCGAGGAGGCGATTGCCAATCTCGGCACCATCGCCCGCTCCGGAACCGCGGAGTTCTTCCGCTCCCTGTCCGGGGAGCGGCAGAAGGACGCGCAGCTGATCGGCCAGTTCGGCGTTGGGTTCTATTCCGCGTTCATCGTGGCCGACCGCGTGGAAGTGCTGTCCCGCAAGGCTGGATTGCCCGCCGCGGGCGGCGTGCACTGGGAATCCCAGGCCGACGGGGAGTTCACAGTCGAGACTGTGACCCGCGAGGAGCGGGGCACCGCGGTGAGGCTGCATCTGAAGGCCGAGGCCAAGGAGTTCGCCGACCCGTTCCGGCTGCGCTCGCTCATCCGCCGCTATTCCGACCACATCGCCTTTCCGGTCCGCATGAGGAAAGAGGGCGAAGCCTCGCTCGAGTACGAGACCGTCAACCAGGCCAAGGCGCTCTGGGTGAGGTCCCGAGCCGAAATTCCGGACGAGGAGTACCGCCAGTTCTACCAGCACCTGGCGCACGATTTCACCGAGCCGCTCGCCTGGAGCCACAACCGAGTCGAGGGCAAGCGAGAGTACACGAGCCTGCTCTACATCCCCGGCCGCGCACCCTTCGACCTGTGGCAGCGCGACGCCGCCCACGGGCTGAAGCTGTACGTAAAGCGCGTGTTCATCATGGATGACGCCGAGCAGTTCCTGCCGCTGTATCTGCGCTTCGTCAAAGGCGTGGTCGACTCCAGCGACCTGCCGCTCAATGTCTCGCGAGAGCTGCTGCAGCAGGAGCCGGAGGTGGAGGCCATCCGCAGCAGCCTCACCAAGCGCGTGCTCGACATGCTCGGGAAGCTCGCCAAGGACGAGCCGGAGAAGTACGCCGCGTTCTGGAAGGAATTCGGGGCCGTGCTCAAGGAAGGCATCGGACAGGATGTCGCCAACCGGTCGGCCCTGCTGCCGCTGCTGCGCTTTGCCAGCACCCACGAGGCCTCGGATGAGCCCGTGGTCGGTCTGGCCCAGTACCTCGAGCGCATGAAGTCCGGGCAGGAGTGGATCTACTACATCATCGCCGAGAGCGTCCCGGCCGCGCGCAAGAGCCCTTACATCGAGCAGCTCACCGGGCGCGGCGTGGAGGTGCTGCTGCTCGATCAGCGCATCGACGAGTGGGTCATGGGCCAGATCGAGGGTTTCGAGGGAAAGAAATTCAAGGATGCGGCGCGCGGCGATCTTGCATTGGGGGCGCTCGAGAGCGAGGCGGACCGCACGCAGCACGAGGAGGCGCTCAAGGAGAGCAAGAGCCTGCTCAAGAAGGTGAAGGATGCCGTTGGCGACAGCGTTCTCGAGGTGCGCGTCAGCACCCGACTGAAGGACTCGCCCGCCTGCCTGGTGCTCGATGAGCACGATCTGAGCACGGGGCTGCGCCGCATTCTCGAGGCCGCGGGCCAGAAAGTCCCGCAATCCAAGCCTGCACTCGAGCTCAACGTCGCCCATCCATTGGTGAAATACCTCGAAGGGCTCGCCGACGCCGAGCGGTTCAAGGAACTCTCGCTCCTGCTGCACGAGCAGGCCCAGCTCGCCGAGGGCGGTCAGCTCGGCAACCCGGCGGAGTTCGTGCAGCGCCTCAATCGCCTGCTGGTCTCCCTCACTTCGGATCACGCCGAGTGAAGCCGCCGGGCGCCGAGCGGCTGACTCTGCCGGGTCCCGCGGGCACGCTCGAGGCGCTGGTCGAGACTCCCGCGGGCGATGGGGCGGACGTCGCTCCGGGCAGTGTGCCGGCCGCCTTCGGGGTCGTCTGCCATCCGCACCCGCTTTACGGCGGCACGCTCGACAATAAGGTTGCCTACACCCTGGCCCGAGCGTTCATCGAGTGCGGCGCGCCGGCCATCCGCTTCAATTTCCGTGGCGTCGGAGCAAGCGCGGGTCGCTTCGACGAGGGTCGCGGAGAGACGGAGGACGCGCTGGCGGCCATCCGATATGGCCGGCAGCGCTGGCCGGGCGCGGCACTGTGGCTCGCGGGATTTTCCTTCGGTGCGGCGGTGGCCTTGCGCGCCGCGCCGCGCGCTTCTCCCGAGACTTTGGTGACGGTGGCGCCGGGAATCACCCGGGCAGGCATGGAGGGTGTGCCTTCGCCGCGGTGCCGATGGCTGTTGGTGCAGGGAGATGCGGATGAGGTGATCGAGCCGGCCGCAGTGTTCGAGTGGGCACTGGGGCAGTCTCCCGCGCCTGATATCCGCCGATTTGCCGGCGGCGGGCATTTCTTTCACGGCCGCCTGCACGAGCTGCGACAGACGGTCGTGCAGTTTCTGACCTCCAGGGCCTGAAGGTCCCCGCCCCTTATCCGAGCGGCGCGCGCCGCCTTTTTCTTAGAAGGAAAATAAACGGGGTTCGCGGAGCGAACCCCGTTGGACCTGCGCCTCAGCGCATGATCAAGAGTTGACCATCGCCTTGAGGTTCTTCAGCGGCATCACGCGGACCT
>JAJZLX010000423.1 GCA_021850555.1 Pseudomonadota bacterium | reverse complement strand
CCCGGGCGCAAACGCCCTAGTCGCTTAGGAGCCTGCGGGCCGCATTGGCCGCCTGCGTTCGGTTCGATACCCCGAGCTTTCTGAAGATCGCCGATACATGCGCCTTCACCGTGATCTCACTGATCTCGAGGTCGCGCGCGATCTGTTTGTTGGACAACCCCTGGGTCAGCAATCTGAGCACCCGTAACTGCCGCGAGGTGAGCGGCTCGCCGATCGGCTCGGCGGGGGCCGAGCCGATTGACATCGAATGGCGCAGCGCCGTCGCCGCGGGCAGGTAGGTTCCGCCGGCCATGACGAGGCGAATGGCCTGCACGAGGACATCGCCGGGCGCTGATTTGGGAACATAGCCCGCGGCGCCGGCCAGACGCGCTTCGCTCATCGTCGCGGGGTCGTCATTGCCCGAGACGACGATGATGGGAGTCAAAGGCGCGGCGTCGTGAACGTATCGCAGGCAGGACAGGCCGGTCGCCCCCGGAAGGTTCAGGTCGAGCACGATCAAATCAAAATCGGAATCGGACGCGACTTGGTTCATCACCTCGTCCTGGCAGGCAGCCTCGGCTACGCGGGCCCCGCTGCAGGCCCGCGGCAGGATCGTCTGCAGGGCCGCCCGGTACAGCGGATGGTCGTCCGCAATCAAAACCCGCTTTGCCTGGTCGGTGAGCATCGCGCTGCCGTATGTCATGGACGCACGGGACAACAAAGGCTATGAACCCCGGACATCATACCAAAGTATCCCCCGGCACCGCCCAATGGCTGATGGCGACGGGCGCCAGCCCGGGGATACTGCGGCGTACAGGCACACGAACGTTTGGCAGATCCGATCGATGCCATCGGGAGAACCAAGCGCGGCCTGCGATCGCGGACACCCATCTGCGCCGACCGAATTGGGGGGGATGCATGATAAGCATGGCACGGTCTCGTTTCCGCCCGACCTGGGCGATCCTCGGCATGGCCCTTGGAACATTCCTCTGTACCGGGCGCTCACAGGCACAACCGGCGCGCCCGCAGGCGCAACCGCCCGCCGCGTCGGCCGTCGGCGCGGACCCGCCTGCCGGGCAAGCGACTGCATCGGTCAGCATCCCGAGTAGCGCCCTGCAGGAGGTCGTGGTCACGGCCGAGCGTGTCGCTCAAAACATTCAGCGGGTGCCGGCCTCCATGAACGTGCTGACGTCGAGAAGCCTGAGCCACCTGCAAATCACTACGCCCCAGGATCTCATGACGTATATCCCGCAGCTTCAGGCGAACGGCATCGCCGGAGAAGCGACGCCGATGTACTCGATCCGGGGTGTCTCGATGATGGATTACAGCGTGGGACAGCAGGGGCCGGTGGAGGAGTACCTGGACCAGGTTCCGCTGGAGACCCTCGCGCTCAGCGGTGGCGTCAACCTCTTCGACATGCAGCGCATCGACGTTCTGCTCGGGCCGCAGGGCACCCTTTACGGACACAACGCGACCGCCGGCGCCATCAATTTCGTCACCCACCCGCCGACATTCCACGATTCAGGATACATCACTCTCGGCGCCGGCAATTACCGGTTCCGGGAGGCGAAGGGGGCGGTGAACGAGGTGCTCATCAAGCACAAGCTCGCGGCCAGGGTGGCCTTCACCTACGCCAAGCGCAGGGGCTACCTGCAGAACATCGCCCCGGGCAGTCCGAACGCGGATGCCTTGGGTCAATACGGCATCCGGGCGACATTTCTGTACAAGCCGACTCATAAACTCAACTTCACGCTGATGTTTACCAAGAGCAGACAGAGTGCTTATGGTTACGACATCATAGATGGCTGCGTGACGCCGCCAATTCCCACGTACTGCGCTGCGGGCGGAGTCGGGTTTGCCGGCTACTACCGGACCACGACGGGAACGCTGTCAGGAAAGCCGCTCACTCCCTACCAGATTGATCTGCCGTATGTGCAAAAACGCCGGCAAAATGTCGAGTCGCTGACCCTCACCACGAACTGGGAGGTCTCCCCGGATCTCAACTTTACCTCGATCAGCGGCTGGCAGGAGGGAGACCTGGTCTATCCGGATAATACCGATGGTGCTCCCATCAACATCTTCAAGATTGTATACGAGGGCAGCACGCGGCAATTGACGCAGGAGTTCAGGATCGCCTCCGCGCCGCAAAAGCGCTTCAGCTACATCGCCGGGGTGTTTTGGGAGCATCAATTCGTCTACAACTACACGGTGAACCGGCTTTTCACGGATCCCGCCTTCAATACCACCCCTTACGACAATTACCAGCAGTGCGCCGCGAACTCCTTCGGGCCGGGTGTCGGGTATTCGGCGGGCAGTCTCATCAACGTCGGTTGCGATTACGTAAATCATTTCCAGCAGTTCTACAACAGCTGGTCGGCGTATCTGCAGACGAAGTTTCGCCTCACCAGGAAACTGACGTTCATGCTCGGGGGGCGGATCAATCATGACAACAAGTCGATGAAAGACGCCATCGCGCAGTTGCAGGGGAGTGACGGCGTGCCGATCGCCAACATCATCCCGGGCCAGGTCGTCAACGGCCAGTGGTCGCCGATCGAGGCGCTGCCCGGATCGCCGAATTATGCCGCTTTGGTCAGCAAGACCGCCTCGCAGTACCTGCACAGCGTGGTGGGAACCGGCGATGTCAGTCTGGACTTCACCCCTACGACGAACAGCATGCTTTACCTCAAGTACAGCCGCGGCTACCGCCCCGGCTCATTCAACATGCAGTTCTTCTTCTCCAATACCGATTTCAGCAAGGTGCCGCCCGAGAAGCTGTATTCCGTCGAGGGGGGATTCAAGACCGCCTGGTTCCAGCACCGCCTGCAGGTCGACGGCGCACTGTTCCATTACCGGTACATCGACCAGCAGTTCGTCGATGTGCGGCCGAACGGCTCACAGCCGTTGAGCCATATTCCGCTCTCGGAGATCTATGGCGGGGAGCTGGATATCGCCGCTCGTCCAATCGAGAGGTTGACGTTGCACGTGTCGCTCGCGGGTCTGCACTCTCAGGTATTGCAGGGCACCCTGGCGGGAGGAACCGTCAACATAGATGGCAAGAGACTGCCGTACGCGCCAAATTTCCGCGGCGTATTTTCAGTGGACTGGGAGGCGCTGTCGTGGCCGAAGTGGGCGCTCATGCTGCACGTGTCGGACACCTATCAGACGCTGATGTACGAGGAGAATCTCAATCAGAATTTCCTGGCTCAGCCGGCATTCAGCCTGCTCAGCGCGCAGGCGTCACTGGACTCCTCGAACGGCCGGTGGCAGCTGCAGCTATGGGGCACCAACTTGACCAGTTCGCTGTACTTCACGAACGAGGTCAACTTGGAGTCGTTGGGGTATAATTACCGGCATGTCGGCGAACCCAGAATGTATGGCGGGGACGTGACCTACAGATTCTGAGAGGCGAGAGGCTCGTGGTGGGTGGTCGCGGCGCGGAAATCACCATATTGGGCAGCGGTCCGGCCGCTGTGGCGACGGCCTGCGGGTTGCGCCGCATCGGGCATGAGGTATCGCTGATCGGGGCTCCCGGCAATACGGCTTTCGAAGGAGTGTCGGAGCGTACTCTGGCGCTATTGCACCAATGGGGGCTGGCCGCGGCGGCGGATAGCGTCGGCGGTCCGGGTGAGCGGCTGGGAAGGTGGGCGGGTCGCAAGCTCGCCGGAAACAGGGAATACGTGGTGGATCGGGCGCAATTCGATCGTGCGCTTTTGATTGATGCTGCTTCCCGCGGAGTGACAATTGTCAGCGACCGAGTGATCGGCTACGAGCGTGACGCAGGTCATTGGCAGGTACGGACCCGGCATGCAAGGTTCGATTGTCGCCTGATAGTCGATGCGCGCGGACGGCGCGTACGCCGGGCGCTGCGCAAGGGGCCCGACCTCATTGCGGTATGTCAGCGATTCCGCACCCAACAGACCGCGAAGGTACTGACCCGGATCGAGGCCTTCCCCCAGGGCTGGTGCTGGCTGGCGACGAACGGCCGCGGGATGAGCTGGCTGCAAGCAGTGTGTTTGCGCAGCGAGCTCTCGTTGCGCTTTGGACTTGAGCGGCACTTGGGCTGCATACTCGCTGCGGCACCGCAAACCTCCGCGGCGTTGTCCCAGGCGACTCCCGAAGGAGCCCCGCTGGCACGCGCCGCGACGGCCTCTTTGTCCGAGCAGCAAGATGCGCCCGGTGCATTTCTCGCCGGCGATGCGATGGTTGCGCTCGATCCGCTTTCGGGTCAGGGAATGTATGAGGCGCTGCGATCGGCTACGGTCGCGGTGGCGGCGGCGCACAGCTACCGCTCGGCCGGTGATTGGGACCCGATTGACCGCTTCCTGCGCGAACGGGCGCGCGATTTATGGCGCCGAAGGAGCGAGTCGGCCGCCCTCTTCTATGCGCAACAGGCCGAGGAGACGCCCTCGGCCTTTTGGATTCGATCGGCCGCGGCGTACGCGGCGAGCCAGGGTGCCGATCAGTCCGCTGCCACGGGCGAGGCCCGTATCGAGTTCCGGCCGGTGCTCAACGGCTCACTGATCGAGCTGCGGCGCGTGGTGGTCACTGCGCAATCTCCGCGGGGCGTATGGCGGATCGATGCAGTCGATCTGGCCGAGCTGGTCGACTTCCTGCGCGTGGCGCCCACGAGGGACGTCGAGCGAATTGCGCAGCAATTTTCCTGCTCACCTGCGGCGGTTGCGCATGCGATGCAGTGGCTGAGCGCACAGGGGCTCCTGGGGTCGGCTGGAAGCATGGCGCCGCAAACAGTGGTGGCGTAAAGTCACGCACATCGCAAATCGAATGACGGGGTCACGGGGGGTAACGCGCATGCATTGGAGAATCTCGTCGCTCATTTCAGGCGGAGTGGCCGCGGGGGCCGTGCTGCTCGGCACGATGGGCGCGGCGCGCGCGGCGATGATGCCCCCGGCAGCGGCGCGGGCGGGATTGGCCGCTGTGCAGGCGCATTGTTCCGCATGCCATAGAGAGACGGCGCCGGGGCGTTTCGCGCGCATCAGCGAGGAGCGCAAGAGCCCCGAAGGCTGGGCGATGACGATCTTCCGGATGGAGAACGTGCATGGCGTGAGGCTGACCCAGAAACAACTGCGCACCATCATCCGGTATCTGAGCGACGTTCAGGGCCTTGCCCCGTCGGAGACACGCGCCGGCCGCTTCGCACTGGAGCGTCGTCCCAACCATCCGATCCTCAAATTGCCCTACAACCTGCCGGTCATGTGCGGTCGATGCCACAGCCTGGCGCGCGTGGCGCTGACGCGGCAGCCCGCGTCAGAATGGCGGAAGCTGATCAATTTCCACGTTGGCCAATTTCCGTTTCTCGAGTACCAGGACGGCAGCCGGGATATCCGCTGGTGGAAGATCGCCAGCACTCAGTTGCCGGCCGAGCTGGCCAAGCTCTTTCCGTTGCATAGCGCGGCGTGGCGGCAGTGGAGGAATCGCCCGCGCGCGGATCTGGCGGGGGAGTGGATCGTGCATGGCGATACGCCGGGCCGGGGGGATTATTACGGAACGGCGCTCATCAGGCGCAGGAGCTGGGACAGGTACGGGGCGCGTTACGTGCTGCATTACGCGAACGGCGCTGCGTTCGACGGCTCCTCGGACGCGATCGTGTACACGGGGTTTCAGTGGCGCGGCACGGGGACGCTCGGCGGCAAGTCCGTGCACGAGGTGTACTTTGCCTCTGCCGACGGCTCGCGCATCGGCGGCCGGTGGTTTCTGGACGGTCACGCCGAGATCGGCGGGGACTGGGATGCCGCTCGCATCGCGGGAGCGGCGAAGGTCATGGCGGTGATCCCAAGTGCCCTGAAGGTGGGAACAAGGCAGCGGGTGATCGTGGTCGGCAGAGGGTTGCGCGGTGCCGTCGACCTTGGGCCGGGAACGAAATCCAGGATTCTTGCGCGTGCGCCCTATGGACTGATGCTGAGCGTGCACGTGAGCGCCCATGCCACGCCCGGGTACCGTACGATACGCGTCGGCGGTGTGCAAGGAAGCGATCTGCTGGCGGTTTACCGGCACGTGGATCGCCTGCGGGTCGAGCCGGCCTTTGCGATCGCCCGCCTGGGCGGTGGAACGCTCGCGCCCGTGGATGCGCAATTCCAAGCCATCGGCTACACGAATGTGGTCGGCGCTCACGGGAAGGTCACCGCCGTGCGCCTCGGTGCAATGCCGGTGACCTGGAGCGTCGAGCCATTCAACGCCGAAGCCGCCAAGCGCGAGGATGTACGTTTCGCGGGCACGCTCAATCAGGACGGACTGTTCCGGGCGGCAGAAGGCGGGCCGGACCCGAAGCGCGAATTTTCCGCCGACAATACCGGGGATCTGTATGTCGTGGCGACCCGCAAGACGGCCACAGCCGCCGTCGTGGGCAAAGCGCATCTGATCGTGACCGTGCAGCGCTGGATCAACCCGCCAATTTACTGAGGGAACACGCCCTTGATCTTCGATTCCGCAAACGCCCACGTCGTCTCGTTTGGCGAGCGCGCGATGCTGCTGCACGTGCCGACGACGGCGCTGTTCGAGCTCGATGAGTTGGGCATGGAGGTGCTGCGGCTCGTGCAGGCCGAGCAGAGCCTGGATACCGAGCGAATCCAGGCGAGACTCTCGAGCCGTTTCTCAAGCGAAGCGGTCGGCGCGCTCATCGAGCAGCTGATCCGGCTGCAGGTACTGCGGACGGAGGGAGCGAGCCGGCCGCTCAACCCCGCCGGCGCAAAGGTCGAAGCCTATCCGTTGAGCACGCTCGTTCTCAATGTCAATACCGGATGCAATCTCGCGTGCCGCTACTGCTACAAGGAAGACCTGGACATACCCGCCGCAGGACGGCGCATGGGGTTCGAGGTGGCGTCCGGCAGTGTCGATTTGCTCTTTTCGCAGGGACGGGAGCGGCCGCGGGTGGGGATCGTGTTCTTCGGCGGCGAGCCTCTCACCAACATGCCGCTGATCCGCCAGGTGGTGGACTACGCCGAGACGCGGGCAGAGGCACTCGGCAAGACGGTGGATTTCTCCCTGACGACCAACGCCACGCTGCTCACGGAAGAGCTCATCGGCTACTTCGACGCGCACCGTTTCGGGCTTTCGGTCAGTATCGACGGACCCGCAGCCGTCCACGACCGCAACCGCCGCACGGTGGGCGGGCACGGCACCTATGAGGTGGTGGCTCGCAAAGTACGCATGCTGCTGGGGCGGTACCGGTCAAAGCCCGTGGGCGCACGGGTAACGCTGACCGCCGGCACGACGGAAGTCGAAGCCATCCACGAGCATCTGCGCGAGCGGCTCGGCTTCCACGAGGTCGGCTATGCCCCGGTGACCGCCTCTGAGAAGGCCGGTCATGCGCTCTCGGAAGGGGAGCTGGCCGAGGTGTATTCGGGGTTCGAGCGCCTGGGTAGCCGATATCTGGCCGCGGCGCTAACGGGAGGCAACACCGGCTTTTCCAATCTGCACCAGCTGATGACGGACCTGCACGAGGGACGTCGCAAGACGCTGCCGTGCGGGGCCGGGATCGGCTTGCTGGCCGTCGACCACCAAGGGGGCCTCAACCTGTGCCATCGCTTCACCGGCTCCGAATTGCCGACATTCGGCAGCGTCCAGCAAGGCATCGCCTCGGACAGGCTCGGCGCCTTCCTCGAGCGCGCCGCGGATCGCAGCGGCACGCATTGCGCGACGTGCCACATCCGCAATCTGTGCGCCGGCGGCTGCTATCATGAATCCTGGGTGCGCTACGGCGATCCGCATCATCGCACCTATCACTACTGCAACCTGCTCAGGCGCTGGGTCGACTTCGGCATCCGCGTGTATGCCGAGATCAGCGCCCGCAACCCCAAGTTCTTCAGCGCTCACATCGAGCCGAGGAGAGCCGCATGAGTGGACTGAAATCCGTCAATAACAAGGCCGATCTGCTGCTCGAAGCGGCCGAATCAGGGCACGTGGAGGAGGTCTCCGCGATGGAGACCGTGGCCGGATGCGTCACCACGTTCGATCCGGGCTGGGAGGTGGATCCCTTCGGCGGGGTGGCCTCGCTGTGCCAGCCGATGGAGGCCGACCTGTACGGATGTTCCGACCCCTGTTGGTGGCCGGCGCAGGTGCCGGACACCCTGAATACGTACCCGAACTGGCAGGAGGGCAAGCCTTCGGCGCAGCACGACTGGCGCGAGCTCGATCCCGTGTACCCCAATACCGATGCTGTGTTTCCAAAAAAATAAGGCACAGGCCGGCTGCAGAGGGCTGATATGAAAGCTAGAATCCTCGTGCCGGTGGCGCTCGCCGGTCTGTTGGCGGGCTGCGGCTCCCTTTGGACGGGACACGCGGCGCACGACTTCATCGTGACCGGCGCAGCTCCGGATCATCTTTTCGTCATCAATCCTCGCGAGCAGAAAGTGGTGTCGGACTTCACGATACCCGATGCGCACGATTATGTGAGCGTCATCGTCCCCTCTCCGAACGGGAAGGTGGCGTACGTTCTGGTCAACCGGACGCGCAGCATCGCCGGGATCAACCTGCGCACGGGGAAGGAGGTTTTTAGAGCAAACCTCGAGTCCCCCGGAGAGCGCGTGACCTGCATGTATGCGTTCGATGTCACGCCGAACGGGAAGGAGCTCATCGTCTACGTGTACCGAACGCGCCTGCAGATCGACCAGTACAAGGTTCAGACGCCGCGGTTCCTCATATTCAGCACCGCTGGCGGTCTGCACGCGAAGCCCCTGCGGGAATTTCCGGCGCCACGCAGAGTGCAGATGATCCTCGCGAAGAAGGACGGCCGCAGTTTCTTTGCGATCGGGTTCAATCTGTACGAATATGGCCTGAAGACCGGACGGCTCATCGAGAGGCGCGGCATCCTCAACTGGCATCGCCCGCACCACTTGCGTCCGGATATGCTGGCGTTCTGGCCGGTCACCGAGCCGACGGGCATCTTCTCCAGCCCTATCTATTCGACCCTGGTCGGCCCGGGAACGCCTCCCGCAGGGGTGCCGGAAACGTCCTTGCTGACTCTGAATCTGCATGACGGTCAACTTGCCTATCACGACATCGGCAGGACAAACGCTTTGATCTTCTCCACCGTCATCGGTCCCCACCGCAAGTGGGCGTTCGGTGCCTACACGCAGCTTACGAAGATCAAGATCGACGGCGCGCACTGGCGGGTGACCGACCAGGTGAATCTGCCGCACACGTATTACTCGGTTAACATCTCTCCGAACGGCAAGGACGTCTACGTGGGAGGGACGATGTGCGATGTCATCATCTATGACGCACGGACCATGCGCGAGAAGGGCGACGTTCAACTGCCAGGATGTGGTGATCAAGCGACGGCTACGTTGCGCGTCATCGAACGCCGATAGGTCCGCGCAGATCCGGTCGTGCAGGTTTCCATGAGCTTCGCCTGGCTATGGCCGTACGTGCGGCGCCATCGGGGCGCCATTCTGGCGGTGATGGCCCTGGCGGCGCTCACGTCGGCGCTCGCGGCCGTACAGCCGTATTTGTCGAAGCTCATCATCGACGACGGTCTCCTCGGCAGGCACTTTGACCTGCTGGCCGAGCTGTGCGCCGCAATCGTCGCGCTGGCGGCCTGTGGGTTCGGATTGTGGGCCCTGAACCGGCTGCTGTATGTCCGTGTCTCGGGGGAGATTCTGTTTGCCATCCGGGAGGACGTCTACGCCCACATCCTGAGGCTCCCGCCCCGGTTCTTCCGGGTGCGTCCGGTCGGGGATATCGTCACCCGGCTGGACGGCGACGTCGCCGAGATCCAGCGCTTCAGCACCGACTCGGTGCTGGCGGTCGTCAACGGCGTGCTGCTTCTGATCTTCTCCGCCGCCATCATGGCGGCGATGAGCCGCGGTCTGACGCTGGTGGCGGCCTGCATACTGCCATTGCATCTGCTCTTGCGGCATCGGGCGCGGCGGCACGTTTCCGACAGCACGCGCGAGGTGCGGGAATCGCGCAGCGTCATCACGCAGTTCCTGGTCGAGACGCTCGGCGCGGCGAAGGTGGTGCAGAGCGCGGGCGCCGAGCGCTGGGAGCGGGATCGCCTGGGCAGCCTGAACCAGGGCCTGCTGCGCCGGGTCATCCGCCAGCAACTCGTCGGCTACACGATCGGCGCGCTCTCGAGCCTGCTGTCCCATTTGACCACCGCCGTCGTGTTCATCATCGGCGGGTGGGAAGTGATCCACGGCTCGCTCACGTTGGGCACCCTGGTGGCCTTTACGACCTACCTGGCGCGCGGCACAGGCTCCGCGACCTCGTTGATGGGGCTGTACACCGCCTATCAGCGTGCCGGCGTGAGTCTGAAGCGTGTACAGGAATTGAGGGACGCCGAGCCCATGCGCGCCGGCAGCGAGGGCTCGCGCGTCCTTGCTGCGCGTTCCGGTCCGATCCGTTTCCAGGACGTGAGCTTCCGGTATCCGGACAGCGAGCGAGCTCTGTTCGAGAATCTCGCGCTGGACATTGCCGCCGGAACCAAGGTTGTGCTGTTTGGCGAATCGGGGGTTGGCAAATCCACCCTGGTCGATTTGCTGCGTGGATTCGCCGAGCCGGACTCGGGGCGGATTCTTCTCGACGGAGTGGATCTGTCGGATTACGATCTGCAGTCGGTCCGGCGCCGCATTCCGGTGCTGGAAACCGATCCGCTGCTGTTTCGCGGCAGCATCCTGGATAATCTCCGCTACGGGAACTTCGATGCGCCGGCGGACCGGGTGTCTGAAGTGGCGAGGCAGACGGGAGTCGAGCCATTCGCATCGGCGCTGCCGGAAGGGTACGCCACCGAGCTCGGCTCCCGCGGGGCGGGGCTGTCCACGGGTCAGCGGCAGAGGATTGCCGTCGCCCGGGCGCTGCTCGGCGCGCCCTTTGCGCTGGTGCTCGATGAGGCAACCAGTAACCTGGATGCCGCCGCGGTTGAGGCCATGCACGCGCTCATCGACCGATATTTCGAGCAACAGACCCGCATCGTGATCACCCACTCCCCGGATGCCGTGCCGCGAGCGGACCGCATATTGGAGTTGCGCGACGGACGAATCATCGAGAGGGGGTGTGCACGCGCGTATGCCTGAGCTTGCGTGGACAGTCGCAGTCGTGGATAGCGGGATCGGACCGCTGCCGGCGCATGCCGTGATACGGATCAAGCGGTTCGTGGACGAGGGTAATCAGGTCCTCGAGCGCCCACCGGTCGAAGATCCCATAGGCCACGGCACGGTCGTCGCCGGCATCATCGCCTCCTCGCCGCGGCCGGTGCGGCTGCTGATCGCGCAGGTGCTGAATGAGCGGGGACGCTCCACGGCGGCGGCGCTCGCCGCAGCGGTCGATTGGGCGGTGCACCACCAGGCGCAGCTGTTGCATTTGAGCCTAGGGCTGGCCTGCGACCGCGCGGTTCTGAGGGCCGCGATCGGCAGGGCGGTTGCGGCAGAAGTGCTCGTGGTCGCGTCGGCGCCCGCTCGCGGAGCGGCTACGTACCCCGCATCTTATCGCGGGGTGATCCGGGCGACAGGGGATGCGCGGTGCGACAGGGACCAGATTTCATACCTCGGCACCGCCGCGGCGGATTTTGGAGCCTGCCCCTTGCACCATTCGCAGTCGGGGAAAGTTGCTCGGGGTGCCAGCGTCGGCGCGGCGCATTTTTCACGGTACATTGTGAATCACGTTGCGGCCGGACGACCGGTCCAGAAGACTCATGAGGCTCTGCTGCAGTTTGCGACCTTCCATGGACCGGAAAGACATCAACCGGCGGCACCGACTTGACTGACGGGCCGGTGACTGTGGATCGTGTACCCGAGGGGAGCGCGTGGCGCTTCGGCTTACGGGCCGCAAACGACGCGGTGACGGTGCAGTGGGCGGTGTCATTCACCGAGCCGGAGTCGCTGGTGCGCTGCGTCACCGGGCTGCACGATGCGGCGACGGATTGGCCAGGCCTGTTTGGGCTCGACTCCCCGGAGTGGGCATCGCTGCTCGATCACCAGCGGGTCGCGCGCATCCATTTTGGCAACGAATTCTGCCAGAGACTGTTGCCGTCGGTCAGGGCGCTGCAGACGGTGCTCGGCGCGACGGCCGCTTCCGGCCTCGAATTCGGGCTCGCGCTTCCCATGCTGACCGACGACGGTCTCGAAGAAGCGGACGCGCTGCTGGGCATGCTGCCCGAGGGCACCGAGGTCACGGTGAATGATTGGGGCCTGATGCGGCGCCTCACGCGGCAGTTTCCCGGGTTGAGGCCGACCGCGGGCCGGCTCTTGTGCAGGATGCTGAAGGAGCCGCGCGCGCCCTCGGCCGCGTACCTGAAGCTGGGTGGGCACGGATTCATGACGCCGGGACTCGAGATGCTGCTCAAGCGCTTCGGAGTGAGCCGCCTCGAAATCGACGTGCCGCCGTTTGCCCGCAGCACGGACCTGTATGCGCAGCGAGGGCGAATCTCAGTGCACGCCCCCTTCGGGTTCGCGACCATGGGCCGCATCTGCCGCATCGGCAATCTGCACCGTCCGGTGGCGCGCAAGTTCGCAACCGGGCACACTTGCGCGCGCGAGTGCCTGACATACTGGTGTGAGCTGTCGGCCGGAGCCGAGCCGGACGATGCCAGGATGAGAATCTTCCAGCGCGGCAACACGATTTTCTATCATCACACGGCGGCGATGGCGGAAGCGCTCGCCGGGGCGGCCGCTGCGGGGTCGATCGATCGTATCGTCATATCGGGGGACTGGAATGCGGCTGGTCGCGCCGATCTGCGCGCCTGAAGACATACCGGTCCTGGCGCGGGCCGGTGCCGACGAGTTTTACTGCGGGCTGGTGCCGCACGAGTGGCAGGCGCGTTTCGGGCGATCCACGTTGAATCGCAGGATGAGTGGCAACCTGCTGAGCTTCGAGGAACTGGCACGCACGGCTGCCCTGGCGCACGAGCTGGGCAAGCGCGTGTCGGTCGCCTTCAACGCGCAGAGCTATTCGGCGGACCGGTGGGACGATCTGCTCGCGATGCTCGACCGGGTTGCCGCGAGCGGCGCCGACGCGGTGATCGTCGGCGACCTGGGGCTGCTGGCAGCGCTGGGCGAGCGCGGCTTGCCACTGCGCCTGCACCTGAGCTCGGTGGCCTCGTGTCATAACGCCGACACGGCACAATTGGCGGCCGAGCTTGGTGCAACGCGGGTTATTCTGCCGCGCCACGTGACGCTGAGCGAGATCCACGCGATGTGTTACGCCCTGCCGGCGCTCGAAATCGAAGCCTTCATCCTCAACGACGGCTGCGTGTTCGAGGAGGGCTCGTGCCACACGCTGCACCTGCCCGGGCCGCTCGGCGGACCGATCTGTCTCGAGCGTTTTCGTCACGAATATCACCGCAGTGACGGGGAAACGCTTCGCGAGTCCGAGCTTGAACGATTTCAATCCAACGACGAAGCCTGGGAAAAATGGCTTTGGTACGTGTTCTCATGCGGTTTCACGGTCACGGCGGAGGGGTTGCCGAACGGTCCGTGCGGGCTATGCGCGATCCCACGGCTTGCGGCCGCCGGCGTCGCTGCCGTCAAGATCGCCGGACGCGAAGGCCCGCTCGAGCGTCGGCTGAAGAGTGTCGAGATGGCGCGTGCCGTACTCGGGCGCCATGCCGGCGGTGACGAGCGGGATGTGACCGCCTACGCCCGAGGGCTGCGCAGCAACTCCGAACTCTGCCAGAGCGGCTTCATGTGCTATTACCGCGAGGTCAGCCCTTCATCCGCGTAATACCAAAGTATCCCCTCCATCCGCCCAAAGGCTCATGGCAACTTGCTCGAGGACACGGATACTGCATCGGACCGGTCTGCGGGTACCCGGCGGATCCGGTCAAATGGCTTCCGGGTGCGGGATGACGAAAGAGGGGTGCTCCATGCAGGCGACGACGCGAAAGAGTCCGAGCGCGGTGTCCTCGGTATTGACCAATGATCTGTCCGGGATTTTGCCGGCCAATACCGCATTTCTCGGCAAGCCCCGGCGGCTGCTCATCGACGGCGTCTGGACCGATGCGATCAGCGGCCGGACCTTCGAGGTGCGCGATCCCTCGAGCGACCGCGTCATCGCGAGCGTCGCCATGGGCGAGGCGGCCGACATCGACCGGGCGGTGGCCGCGGCGCGCCGCGCCTTTGAGGACTCCGACTGGTCGCGCATGAAGCCCGTGGATCGCGAGCGCGTCCTGCATCGGATCGCTGATCTCGTTGAGCGCCATGCCGACGAGTTGGCCGAGCTGGAGGCCATCGATAACGGCAAGTCGATCGTAATTTCCCGCCACGTGGACCTGAAACACGCCATCGAAGTCTGGCGGTACATGGCGGGCTGGCCCACCAAGCTCGAGGGGCAGGCATTGCCGGTCTCGGGAACCCTCGTACCCGGCCAGGAGTATGCCGCATTCTCGCTGCGCGAGCCCGTTGGGGTGGTCGGTGCCATCATCGCCTGGAACTTCCCGTTTCTGCTCGCAACATGGAAGATCGCACCGGCACTCGCCGCCGGCTGCACCGTGGTCTTGAAACCCGCG
>JAJZLX010000364.1 GCA_021850555.1 Pseudomonadota bacterium | reverse complement strand
GTCAGGAACGGCGCAAAGACGTGTCAGGGCAGGACTCAGAACGAATAGCCGACGGACACCACCACGGCGTTCGGCCAGAAGTGCACCTCGTTCGAGCGCAGGATTCCCGCGGTATCGGTGGTGAGCCGGCTGTTGACCTGCGCAACCGAGTAGGAGGCGCTGAAGTGCCAGCGGTTGGTCCAGCGATATGTGAGGCCGGCCGTGACCGCGGGTCCCACGGAGGACGGCAGGGAGATCGAGGTGGGCCCACCGCTCACCGCCGCCCCCTCTGCGGTGATCTGCCGGTCGATGAAACGCGTGTAGTTGACTCCGACGCCGACGAAGGGCTGCCACTTCGATTGCGGGCTGAGGAAGTTGTACTCGAGCAGCAGCGTCGGGGAGACCCAGCGGATGCTCGCGATCTCCTTGCCGTTGTAGGGCAGCGAGCCCACGGTCGCCGGTCCCTTGCCCTTGGCATAGGTCACCGGGGGATAGCCGAAGGCGAGCTCGACCTGGAAGTGGGCCGACAAGGTGCGCACATACGCGAAGTACAGCGTCGTGACGCTTCCGATGCTGGTGTTCAGCCCCGGAGGCGTAAACGGCCCGGTGATGTCGGTCGCGGTGCTGTCGTAGTGGACGAAGTATGCCCCGATGCGGATGTCGTTCGGACGGCTGTTGTCCGCGTACGCCCCGGATGCGGCCAGCGCGAGAGCGGTGCCGAGCGCCAGTGTGATGATCTTTTTCTGCATGGTCGTCTCTCGCTGTGCTTATTTGACTTGCCCGAAGAAATCGCGGGCCGCGACCATGCAGAACGGAGCCTCGGTCGTATGGTAGGCCTGGATGGCGGTGCTCGCCCCCTCCGCTGCGACCAGCCCGGCGTAGGTCTCCTGGAAGGCGCTCTGCAGGGGCGCGAACTGCCCGCTCGGGGTGGCGTTGAGGTCGAGCACGTTGACGAGCGTCCCCAGGTACGCGCTCCACTGCGCCGCCATGATCTGCGTGTTCATGAAGAACACCTCCGGATCCTGGTCCCCGCCGCACATCAGCATGGGCTCCTCGGGGGCCCAGCCGCCGTTGCGCATGTCGTTCAACTTCAGGTCCTGGCGCAATCCGACCGCGGGCGAGGCGGCGAGCCCGACGTTGCTCGATGTCAGCGTCTCGTGGTTGAGGATCGCCATCTCGGCCTGGTCCGGGTTGATGATCGCATCGTCCACGTACTCCACGCGGTACGAGTTGTTCACCAGGTAAGGATTGCCGAAGCCCGCATCGAACAGCGCCGCGAGCGACGCTCCGTACTGGGCGCTCGAGGGCAAGGCGAGCAGCTCATCCGCCGCCGTGTCCACGGCCGTGATGCCGGTGGATGAGGTGGGCGTGGTGCTGTTGAACAGCGCCGACTCCGGCAGCTTGCCCTGCTGGAACAGGGTGGACAGGGGCGTTGGGCTCGGCAGCAGCGTGTCGATGCCGCTTGAGTAGGTCGAGGAGAACACCTCCGAGGGCGAGCTGTGCAGGTTTCCGTACGCGTTCTGGTAGCTGGTCCTCACCATGGGCGCGAACACCGTCGAGCCGATGTCGACCTGGCCGAAGAATATCGCGTCGCCGAACGCCTCGAGCGCGTACGGTCCGGACGACGGCGCCGATGCGGTGACGGTCTCGCCGGCCGCCTGCATCGCCTTGACGGTGGCCATCGCCTCATAGCCTCCCTCTGAATAGCCGGTGATGTACAGCCGTCCGTCGTCGCTCGTCTGGGGCGTGAAGGTGCTGAGCAGCGCCTTGCGGGCCGCCGTCAGCGCATCCATCATGACGATCGCGTTCTCAGCGCCGTCCACGTACGGGTGATAGCCGAGCGTCGAGATGTCATAGCCCAGGTAGTTGGGCGCCACGACGATGTACCCGTGCGCCGCGAACACCGCGGCGATGATCGCCGACTCGGCGCTGGCGGGATTGGAGGTGTTCGTGACATCCGCGATGTTGTAGGTCGATGAGGTCGCCGTGCCGTGCGCGTACTCCACGATGGGCCGCGGGCCGGAGCACGATGAGGATGAGCCGGTAGGCACCATGAGCGCCGCGGAGGCCAATTGCGGCGAATTGTCCGGCGCCACGGTCCAGTACTTGAGGTAATAGACGTCGACACCGCAGGCCGGCGCGCCGGCGAGCGCAAGCAGCGCCGAGCCGGACGGCATCGCGGTCAGCTCGGCTGCGAGGCCGCTCGCCGAGAGGGAGGCCACCCGAAAGGGTGGATCGTTCACCAGCGTGCCGCGCTGATGGGTGCTCGCCACCGTGCTGGTGCGACTGTTGTGGCCGCAACCGGCCAGGCCCAATGCGGCGACCGCTGTGCACAGCAGTATCCCGATCTTCTTCAACATGCCCCCTCCCCAGACTCGGCCGTCAAAAAATTAAAACAATCGTTCGTTTAATGCCTGACTGTGTCATGAAGCATACAGGGTCCTCGAGGACACGGATACCCCAAAAGTCAACTGGGAGCCAATATAAGCACTCTGATACCTGCAAAGAGAGATTGAAGCAATCCATTTGTTGCTAATTCGCAACATTCGGTATCGGACCTGTTGTCCAATGTCTGAAGCCGTTCCCATCGCCGAAAGAGCAGACACGGGATAGATGCCGAAGCAGGTCCGCTGCCGCGCCTCAACGTGGATTATCCGGTTTACCGGCTGCCTCCCTCACCCTTGGGGGCGCCGCGGCCCGATCGGACCCCGCGCAATAGCCCGGACGGCGCAGCCTCGCCACCGGGGAGACGCCCGGGCGCGCCAGGGCCAGCTGGCGATGCGGCCGCAGCCGCAGTGTCGCGGGAGCCGCCACGGCTGGCGCAGTCGGTGCGGCCCGCGTCGCGGCCGCGCTTTGCGCCCCGAGCGCGGCGCAACTCGGGTGTCCATACCGGCGCAGGAACGCCTCGCGCGAGATGATCACCCGCGCGCCGTTGCGGCGAAGCAGCCCCGAGCGCAGCGAGACGGGATTGGCCGCCAGGATGAGCAGCGCCACCAGGATGTTCTCACCCAGCAGATGCAGCCGGGCCGGATGCCTGACCTTCGATTGCGTGACCGCCTCGAAGCCGAACCGGCGGAAGATGCACGCGAGCTGCGCGCTCTGTCTGCCCGTGCGCAGGCGCATCTGCGCGCGCAATGCAACCACCGATCGGCAATCAAAGGACTGCGTGAGGTGTCGCCCGAGCTCGCGCAGGGAGGCGTCCATGACGCGTGCGGTGCGCCGGCCCCAGGCGAGGCTCGGCCCCCGCCCCATGGGCGGGACGTGCTCGTTCCACAGGTGCAATTCCAACAGCGGGTCGCCGGGGCGCACCTCGAGGCCGTCGCAGAGCAACACGGTCTCATCGGCCCGCTTGAGCTCGGCTCGGAACAGACAGTCCTCACCCGCCGAGTACTCGTAGATGCCCAGCCGGCGGCAGAGCCAGCGGTCGAGCGCGAAGATCCACTGGCTCGGGAGTGCGCGCAGGGTGCGTTTCCGCGGAAGCTCGCCTGACACGGCTGACTCCTTGCGAGGTGGCACCAAGGAGAGCCGAGGATAGTCCCGGCGATGCGCAAATGCACACCCCGCACAATCCGCAGTCGGTCAGGAAAACAGTGAGGCCGCCCCGCCCTCGCCCACGCTGAAGGAGAAGCGATGTCAAGTTAGAGTTTGGGCTTCATGGCCCTCAGGCCGCGTCCCGGGCCGCGCCTCGTGTCATGGCCCAATCGAGCAGACGGCTCGCCGTCCCGCCGCCGAAGCTCGCGCCGGTCACCTGCGCGAGACGGTACTCGGCGCCGCTCACGATGGCCTCGGCCGCGGCGAGGCCGCTGCGCACGGCCGGCCCGATGCCCTCGGCCATGTCGCGCGTGGCGAGTCCGGCGGCATCGCCGGCGATGAACGCGTTGCCCCGCCTGACAACCTCCACGCGGCCGCGCAGGTAGTAGCTGTAGCCGGCCGGATCGTAGTGAGCGCCGCGGGCAAGGCCGCGATCGAGCTTGGCGGTCAACAGCGCCCAGTGCTCGTGGATCGAGCGGCCGCTTCGCTTGATGCGCTCGGCCATGCCGCCGATGCCGATGTTGAGCCAACCGTTCTGCTTCGGCACGTACCAGGCATAGCCCGGCAAGCCGTGCTCGAAGAACCACAGGTGACAGTGCGGATCACGCCAGTCGTACTCGATCTCGTGCTCGAGCGTCACGGTCTGCAGCTCGGTGGCGCGCGGATTGAGCTCGCGAAACAGCGTCCGGTACACCGGGCAGCGCGTGCCGCCCGCGCCGATGAGATAGCGCGCACGGAACTCCTCGTCGATCACGTAGGCGCCGCCATCCTCGCGGATGCGGCGCACGGAGTGCTCGATCACCGGAGCGCCCGAGCGCTCGAGCAGCCACGCATCGAACTCCACGCGCCGGATGGAGTGCTGCACGCACCGCACGGGCAGGTGCAGCCCCTTGAAGTGCAGGTGCATGCGATCGAAGGTGAGGAAGCGATGCGGATAGGAGGCGATGTCGATCTGAAGGTCGCGGACCACCTCCGGCGTGATCCAGCCGGCGCACAGCTTCAGGCGCGGGAAGCGCGCCTGGTCGAGCACCAGCACATCGCATCCGGCGCGGCGCAGCTTCCAGGCCGCACTCGAGCCGGCAGGCCCCCCGCCGACGATCAACACCTCGCAGTTGCGCATGGCTCGCTCAGGCGTACAGGTGCGCGCGCGTTCGCGGAATATCGTTGTTGTCCCGGGAGGCGAACACCACCTGGAACAGCTGCAGCGTCCCGGTCGTGAATCCCGCCACGGAGCCGGCCAGATACATCCGCCACATGCGCACGAACTTCTCATCGAACATCTGGCGCACGCGCTCGCTCTGCGCCTCGAACTGCTCGAGCCAATGGCGCAGCGTCTGCGCATAGTGCAGGCGCAGGTTCTCGACATCGAGAATGGAAAGATCCCAGGGCTCGAAGATGTCCATCATCTGCCCGAGCGAGGGCGGGCAGGCGCCGGGGAAGATGCGCTTCTCGATCCAGGCCTGCAGGGGCGCGGGGTAGTTGCGGCCGATCGAGTGGATGAGGCCCCGCCCGTTGCTCCCCAAGGATCGGCTGATCACGCTGCCGAGTGGGCGGTAGTTGTCCACGCCGACGTGCTCGAGCATCCCGACCGAGACGAAGGCGTCGTAGCGGCCGCTGATGTTGCGGTAATCGTCGAGGACGTACTCGACCTGCGAGCCGAGGCCCTCGCGGGCGGCCCGCTCGCGCGCGTAGGCGACCTGCTCGCGCGAGATGTTGAAGGCGCGCACCTTGACCCCGTAGTGGCGCGCCATGTGCAGCGCGAGCGTGCCCCAGCCGCAGCCGGCCTCGACCACGCTCTCCCCCGCCCGCAGACGCAGCTTGCGGCACACGTGATGCATCTTGGCGACCTGCGCCTCATCGAGGCTCGTATCAGGCTCGGGATAGTACGCGCAGGTGTACGCCATGGTGGCGCCGAGCCACAGCGTGTAGAACTCGTTGCCGATGTCGTAGTGGTGGTGGATGTTCTGCTGCGAGCCCGAGAGGCTGTTGACGTGGGGGCGGCGCAGGCGCTCGAGCGCACGCCCGCGCGCGGAGGGCCTGCCGCGGCCGGAGGCGAGATAGACCTCCTCGAGCAGCCGCACCAGATCGCCCTCGATCTCGATCCGGCCCTCGCTGTAGGCATCGGGGAAGCGCACCTGGGGATCGGTGAGGATCGACCACAGCGTCGCGCGGTCGAGGATCCGCACCCGGCACACCGGCTCGGCGGCCGCCAGGATGCGCTGCCCGTCCCACAGGGTGAACTCGATCGGCGGAGATCCGAGCCGTTCAAGAAGTCCGTGCAGCAGCCGGCTTTCGAGCGATCCGCCCCGCTGTCGGGGCGGCTGCCCGCTTTGCGGCAGGGTCCGGGCATTGGCCGAGGAGGTCAGGCTCTCGTCGCTGGCGTTCAAGGCGGGGCACTCCAGTGCACAGTCCAGGGCGCGTAAATCTAGCACGGCTCGGCGCCGAGTCCGAAGCCTCGAGCCCCCGGGAGCCTCGCAGGCGGCCGGACCGAAAGGGGGAAGGCGGGACGGCTCACCGCGCCGAGCCCTCCGCTCAGCGCCCCGGGGGCGCGGGGCGGCTCGCGGCCGATCCACCGATTCCCTTATCCTTGGCGGTATTCGGCGCCTGGCGCCGAGCACAAGAACGGGGCGCCGTGCGGTGCCCTCAGGGGAGAAAGCCGTGCCGAATGCCGCCCGTCTCACCGTGCCGCGCAGGCTGCCGCTCGCCCTGCTCGTGCTGCTCGGCGCCGCCCTCGGGCTGTCCTTCGCCCGGGCCGCGGACGGCCCATCTTTTGCCGGGCCCGTGGGGCCGCTCCGTCTGCTGCGGTGGCGCAGCGTCGGACCCTCCCTCGGCGGTCGGGTCATCGCGGTGGCGGGGGTGGCACAGGATCCGGATCTCCTCGTACGCGAGGGCGACTGCCTGCACGAGCCGCTCCTGCACAGCCGCCTCGCCTCGGAGGTCGGACTCCCCTGCCGGGCGCCGACCCGGGCCGAGTACACGGTGTCTGCAAGCCTCGAGGGCAAGGCGGCCGCGAGCGACAGGCGCCTGCACGCCACCCTCGCCAAGGGACTGCGGATCCTCTGAGCCCCACATCCCAAGGAGTCCTCCATCATGTCGAATGAATCGCTGCCCTCCCTGTTCGAGCGTCATTGGGCCGAGAGCGCGCTCGCGATCGGCGCGGTCGTGGTCGCCGCAGTCTCACTGTGGGTCGCTTTCAACACCGAGCGCACCAATCAGCAGATGGTGGCGGCGGCCTCCTGGCCGTTCGTGCAGCTCTACGAGAGCAGCTCGAGCTCCCCGCCGCTCATCACGCTCGCCCTGGTGAATTCCGGCATCGGGCCGGCGAAGATCGAATCATTCCAGGTGTTCTGGAAAGGCAGGCCGCAGCGCTCGCCCTGGGAGCTGCTGCACAGCTGCTGCGGCCTGGCGCTGCAGCCGGACGGGGTGCCTGATCGGGCGGTGCGCGGGGGGATCAGCACCAGCTCCGATGAGGGAATGGTGCTGCGCGCCGGTCAGACCATCAACCTGTTGGCCTTCAAGAAGTCCCCCGCCACCGCCGCCATCTGGAACGCGCTTCTGTCACAGTTCTCCGCGGGCCCGGCGAAGAGCCTCGCCGTTCGATACTGCTACTGCTCTGCCTTCAACCAGTGCTGGCGGGTCACCGGGGGTTACGGCCACGCCCCCGGCTTGAATCCGCCCGAGGTCCCCGACTGCCCGAAGCCGAAGGTGAGCTACCAGAATTACCCCGCCTCGGATTGACCGCCGGCTCGTCTCGCCCGCAGAGCGGCTCACCGCATGCGCACCACGGCGGCGCCCGCGTGCGCCGCGGACCCGATATATTTGCGCCCTGCCCCGCGCAACACGCGCCAACACCGCCTGGCGCTTGGCGCCTCGCGCGCGGGTGAGCTCCCTCCAGGACCGCCGGATCAGGCCGCGATCGAACAGCGCCACTGCGGCCCGCGGAGGCTGCAAAGCCGGCAAGGGCCGAGACACGGCAAGCACCGTCAGGAACGGCGCGAAGACGTGTCAGAGCAGGACTCTAAAAGAATCAATGACCACGCTGCGCCGTACTGCCCGGCCCTTCCCGGGCCTCGCCTCCGATCCCTGCGGTGCCGCGCTTGCGCCCCGGGGGAAGCGCTCAGGGCGAGGCATCCTCGGGCTCGCACTCATCGGCTGCTGCCTCGCGCTCACCGGCCTTGCGCGGCCGGCGAGCGCCTCGGCCGCGCCCGCCACCGCCCGCCCGTCCGTCATCCCCGACCTGACGCCGTGGCTCGCCAAGAACGGGCACCCGGGATCCGAGGCCTGGCGGCACGCCGCGCGCTTTTCCATTGCCTACGAGATCAGCCCGGAACAGAACGGGCCGGCGCCGGTCGCCACGCGCGTCGAGGCCGGCTACACCACCAGGGCGCTGTGGCTGCGCTTCATCGCCCAGGATCCGCATCCGGGCGACATTCACGCGCCCTACCGCGAGCACGATGACGTCTCGGACACTGCCGATGATTACGTCGGCGTGTTCCTCAGCCCCTTCGATGATACGCAGTGGGCGTACGAGCTCATGTGCACGGCCGGCGGCGTCGAATGGGACGCGTTCCAGCTGCAGGGCACCGAATACTCCTCCTGGAACACCGTGTGGGGCTGCAAGGCCGCCCGCACGCCGAGCGGCTATCGCGTGGTGATGCGGATCCCGTTCGCCTCGATCAAATTCCCCCACAGCGACAAGCCCCAGAAATGGGGACTCATGTTCTTTCGCAACTGGCCGCGAAGCGTCCGCCACCAGCTGCTCAGCCGCCCGCTCAACTACAACAGCGCCTGCATGCTGTGCTCGCAGGCGCAGGTGCGCACCGCCACCGCCGTGAAGGCCCGGCACGCGAATTTCCAGCTGATTCCGGCGGTGACGCTCATCCGCACCGACCGGCCGCACGGTGCCGACACCGGGCTCGTGCGCCATTCTCTCGCGCTCAAGGCGAGCCTCGATGCGCGCTGGATCCTGCGCCCGGACCTCGAGTGGGCCGCGACGGTGGACCCGAATTTCTCCGAAGTCGCCCCCGATGTGCTGCAGCTGAGCGTCAACCGCCAGTTCGCGCTGTTCTACCAGGAGAACCGGCCGTTCTTCGAGCAGGGCACCGAGGTGATGAACACCCCGAACCTGCGCCTCACCTCGGACACCTTCAGCCCCTCCGGATCGCTGGTGGATACCCTTGCCATCGCCGATCCGCGCTGGGCGACGAAGCTCGTCGGGCAGGTCGGCGCCAATGCCATCGGGGTGCTCGCGACGCAGGATCTGGCCACCGACATCGTGCTGCCCGGGCCTCAGGGCTCGAGCGTCCGCTCCTTCAATTTCGGCACGCGCGATGCGCTCATGCGCTACCGGCACGACCTCGGCGAGTCCGCGTTCGGCGTGTTCGCCTCCGAGCGCAGCGGCGGCGGATACCGCAACGCGGTGTACGCCGCCGACGGCCTCTGGCAGATCGACCCCAGCGACACACTGACCACTCTGGTCGGCACCTCCTCCACCACCTACCCACGCCTCGTCGCGAGCGCCTTCGCCATCGCTCCGGGCACCGTGAAGGGGCAGACGTGGAGCCTCGACTTCGCCCGCGCGCGCCACAATTACAACTTCGACCTCAACGCGGTGCACGTCGCCCGGGGCTTCCGGGCGGACCTCGGGTACATGCCCCAGGTCGGCTACGACCAGCTCACCTTCTCGGGGGAATACGACTTCTACGCCCCGGATACGAACTGGTGGCAGAACGGCGGCTTCGGCACCGTGTCGAACTGGACCGACGCCACCGGCAACGGTCCGGTCCTCGACCGCAAGGTCATGCTGTACACGTTCGTTCACGCCCACTACCAGACCCACATCATCCTGTACGCGACGCACGACCGGCAGTACTACCACGGCAAGACCTTCAGCCTGAATCAGTACGAGATGGACGCCACCGCCCAGCCGACCGGATGGTTCGAGGCCGAGGTCGATGTCCTCGGGGGCGACGGCGTCGACTACATCGGCGTGCGTCAGGGGAGCCTCCTTTCGGTCTCGACGACGCTCGACTTCGCGCCCGGCAAACACCTGAAGATCGACCTCGTCGAGGATATCGAGCGGCTCGACCTCAACGGCCGGCGGCTGTTCACCGCGAACCTGTACGATCTGCGCCTCTCCTGGTACTTCACGCCGCGCCTGTTCGTGAACACGGTCGCGCAGGGTCAGGCCGTGCGCAACAACACGGCGCTCTACCCCGCGGGAACCGCCAGCCGCACGCGCACGCTCGCCACGCAGTGGCTGCTCGGCTACCAGGTCAATCCCTGGACGGTGTTCTACGCCGGCAGCTCCGAGGGCTACCAGGGGATCGGCGCCGCCGGGCTCCTGCCCGAGCAGCGCACCTTCTTCCTGAAGGCGAGCTACTACTTCCACCCCTGACCCGTGCCGCCCGCGCCACGGGCCGAAGCCTGACTTCCGTCAGGCGCCGGCGACGCAGACCGCCATTTCCGCGCAAGGATCGGTGCCTGGGGATTGCACACCTGACGGACCTGAAACGGACCCTGCCGCGCCGGTTGCGTGCCATCCCGAGCTCCCCCGGCGCGCGTTCGTGCCTGCCTCAGGCATCGCAACAGCAACCATGCCGCGCAAGTCCACTGCGACTGAGCAGGTCCGACAGCACGGCAGCGGCATTGCCCGCGCGGCACCTCGCAACTCCCATTCCATCGGCCATATCATCGACAAGACTCGACAGATCTCCGGGTCGCGCGACTTTGTCGATCCGCCACCGGGCACGCCGGCGTTTTCCGCCCAGGGTGTTGCTTGATGGACGATGCCGCACTCTCGCGCAGCCCGGCACTGAGAAAAGTCATCACCGCACATCCCTGCCACGGCGCTTCGTCCGCCGCAAACGAAAGAAGTGAGCGGCCGCTCATGGATCACGCATCATCGGTGCGCAAGAATTTCCGCCCGACGCCTGCGGCGTCCGCTGGCTCTGATAACAGTCAATAAGCAATTCACGGAGATATCATGGCGATTCGCTTTCGGTCTCTCAGGAGAATTTCGGCCGTTTCCCTGATTTGCACGGCACCGTTCTGGCTTGCCGCGTGCGGGGGCGGCGGTTCGGCAAGCAGCCCACCGGCCGCGACGTACAGCATATCCGCCAAAGTCGCGGGGTTGACGGCCACCGGACTGTCTTTGGACGTGAACGGCTCGGATATCCCGATTTCCGGCGGCTCGACCGGCTCGACACTCGCCTCGGACCTCGCCAACAACACCGCCTTCACGGTGACCGTTGCGGCGCAGCCGGGCGGGGAGAATTGCGCGATCACCAATGGCGCCGGAACCATCTCTTCGGCCAATGTCACCGACGTTTCGGTGAATTGCGGCTATACGATATCCGGGAGCATCACCGGTCTCGGGGCGGCCACCGGTCTTTCCCTGTTGGCAAACCGGGCCGATGCGACACCTGTTGCGGCGAACTCGACCGCCTTTACGATAGAATCGAGCCTTGCCTCCGGGACCGCGTATGACGTGACCGTCGGCGCGGACCCGAGCGGCCTGCTGTGCATGCTGAGCAACAATACCGGCACCGTTTCCTCCGCCGGTGTCACCGGCGTCGCGGCAACCTGTGGAGCTCCGGCGGAAAAGGTGCTGTATAGCTTCCAGGGGGATCAGCTGAGCGCCGGCATCACGGATGGATCGACTCCGGCCGGCAGTCTCGCGCCGGGCGGCAGCGGCATTTATTACGGCACCACCTATTTCGGCGGACCGGACAACTCCAGCAGTGGCGGCAATGGAACGCTATTCGAATACGACGTGGCCACGAATACGGAAAAGATCCTGTATGGATTCCCGACAGGCACCGACTTGCCGGTGAACCCGGCGGGAAGCCTGATTCTGGCGAGTGATGGCAACTACTATGGGCTGGCCGGCGGCGGCACCGACGGCGCAGGGGTGATCTACAAGTTCGACCCGAGCACCGACACGGTCAGCACCGTCTACACGTTCACCGATGGAGCCGACGGGGGAAATCCGGAGGATGAGCTCATGCAGGCCTCCGACGGCAACCTGTATGGCATCACCTCCTCGGGCGGCGCATACGGCAACGGCACGATATTCCGCTACGACCTGAGCACCAATCAGGAATCCGTGTTGTATTCGTTTCAGGGCACAACGGACGGGAACCCGTCCACGAGCGGACCGGGCGGCGGACCGCTGCTGCAGGCCTCCGACGGCAATCTTTACGGAACCGCCGGGACGGGCGGAAGCGCGAGCTGCGGCTGTGGCGTTCTGTTTGAGTACGACCTGGGCACAGGCACGTATTCCGTGCTGCACACGTTCGTCGGAGGAACCGACGGCTCGTTCCCCCAGGGGAACCTGATTCAGGACGCCAGTGGAAACATCTACGGCGAGACGACATCCGGCGGAGATTCCTCGTGCGTGTTCCCCGGAATGCAGCCCGGCTGCGGCACGATATTCGAATATGACCCGGGAACGAAACAGGAGTCGGTTGTCCACGCCTTCGGCAGCGTCTCCGGCGACGGCCTGTACCCGAACACCGGCATGATGATTGCGAGCGACGGAAACTTCTACGGCATGACCGGCAACGGCGGATCGACGACTTCAGTGGCGAGCTCCAATCCCGGAGACGGAACTGTCTTTCAGTTCAACCCGACGAACGGCGAGGAAACGGTGCTGCATTCGTTCTCCGGGCCTCCGGATGGAACGTTCATCGCCGGCGAAGGTGATTTCGTGCAGATGCCGGCCGGGGACTTGATCGGCTTGACGACCGGCGGCGGAGCCGCGCCGACGCCCGCCGGAACGATTTTCGAGATCTACCTCAAGTAGCGCGATGCGGTGCGTCCGGGCGTCTCGATGACGCCCGGACGTCTGCCGTCATTCTTTTACGGCGCGCCGCTTGCCTCCGGTGATGGCGCAGCCGCCGCGCACGCCGAACGCCGGCGTCGCAGCCCCAGGTAGGCCGCCACGGCGAGCGCCAGCGTCACGAGACTCACATACAGCTGGCTCGCCATGCCGGGCGTCAATGCCATGGCGATGAGCACCGCGAGCAGCCCCGCCACCGTGGCGTAGCTCAGCCATGGGAACCCCCACATCCGGATGGACGGCTGCGGGCGGCCCTCGCGCCGAAGCCTCGAGCGCAGACGGATCTGCGCGAGCGCGGTGAGGATGTAGACGAACACGATCAGCGCTCCGGCGGCATTGACGAGGAAGGCGAACACGGCCTTCGGCGCGAGCGAGTTCGCCAGGATGCCGAGAGCGCCGGCCACCGCCCCGACCGCCACCGAGCGCGCGGGGACGTGTCGGTCGTTCACCTTCACGAGCCATTGAGGCGCATCGCCGTTGCCGGCCAGCACGAACAGCACCCGCGAGCAGACGTAGAACGCCGAATTCAGGCACGAGAGCACCGCGGTCAGGATGACCACGCTCATCGAGCGCGCGATCCAGGGATGTCCGGCCGCCGACAGCGCCAGGGTGAACGGGGAGAACCCCGGGCGCACATCGGTCCACGGGACCGCCGCGACGATGAGGAAAATCGATACGACGTAAAACACCAGGATGCGCAACATGACCGAGCGGGTCATCGTGGCGATCGCCCGCGCGGGCTCGGCGGACTCCGCCGCCGCGACGGTGGTGATCTCAGCGCCGGTCATCGCGAAGAACACCGTGGCGAGCCCCCCCAGAACCGCGAGCATCCCGTGCGGCGCGAACCCTCCGTGGCCGGCGAGATCGGCGCTCACGCGCCCGGGCGGGGAGAATCCGAGCACGAAGGCCGCCGCGAGCGCGATGAACACGATGATGGCCGCCACCTTGATCGAGGCGAACCAGAACTCGAACTCCCCGTACGAGCGGGCCGACATCAGGTTGACCCCGGTCATGGCGGCCATGAGCGCCAGGCCCAGCGCCCAGGTCGGCACCGCCAGCCAGGCGTGCAGCAGCACCGCCCCGGCGATGGCCTCCACCGGAATCACCACCACCCAGAAGTACCAGTAGAGCCACCCGGTCACGAAGCCCGCGCCGTCGCCGAGCGAGGCCCGGGTGAACTCGCTGAAGGAGCGCACGTGGGGAAGCTCCACCGCCATCTCCCCGAGCATCTGCATCAGCAGCACGATGATCAGTCCCGAGCCGAGGTAGCTCAAGACCGAGGCCGGCCCCGCAGAGGCGAGCGCCACGCTGCTGCCCACGAACAGGCCCGCGCCGATGATCCCCCCGATGCTGATCATGGAGATATGGCGGTGCGCGAGCGCGCGGCTCAGGCCGGCCGGCTCATCCGCGCAGCGATCCAGGCTCGCGCCCGAGCGCCCCTCATCGCCCGCCGCCTCGCGAGCCGGGCCGCTCATCTCAGTACCGGTAGATCGCCGTCAGCCCGAAGGTGCGCGGCCGCAACGTCCACTGGGTCTGCAGCCGCGAGGCCCGCTCGCACTGCGGTGTCGGCGTCGCGCACACCCCCGGATCGATCGACCAGGAGTAGCTGGTGACCGGATGGGTATCGGTCAGGTTGTCGACGAACGCCTCCAGGCGCCACTCGCCGAAGCGCATGCCGGCGCGCATGTTCATCATGTTCGATGAGCCGATCAGGTAGTTCGCCGCGTCGAATTGCAGCGCGTTCGGATCGGTCTGCGGGGTGAGCCAGCGCTCGGCGGCCTGGTAATTGTCATCGAGACGCACGAACGAGTCATGGCCGGTGAGCCGGAAGTCGTACTGAAGACCGAGCGAGACGGTGAACGGCGGGGTCGGGGTACCGACTCCATCGCCGCTGTTGCCCACGGTGATCGCATCCCCGCTCGATACGACGGGGGTGAGCTCGGTGAGCGAGAGCCGGGAGTCGGCCACATAGCGCGCGGAGGTGTAGCCGGCCGTGAGGTCGGCCCGCAGATGGCGGGTGACGAGCAGCGTCGCCTGCAGGTTCGCGCCCTTGGCGATCGCGTGGCCGAGATTGTCGATGAAGGAGATCTGGCAGATCGGCGGCACCACGAGCTGCTGGATGTTGTTCCACTGGATGTAAAAGACGCT
>JAJZLX010000627.1:3372-14579 GCA_021850555.1 Pseudomonadota bacterium | reverse complement strand
CGCGACACATTGGCCCTACCCTTGCCAGGTGACGATATGCGGGGTCATTACACCGAGCTCGTGCAACAAGCACGTGCCGCCTTCCAGGCACACGATGCCACCGGAATCGCCACGGTGGCCACCCGCAGCGCCGAACTCCATCAAATCACTGCGCCCATGCGGGGATTCAACTCGCTTTGCGCGCTCGCCACCGCGGCCGACGCGCTGGGTGTGCAGATCTCCCACTCCGGAACGATCGCCGGCATGCTGTTCCACCCAAAGACCGCCGCCGAGGACCTCACGCCGCTGATCTCCCGAGTGCAGGCGCTCGAGATGGCACCGCTAGGATTTTTCCGAACCGGACGTGATACCTGCTGCGATAGCGCGTGACCGTGTCGGCCGCGTGCCGCTGCGCCGACGCGCGCGCCGTGTGCCCGCCTTGGCCGCCCTCCCGATTATCCGCGCCCTGCCGCTCGGATCGCTCATCGGCCGTCCTTTGCCGATCGCGCATCCGCGGCCGGCCGACCCCGCCGCGATAGCGGCGGGTGGCCGGCACAGAGCATGGGACAGATCATCGGCCGAAAGGACTCCAGGTCAACCCCACGAAGGCACCGAACGGCACGGAGTTGTAGCTATAGGCCGTCTCGTATCGCTTATCGAGGAGATTCTCGAGACGCACATGCCAGCGCAGCGTGCGACCTATCGGTCCGTCCGCGGTGAGACTGACCGTGGTATAGCTGCCGAGGGTCACCGGAATCGCCGCGAAACTCGCCGAATAGGCGACGTCGGGCCGTGGGCCGGTGTAGTGGATGAGCACACCAGTTTCAAAACGCCGGAAATCATACTCGACACTCACGTTCGCCATGCTCCTCGCCAGGCGCTGGAGGGTCGGATCGCCGGGCTCGCTCATCGCCAGCGGCTGCTGCAAGGTCACATTCGCATCATAGCTCCATCGTCGCCACGTGCCTCGAGACGTAAGCTCGAGTCCACGGGTGCGCGTGCGAGCGATATTCGCGAACTCCGTCAATCCATTCGGCGTCGAGCCAAAGCCCCACATGTCTCCGCCTGTGGTCTGAAATAACGTGGCTCGAACAATGTCCGTCCCGCCCGACCACTGCAGAGCCGCCTGCACGGTATGTGCCGACTCTGGCTTCAGCCGGGGATTGGCCACCCAGTACGGATTGCTGTAGTACAGATAACCGAGCGGCGGAACGTTGAAGGCGCTCGAGTAGCTGGCTATGGCCTCGAAGCCGTGGCCCAACTGTCGACCATAGCCGGCATAGAACGTGTTTTTGGTGCTCGCATATCCGTCGAACTGGTCGTGGCGCAGGTTCAGCTGGATCTCATTGCCGGCAAATGAGCCGTTCAGACCAGCGAAAACGGCCGTCACGTTGCGCGAGGTGCTCGGAATGCCGCCCTGCCCGGTGCTCGTGACAGACTGGTGCTGATGCGTTGCGCCCCCGGTCAACGTCCACGCTTTGGAAATCCGGATGACGTTACGCCACAGCACATCGAGATGCGTCGAACGGTACATTGCGGGGTAGCTGCCGAGATTGATGTTCTCGGTACGCTGACGAGACAGACTCAGGTGCGAGGTCCAGACCGCAGCTATGCGGTTGTCGCTAAAGATCTGCAGCAGGCTCTGCTTGGTACGGCCACCGGCGCTCTCATTGTCGTAGCTGTAGCGTCCGTCACTGAGAAACGCGCGCACTCCAAGCTGCTGATCATGACCCAGCTCCTGCACAAGCGATCCGTTTGCAGTCATGTTGTGATAGCCGTCGGAGCGATTCGACGTAACGAACGTGCTCTCAGTGGGATTAATCGACGGGATGCCAGCCGTGGTGTAACGGCTGACCCCCACCTGAACGCGGGTCTTGTCGATCTCGCCGCTGGCGTTGGCCGAGGCGGTCACTGTGTTACGGCTGCCCGCCGTCAGGGACAGTTCGGCCCGCGGCTTTTGTCCGCCCTCGCGCGTGGTGATCAGGATGACTCCGCCGATCGCGCCGGAGCCGTAGATCGCTGAAACGTTTCCGTGTATGACCTCGATGCGCTCAATCTGATCGGTGGTGAGGTTTTCAAGATAATCGTCGCCGCCGGAGGCGTCTTCGGCGGTGAGTGGCACGCCGTCGAGCAGAATGAGGACTCCGGCATCCGTGCCACCAAATCCCTCAAGATAGGGCGTCGATGTGTGTCCTGGGCCGCCATTGGAGGTGATCTGCACGCCGGCCACCCGTTGGAGTAGCGTCGCGAGGTTTTTCACACCACTCTGTTCGATCTGAACGCGGGTGATTACGCTCACGGTTGGCAACGCCTGCGCCAGAGTCTGCGGGAAGGTGGCCGCCGAAACGACGATAGTGGACATACCGCTGGGCCCGTCCGCAGCCGTCGCAGCCGTCGCAGCCGTCGCAGGTGTCGCGATAGTCGCGATAGTCGTCACCGAGCATAGAGCCATCCAAACGCGGCGTCCTGCAACCATCCACGGCCGAGGGCTGGCTCGCCGTGCGTCGCCGCTCACGCGACCTGGCCGTGGCTTCAAATCGTGAGCGTCCGTCGCGTCCATTGGCCGTTCCCCGTGTGTGCCTTGAGGAACGTCAGTCGATCCCGGGATCATTCGCATCGCAGTGCTCCGTACATGTGCCCCTTTAGGGGCGTGGTAACAACAGCCGATGCGAACGCCACGAATCCAGGTCGCGAATACAGCGCTCTCGCGCCGCACGCACGCCTGAAGTCGGTGGTTGTGGAATGCTAGCCCACGGCCCCCGCATCGGTCTCAATGTCACCGCTGCGAATGACCGCTCCGTGTGGTACGCCCCGCCCACCGGTTGGGTGACCGTACTGGCAGGTCTCCTGGCTCGCGGGTCGTGATCCTGCGCCCGGCCTTCCCAGTTTCCCAGTGGCCGTCATGGACGCGGACTCGCCGCTTACAGTTACGGGGGTAGCCGCGGCATCGGCTCGCCTGGAGCCTCACCGCGTTCCCTCTTGCCTCCCCGGCCTCAACCGGGGAACCAGCACGCTCGTTTAAGTATCTCCTCTTGCCGCGGTCCTCGTCAAATCCAAGTCCACCGGCTTTCAAATCCCCCGGGGAGCATTCCGCGGCACTGATCCGCTCGGGGGCTTGAATGCGTCGCCTCCACAATGACGGAACGGGCGGACACCAACACCTCGTTCCACGGTCGTGCGAGATTCTTCGCCGCGTCGCGACCTATCTTCGCGACGGCCGTTGGCTGCAATGGCTCGTCATGCGAGTTGCTGACTTTCGAATGTGGCAATGAGCCGACAACGCAGTATCCCTCCACATTGCACTGGCGCTGCTCGACCAAGGTGGCGAGCGCCCGCTCGACGCGCCACAATTGCCGCAGGCGTCTGCGAACCACAGACAATTTCAGGAAAGCGAGTCGTTACGCCTCACCGCAGTGTGGACCGTCCTCAAGCGCGAGGAGATCCTGCACCTCACCGAGACTGAACCCGAGCGCCTGCGCCTCCTTGATGAAGCGCAGCCGACGGACATAACTTTAACTGCAGTGGCGTACTCCGCCCGGCGGACGCAATTCCGCCCTTCAAGTCCTCGCCCGACCAAGTGACGCGGTAGTTGTAGCAGTCACTTTGCATGCCGCTTGTCCTCCAACACCACTGCGCGGGACAGGACTGCTGTTATTGGAGGCTAGGAGCGGAATCGAACCGCTGTGGGCGGCTTTGCAGACCGCTCGTGCCTTTATAAATCAATTACTTGTATATGCTTTGCCACACTTTGACACTCCCCGTGCAACCGCCTCGGCTGAACGAAGCGCGGGCGGCGGAGGCTCTGATGAGTGGCGCTCCCGCGCCCCTGAGCGGCCGTAATCCCGCGGGCGCTGTGGTTCGGCGAGGGGGTGCCAAGGGCGGGGTCTGCGGCAGAACCGAAAGCCGAGAACGTCAATGATCGCGACGCAGCACCGTTGGCAACATTGACTATCACAGGCTTAAGGACTTCCGAACCGTCCAACCGCGTGGAACCTTCAATTTGGTGCTGACGCCGGAGGCGCGGGGAGTATACGTGATCCGCAGAAGCCTCGCGGGCACGACGAGTTCCTTTGAGAGCTTATCATTGAACTGATCCGGAACGATCCCATAGAACTTAGGCTCTTCGTCATCAGATATACCAGACCCGTCTACATCTTCGTCGCGCCGTAAAACGTTATCAGCGTCGACATAGACTGCGTCCACCACATAGTTGCCTTTCTTCCTTTTGGCACTCACAGTGATCGAGAGCTCATGCCCTTTCCCGGGGAGAACATAGAAATCGGCGTGAGCAGCGGTAAGAGCTTCCGCAATGAAGTCGAAACTGCTCTTCAATTCCATATGCTGCTGAAGCTCGAACACTTCATTGAAACAGCCACCCTTGATGGCATCACGCAGTTCACCCTTCGAGTTGAAGAAAATTTCAAACAATAGTCCGTCTAACATGGCTTTTCGTTTGACCGCGCTGAACCCACTTGTGCGTGCTATGAACTTTTCCACGAACGCATATGCCCCGTGCGAACCGCCGCATGCGGCTTGGTAAATGTTGCGCCCAATGACGAACAGGGAATCGGTCGCCATCTTCGCGACGGAAGCGGCGGTGAGCAACTCAAGAGCCGCATTTTGCCGCGACCAGGTATAGATTTTCAGCCCCTCAATGATCTTGTGAGACTTTCGAGTTTCGTCGAGCACAAATAGACTGTCGCTGAGCGCTGTGCCGCTATATTCATGTATGAGCTTTCCGACGCTTAGATTGAAATAGAATTCGCCCGAGAGTGAGGTGTGCTCCCAACTTGTCTGCTTACCTTTGCTCGCCGCAGCTACAGTATTGCGCACACGCTTGAACATCGTTTCGATTGAGCAGTCTGGCGTGTCCATGTGTTGAAGAAGTGCTTCTGTGTACGTTCCGTTGCGACCTGCGCCGTCGAGCGCAATCTCTCCCGGAGATGTGGCAAAGCCGATGATTGTGCCTTTTGGCGCGTAGACGGAGGCCAGACCCCGGGAGGCTGGGCTGCGCTGCCAGCGGCGCTCCCACGGATTGTTACGGCAGGCATCTAGCACGATGATTTTGGTCGAGGCAGCCGATTTCGCCATCACATCGAGCACTTTGTCGAGCGAGAGAGAGCTGTGCTTGGCGTCCATTTCGGCATCAGTATCTGTGTCAGTGGCCAGCAAGTAGTTCTGTCCCTCGATCTGCATGCCGTGGCCGGCGAAAAAGAATAACCCAACTTCATGGGTTTTCAGGAGAGTGCGAAAGTCCTTGAGTCCCCGGTCCATTTCCTTGAGCGTAGAGTCCTTTGCGACCAGTACTTCGAAGCCGTAACTTTTCAGCTTGGCGCCGAGGTCTTCGGCGTCATTCACGGGGTTTGCAAGCCTGTTTCCCCCCGGATACTCTGCATTCCCGATCACCAAGGCCGCCATTTGGCGCTTCATTTGGCTCCCCATTTCACTATGGTTGAAAATGTGCTGGCTATTTTTGCGTACCGGCAGCAACTGTGACAAGCATCGGCAACCAAGACAGACTCTCCTGACGAGGCTTCACTTTGTCGCGCTGACAAGCCGAGATCTTTCGGGCTAATGATGGAATGCTGGTTGAATGGGCAACCTATGGGAAAGAGCACGGGTAATGCGGCTGCGATACAAATTAAGCGCTCGAGGCGGGCGAGCGGAGCTGTGAGCCGGTGATCCCTCACCCGTGAGCGTCTGTAATCCCGCAGGCGCTGTGGTTCGGCGACGGGTGACCAAAGGCGGGGTCTCAGACCGGGAAGCGGCAGCAGGCATGTGCCGCGGGATGGCATGGGTTGGCGCGGTGCCCGTGGGCAAGCCCGGTGCGGTTACCACCGTCGGGTAATGGGCGATCAGCCAGGCGCGCCAGCGCGGAGCGTACTCGAGGAGCTGACGACGGTACGTCGCGACATAGTGGGGCGTCGCGCTGTGGTAGCGCGCCACCCGGGTCCAGAACCCACCGTGGTCCTCCACGAGCTGATTGTGGATTCGCCACGCGGCAAGAAACCATGGATAGCAGGTCTTGCCCTCCACCGCACGCGGTGTGATGCCAAATCGCTGCAGCGAGGCGAGGTAAGCGGTATTGAACTGCAGCGGTCCCACGTCATAGGTCCCGTTCGCGTCGTGAGACCAGGTATCCGTGCCCCCACGCTCCACCGAATAGACCGAGAGCAGCGCGTCCGCCGGCACGTCGTAGCGGACACTGGCGGCGAGTGCGCACCAGATGAGCGCCGTGGGCATCATCCTACTTTCCCCTGCTCTTGCGCGGCTTCGACGACTTCGCGTCCTTGAAGCGCTTCCACTCGGTCTCACGGGCGGCCCGGGCAGCGCGCCAGCGGGCGTCCGCCGCGCGCTTCGCCAGCGCGGAGCGCTCCTCCTGGGTCAGTGACCGTGCTCTTGTTCTCCCGCCTTCCTTGCCGTACTGCGCGAACACTTTGCGGATTGCATCCTCAAGATCTGAAGGTGGGCTGCGATCCACTTCACGTTTTGAGCGCTTGGGCTTCATATCTATAGTCTAAGTCTATGCGTACCCCATAAGCAATGGCAAATTCACCCGACGGTCAACGCCATAATTATACTTGCTAAATCACAGAGTTGCCGCCCTTTCCGCAGTGCGTACCGGGTCGGCATTGTTAGTTGTATCGTTGACTTAAGTTCTTGCGCGCGCAAAAATAACATCGTTGATTCCACAAGGAATGCCGATCATGAGCTTCAGCAAGATCAGATTCTCGGGTGTTCTTCTCGCCGCGCTCGCGGCCGCTTCCCTTGCCGCCTGCGGCGGCGGTGGCGGGTCCTCGGGCGCCACGGCCGGCGGAGGGGGTTCGACGGGCGGCGGAGGCACGACGCAGCTTGCGAGCTGCACCACCACCGCCTACAACGATGCGGTCGACCAGGGCGTTGCACCCTGCCTCACCGTGACGGGTCTCGCGAGCGGACAGTCGGTCTCCGTCTCCGACGGCACCAATACGCTCACCGAGAGCAGCAACGGGACCTTCGATTTCCCGACTATTCAGAACGGTACGCAGAACGGCGGCGTAGTGCCGCCGTCCGCGACGTTCTCCATCACGGCCTCCACCGGGGGTGCCACGTGCTCCTTGTCGGGTGGGACGGCTTCGACCACCCCGTACGCGGTGACCGCGCTGTGCGCGAAGTACCCCGCGGTGAGCCCGGACTTGCCGAAGGTCACGACGATGCCCGGGGTAAGCGGAACGGCACAGGTGATCGCCTTGCCTACGATCGTGCCCGTCTATATCTCGACAGGGTCGTTAGCGACCGGCAACGAGAGCAACGACGCGACGTACCTCAACCAGCTCGTGAACTCGCAGGAGTGGGGACTGCTCTCGCAGTACGGCGTCGGCGCGGCCACGGTCGATGCAGCCGTGACGGTCAATCCCGGCTCCTGGTCGCAGTACCACACCGTGACGAACGCTGATCTCAGCGCCATCGTGCAGGGCGTAGCCGCCCAGGGCGTTACGCTGACTCCGAGCTCGGTGCTGGTGGTCTATCTGCCCCCGACGGTGGCCGTCTCACCGACGATCTCCGGCGGGACGGGGTACACTGGCACGGTGACCTCCGGCAGCACGAATGTTCCCTTCGCGCTGGTCACGGATGACTCGACCAATGGGCAGTACATCGCCAATTCCAGCGTGTATTGGGAGGCCGAGGCCGGCATCGTCAACGACGCGACGAACGCTAACGGCAACGGCTACGCCTGGATGAGCACGAACCCGGACCTCTGGCTCGGGGCCAGCGTCACGCAGCAGAACACATCCTTTGAGAGCGATGTGACGAACATCGGCGTCGGAACGGTGTGCATGAGCGCTGACGGCGGAATCCTGCAGGCTCCAGACATCGCCACTGGCGACATCGTGACCATCTGGTCTCAGACGGACGCGAACGCTGGCCGCAACCCCTGCCAGCCGAATGCGGATAGCTTCGACACCACGCAGTCCAACCCCACCGTCACGTTGTCCAATTCCAGCACACCCTTCGTCGGCGTGGTGGCTCAGGGCACGACAGCCGTGACCGGGACCCTCGGCGGGGTTTCGCGGACCGATCAGGCGATCGTGGTCGCGCCCGGGAAGTCCGTCACCGTGCAAGTACAGGTGTTCACCACGGCGGCCGTTCAGGACATGGCGGCGAGCGTGAACGTGGTGTCCTACATCAGTGGGGCCGACACGGGAGGTTGCTCGAGCCAATCCGCTGGTGGGGTGCAGCCCATCGCGGGCCTCTGCACGCCGCTCGTCTCGGTCTCCGCAGTCAAGAACGCCACGCGGCCGACCGCGACGGGGGTCAATAACGGCGATACCATCGAGTTCACCGTCACGGCCTCCAGCACGGCATTCAAGGGCATGTACGTACTCGCGGTTCAGTTGGGGAGCGAGGATGTCGCCACCCCGATCGCGGTGACCAACGGCGCAGCCTGGCAATAGTTGCGAACGGAGCAAGGGGTGAAGGCACCCGCCCCAAGCGGGTGCCTTCTCAGCCCCGGGATTGCAACCGTGATTGGAGGACTCTCATGCTTCCCTCTCAGGAACCCAAATATGGAATACGTGATGGCCGGATCATCAATCGCCAAACCGGCGAGCGCATTCCCGATGACGAGCCGATCTTCGTGCTCAGGGCCAAGGACCGGCTGGCCGTCCGGATCCTGACCGCCTACTTCAGCGCCATCGAAGACCCCGAACACGCGCGGGCAGTTGCTGCCCGACTCGAGGACTTCAAGCGATTTTCCAGGGAGCATCCCGAACGGATGAAGGACCCCGACACCCGCGCCGCGCAGGCAAGATGATTGCACCTGATCATCACTTCGCTCTACCCTCCCGCTTCCGCGACATCCAGTCGGTGCTGAATGTACATGAGCGCCCGAGCGACGTAGACCTTCGCCATCCGCTCGCTGATTCCCATCTCGCGGCTCACCGCCTCAAATGACCATCCGCAGACCACTCGCAACAGGAATGCTTCCCGGTATTGCGGGGGTAGTTCGTCGACCGCGCTCGCGATGACCTCGAGCCGCCGGCCGGACCTCATTCCCGGGTCCGGGAATCGCCGCACCGCAAGATGATGGCGCCGAGCTCGTCGAGCCGGTCACCGAGGGCGTCGCACACCCCAGCGCGCAGCGCTTCGGCAATCTCGAGATCCTGCTCGGCGGCCTGGCAGCGTAGAGCGAGCTGCGCCGCGACGGCGGTAGCGTAGATCGCGCGTAACTCCATCGACAATGCCGCAAGCTCTGTGGCCATCTCCTCGCCCACGCTCTTCCCGTGGGTACCCACGCGGCGTTTCGATGTGACGGCAACACGGATCGTTCGGCGAGCATATGTCGAGTCAACCATGACAGTCTCCCTCACAACATGCATCAGGCGACCGGAAAAACTCGTTCATTGGTCGCGGGCCTCGGGACTGTCAGATCCTAGTGGCCTATGCGGGCCGGAAGAACCCTCAATTTCGACCGAGTTTGAGCATTTTCATGGGATTGACCCGCGCCTTCGTTTATGCGTAGCGGACCCATGGGCCGGCCGATCCGCGCAGGCACCGTCAATGCCATCCTTGCGACGACCTTCGGTACGTGGGGTGCCCGGCGCATCAGGAACGGAGAGGGGGCGCTGACTGACTGGAATTCCCCTTTCGTCGGCACCCTTCCCGTGAGAGTACTCCTGCCCGCATCAGAGCGCGTTTAGCGAATACATGAAGTTCCCGCACCCGAGGCCATTCTGCCCGCCGGAGAGCTGGATCTGTCCGCCCTGCCCCGCCGGCAAAACGAAGGTGATGGAGAAGGGGAAGTACATCGTGGCCGGATTGTAATTCGATCCGCCTTTGCTGTAGCTCGCGCTCTGCGCCAGCTGAGCGCCCCCCGAAGTCGCGGTGAGCGTCAGCACACCGGTGTTCGCGGAACTTCCACAACCTCCAAGACCGATCCCGGCTGATGCGACGGCCACAACCAATTGCGGATAGTTCTCGGTCGGTAGATTGACGGTCGGCGGGCTCGTGCCGTACTGGATGCAGCGATATCGATAGTACCGATAGCCGCACCAGCCCCAATAGCTATACGTCGATGGACCGACGGGTCCACACCGCGTTGGGCTGCCGATCACGCCGCCGCCGCAGTTCTCCGGCTTGCCAAGATTCGCCACGCTACTCATTGCGGAGTTAAACTCGTTGCACAGCGTCGCGATCGAATTATACCCCGTGCTGCAGGGTCCCTGGTTCAGGCGGTTGTTGATGCCCCCGATGTTGTTCGCGTTATTGTTGATCTGTCCCTGCTGGCTGCTGTACTCGTTGTTCAGATTGTTGATCTGCTGCGTGTCGCTGTACACCTGCGAGGAAAGCTGCGAATACCATGGGTACGGGCCGCCGGAGCGCACGTCGATGTCGTTCACGTCGACCGAGCCGTTCGCGGCCTGAGGGTTGGCATTCAAGTAGCCATGCTCGCTGGTCACCAGCGACCAGCCATTGGACCATCGTGGCTGGATACCCCACCAGTTATTGCCTTCGACAGAGTTGTTGCCTGCGCCTGGAACCACCACCTCGGGGTTGCCACCGATGGGGTCCATGTCCCACTCTCCGTTCGGCCGGACATCAAAAACGGAGTGATTCTGGTTCTGGTTCCAGACATTCAACGAGCCGTTCTGAGAATCGACGATGGCGTACCCCTGACCGGTCACCGGGCTCTGCATCCCGATCGCCGAACCACCGTCAGCGCAGCCATTGTCTGTGGTGAGTGTGATGTCACCTGCGGTCAGCGCGCCTTGGCCCGAGCAGCTCGTCGAAGTGCTCACGCCGCCGTTCTCCGCACTCAAGTGTCGCGGCACGGTCAAGTCGCCGTTCTGGTCCACTGCCAGCGCCGCCCACGAGCCACCATTCCAGGCGAACGCTCGATCGGTATCCAGCGTCAGCCGCACATCGCCGTTCTGGTTTCCGCTCGCCGGCAGTGCGGCATACGTCGCCACGGGAGCCCGCCAGTGCCCACCACCGACCGATTGCCAGGTGCCGCTCTGGCAGGACACCAGCGCGCCAGTGCCATCCTGGGCGATCGCGCCGGTGTTCGCGCAAGACGCCCCCGGAGTCTCCACAGCCCCGAGGATCAATGGCGTGTCCATCGTATTGCCTGCCGCAGTGGGGGCGGGCACACGCCACAGGAAGCGCGAGTCATCGGCCTGCTGCGCGGCATTGCTCTCGACCTTCACGTCGATCGAGCCTGGATTGATCCCGGCCGGCGCCGGGGACTG
>JAJZLX010000627.1:0-3360 GCA_021850555.1 Pseudomonadota bacterium | reverse complement strand
CCCGTGCCGTAGATCACGCCGGCCACTTGCCCCGCGATCGGCACCTTCGGCACATACCCGCCGCGGTCGCCCAAGTCGAGCAGGATCTCGCCCGCGTCGGGGTCCGGATAGCGATAGTTGCCCTGAGCCACCACGTACCCGGTCACATTGCCGCTTGAGTCCGCCTGGTACTCGACGGAGATCGGGTCGCCCATCGCGTCCACCGCCGAGGTGCCGGCCGGCAGATAGCCCTGCTGGATCAGGGTCTGGACGGACACCGTGTGCGTGCTTCCCGGGGCGGACAGCGAGGCCATGTACCCGTACTCGTACTGCAGCGCCGCATCCGTGATCGTGGCGAGTTGCCCCGCCTCGACCTTCGCGACCTGGTCCGTGAATGCCTGGTGCTGCATTCCGACCACGGAGGGCAGCATGATGGCGACACCCACCATCGTGGCAATCAAGAGGATGAATTCGGCAGCGCCCATAGGGGCCTCTCTACAGTGTGATGACGGCCCGGGTCACATAGCGCCCGTTAGCCGACTGGATTGTCCACACGCCGCCGATCAGATTGCCCGATGCGGCGAGGGTGTTCGGGGTGAGCGCCCCAGAGGGGGCGAGAATCGAGCAAGAGGCGGCCGTGGCGGAGATTGACACCCCGTCGGGAAGCGTCAAGGCATCCGTCTCACCCGGTGCCTCAAAGACCGCGAGACAGTTCCGGGCAAGCGCATCGGCCAGCGCCGCGGGCGGCACGCTGCCCGCGTGCGGCTGCGCCACCGCCGCGAGGCTGGCAAAAGCAGCGAGCACCACGGCCAAGAGGAGAAGTCCCAGCATACGTGCCTCGGAAGACCCTGGCACCGGGGGCGCACGATGCACCCCCGGCGCTGTGGTCTACATGCCCGAGTACACCTCCACGATCGTCGAGGGGTTCGTGGTCCCGCACGCCTGCCCGATCGTAGCCGGGTCCGTCACCGGCAACGTCACCGCAGTGCCGTTGATCGTGAGCGACGTGATGTTCTTGATCACGGCATTGGCGATCGCGGCGCACGCATCGTTCGGCACCTCGTCCGTGAGGTCAAAGGCGTTCGGATTCGCTGTGTCCTCGGCGAGCGCATACGGATAGCCGAACACGTTCTGAAGCGACGTCGTGCCAACCTGCGTGATCGCTGTCGGTACCGCCTGTGCGCTGATCAGGTCAGTGTCGGAGAGGTTCGCGTAGTCCGAGTAACCGTTGTAGGTCTTCTCGACGCTCGCCACCAGCGCCGAGGTGTCATTCACGTCCGCCTGCACGTTGGACGCCGTATGAATGTCACCGCCGTAGTGCACCACGGCCGCGATGATTGCGGCAATGACGCCGAGCAGGATGATGTAGAAAATGATATCGCCGATACTCATGGAAAATGCCTCCTACGGGGCGGTTTGTGATCAAAACATCATGTTCGTGTGGGCGAGCGACTGATGCAGAACCACGAGAATGAGACTCCCGATGGCACCTCCGATCAAAAACAGCATCGCGTACACGGAGAACTTGATTGCAGCCGAGATCACCCGCAGGTTCGTCTCGGCCGTCTCCACAAATTCCTCTTCCCAGACGGCCAGCGCCTTTTCGAGCTCGCCGGTCGTGTCGGCCACATCGCCCGATTGCTCGATCTCCTCGATCAAGAGCGGCGCCGGGAAATTGGTGACCTCATACGTCGCCACCAGCGCAGCCGGTAGCTTCTTGCCGCTGCGCTCGATGTGGTGCTTGACGAGCGCGAGCCGGCGTGCGAGCCAGGGCGTCGAGTTCGTCATCGCGGCCTGGAGCGCCTCGCGCTCGAGGACGCCCGCCTTCAGCATGATGAGATGCATGCGCAGCCAAATGAGCGACATCCAGTCGCGGTAGAACGCGAACGGCGAGTTCGGGATGTTCTCGAGCCATCGCCGCCACGGCGCATCCACCGTACGGGCGGCGCGGGCAAGCCAGATCGCGAAGCCAAAGAGCAGCCCGATCACCGTCACGAGCCCGGCGATCCCGACGGGCGTCGCCACCGAGAACACGGCCGCGGCGAGGCCGTGCACTTCGCCCGGGTTCACGATCCCCCGGTATTGCGGCACCACGTAGAGCGCGACGCCGAAGATTGCGGCCACGCCGAAGATGAGGAGCAGGATGCTCGGGGTGAGCGACTTCTTGAACTGCCGGCGCATCTTGCGGTCGCGCACGATCGAGTCCACGAGCTGCCCGAGCGTCGCCGGGAGCGAGCCGGATTGATCCCCCGTCAGCACCATCAGGTGCTCGATCTGCGGGATGTAGCCCTGGAGACTCATCGCGAGCTTCGCGCCGTTACGAAAGCGCTGGATCGCCACGGTGAGCACGGCCTTCAGCCGCGCACTCTTGCGCAAGTACGCCGTAGCGAGGAGCTTCTCAAGCGAGGACCCCACATCGTGGCCAGCGCGCACGCGCGAGGCCAGGTACTTGTAGAGCATCGCCCGCTCGAGGTCATCGAGGGGACCCGCCTTGCGGGTGGAAACGCGCGCGGAACCCGGTCCGTCACCGGTGGACTTCGATTGCGCCTTCATGCGCTCGATCAGTCTCGAGAGCGGATTGCTCATGACTCAGTACCCTCGCGCGGCGATGACGGGACGAGCACGCGGCCGGCGCACTTCGCGCAGCATCGCGATCGCGCGGCGGAGCACTGGCCCTACCGAGACGAGCGCGATCACGAACTGAGAAGCGAGGAGCCAGATGAGTGCGGCGGACGGATCGCCGGCACCGCGCAGAACCGAGAGCACGGGGAAGGTGAGGAGAATCGCCGCCTCGATCCACACCCGCCGCCGCCAGGAGAGCCATGGACGGCTGTGCCCTCCAAAGGGGCCGCTGATGCGCACCGCGCGGCCCACCGCCCAGGTTCCCGCGATATCGAGCGCCGCGAGTCCGAGCGCCAGGCTCCAGAACACCGCGGGTCCCCAATAGACGTGCACGAAGAGGTCTTGCCATTGCATATCCCCTTCTCCGCCGCCCGGGCCCCACTGCGTGGAACAGTTTCGGCCGCCGCTCTTCGGCGGCAGCCGACAGGCAACCCCGGCCTGCGGTCGGCCCTCTCGCAGGGCATAGCCCCGCACCGAAGTACTGGGAGGGGGCACCGGCTCTGCGGCGCCCTATAGACTCTTCCGGGGGGTTCAGACGGCCTTCAGGTGATCGAGCGCTTCGAGCGCGCGGTCGACCCATCCCTTCTCGGTGGCGTTGCGGCACGGGATCGCCCGGCCGACCCTGATCTGCATCGCAAGAGGATCCGTGATCCCACGTAGCGCGTAGGCCATCGCTCGATGGCCCATGAAGCCGTTCGCCGCCTCGCCCATCAGCGCCCTCAAGGCGGCATCATCGTCACCGCCGCGGCGCAGGTGATC
>JAJZLX010000053.1:2515-14611 GCA_021850555.1 Pseudomonadota bacterium | reverse complement strand
GAATGCTGGCCCAAGGGCGCACCGGCCCCATCCTGCCCGCCTTACGCTCGTTCCTGCACCTCTGCGGCATCAGCTTCAATCCGGCACCGGACGAGGCGGCGCACGGGGAGGAATCGAGCGACTCGATGCCCGGTCAGTCTATCATATGAGCATGCGGACCGGATGGCATCGCGTTCAGACTATCGCCCTAAGTCATCCGGTCGGGTGACGACTCGCCGTTGTGGGCCTCAGTCGGTCCTCGGGACAGCGCGAATGGACTTGCGGCAGGCGACCCGCCTCACCCGGCGGCCGCTCGGCCGCCATCCTTGGCCTGGACCCGGATCGCCGCTTTGAACGTACCGCGGGTGGCCGTGGCTGCCTCAGAAGGTGTAATTCAACTTGATGTCCCACATGCCGGGCGTATTGAAGTAAACGAGCCCGAGTAGGTTCCCGACGCCGTAGTTCACCATAGTGCAGTTGCGGCATCCGGCCGTCACGGTGAATGGGACATGAGTGGGATCGGCAAGCGTCACGCTGGCATCAACTAGGGTGAGTGCCGGATTCATGCCGCCATTGCCCGGATAGGCGACGGCTGGCCCGAGTGTGTTGGCGGTGTCGAACCACTGGCTGCTTAGGTGATGGACGGCGACGAAGGGCGTCAGCGTGACGTCGTTCAACCGTAGCAGGTAGCTCCCGTCTATCGTCGCATCCAAGGCGGGAGTGAACACAGGCGTCGCCAAGCTTCCATTTTGCCGAACGATGCCGGCGGCGCAGCTCGCAGCGACGCCCGCCAAGCATTGCGCCTGCTGTTGCCGGATGACCGGTGCCGGGTCATAGTAGGCAGCTTTCATGGAGCTGAGGTTCGCGCGCAGCGTAAGCCGATTGGTCGGACGCCACTCGACTGACATTTCTGCGCCATAACCGTACATGTCTGCACCATTGCTGGTGTCAAATGAATCCGTGTGCGGATTGTCGTAGAGCAACTGATCGTTCTTGACGTCCTCGTAGAAAAACGTCGCGTTCAGGCGCAGCTGGTCAGTGGGAGTCGAGCGCCATCCAGTCTCGTACGACCAGACGGTCTCGGGTCGAAAGCTGTTGAAATCGATCGGATTGGTGCCCGTCAGCCCATTCCAGCCGCCACCCTGAAAGCCCTTGGTCGCCGAAGCGAACACCATCAGCTTCGGCCCAAAATGATACTGTACCGCAAGTCGGGGTGTGAATTGCGTCGTCTTGAGGTGGGTGGGGTATCCCACGGCTTGAATCTGCGCAGTGTCGTAGCCTAATCCAGGCTGGTTCGGGTGGGCCGTTACGCCTTTGATTTCGTTGGTGACTCTGGTGCCCAATGTGAGGGTGAGGGAGCGGGTGACTTTGTAGCTTCCCTGGGCATATGCGGCGAGTGAGGTTGTGTCGTTCGTGACGTACTGGTCATTGAGCGCGAACGCGAACGTCTTGCTAAGACCGAGAACCTGCCCGTAGTCGTTATGGTTCTTGTCGTAGTACGCGAAGACGCCAGCTGTATAGGTCAAGCGTTTGCCCACCATGTCGTGCCACTTGACCTCTTGGGACACCTGATAGCTATGCAGGTTCTGGTCGAGCGCGATCTCGCCGGTCGGTACCGCATCGGCCACCGGAAGATCACCCAGGACCGGAGCGGCATAGTCCACCGCCAGACCCTGATGTAGGCCACGGTAGCCGGTAATAAACTCCAGGGTGCCCCGCCCGATTGCAATCTGCAGATGCGAGGCGAGGCCGTAGGTCGATACGATAACGCCTTGACCGTAGTTGCCCTTCGAACCCGTCATGTACGGGCGCAGAGCGCCGCCCACGACACTGAAGCCGCTGTAAGAGATTCGACTTCCGTTTGGACCGGGCTGATTCAAAACGTTGGCCGCATTGTTTCGCTCATAATCCGCAGACAGATCCCAGCGGACGCCCGAGGTCGGCAGGAGCCGCACCGCTTCTCGCACGCCAAAATTGTTCTTGCTGTTGAGACGCTGGTGTGTGGTCAAGTCACTGACGTAGCCGTTGCCGGTGATTCCATAAAAAGACGTGCGCGTTAGGACTTTAGAAGAAACCGGAATGTTTACCGATGCTTGCGCAGTGACGAAATTCGATAGTGAGCCGCCGAGCTGCCCGTAGCCAAGCTGCGCGTAGCCTCCGAAGTGGCGCCGCGGCTGCTGCAAAGTCACCACGATCGCGCCGCCGGTCGAGTTTCGGCCGAAGAGAGTTCCTTGGGGTCCATTGAGAACCTGAACGCTCCTTACGCCGAACAGTGCGAAATTATTGGCGTTCTGCCGTCCGAGGTAGATGCCGTCGACGTAAGTCGCGACTTGCGGCTCGAACGTGGGAAAGGCCTGCGTCTGGCCGAGACCGCGGATGTAATACACGTTCGCCGAACTCTGTCCGACATTGTTTGCGGCAAACATGTTTGGGACATATGCAGCGAGATCCTTGGTGGAGGTTATCTGCTGAACGGCGAGTTGATATGGCGTGAACACGGTGACGGAGATCGGAACATCCTGAAGGTTCTGCGCATACCGCTGCGCAGTTACGGTGATGGTCTCGAGCGCAGCGCCTAGTGGTGCTACATTCTGGGAGTTCGCCGGAGACGTGTGCGCACGCTGTTGTGGACGAGCGCCTGCTGCTGCGGCAACGGAACAAATTGAGTATGCGCCGATGATCGCAGCAACGGTCACGGAAACGACTTTATTGGATGTCATGAGACAGGTGCCCCCGGGGTGCCGCATAGAAATTGTATCTTTCTTATAGCAAATTAATAATTGCTTTGGAACTGGTATCTGACGGGAGGAGCGCACGCGAGCAGTGTTGTGGTGCGAGCGCCGACGCATCGCCCGTGGAGTGAGGTTGCGGTCGGTGCGTGTCACGGGTCCGCGGGGTATCTCGCATGGGTTTGCTGGGTCTGTGTCCGTAAGGCCGGGACAAGCGGTCGCAGCCCTGCGAAGCTCGAAGCACTTTCAGGCGCACACGACCTGGACCGCCAAGGCGAGCGGATCGATGGCCGCCCGCGCGGAGCCGTCACCTCGTAGGAAACCGTTTGGGTGCGTTTGCGCGGTTCTGGAGGTGAATGACCTATGCGTCGGCGAGGCCCGCGTTTCTGCGTCGATCGTCCAAATTGTCATAGCTTAGAGACAATAAGGTCAGTTGGCAAGCCGAGGCGGGGCATCGGTGGGCGGTGAGGTGGCGCGCCCGTGTCGGCAGCTTGGGGCCGGTGTTTAGAATCGCTCACCAGCAGCTGGGGGCGGGATCCGTTTCGCCTTTGGCGTGCTGCAGGGATTCCGGCAATACGGGGTCGTATTCTGGCCACCACTGAAATGGGCGTGGTGAATCAATGTAGTGCGTGGACAACGGCCCGCCCTTGGTGCGGAAGAAGTAGAGGTTGCCGCTGAGTGTGCCGTAGGGTCCGTGCGCAATCTGCGGCGGCCGCCAGAAATAGGCCCCCGGCCGCATGACCCCGTGGTTGCCATGAGATTCCCCACTCAGCAGATACATCTCCTCGACCACAGGATGAATCTCGGCACGTTCCGCCCAACGCATGGGCAGTGTGCCGAGAATCCAACTCTGATCGTGGGTAATGGGATCCTCATAGAGCGTTTTTCGGCCGGCACCGGGCGGAAACTCTGGATGAAACTTGCCCGTGTACGGCACGGCAAATGCGTCGAGGTGCGCCACGAGGCGCGCTGGATCGTACGTCTGTGCCGAGATCCAGCTCGGCAGGTTCGAGAAGAATGTGAGCACTACCGCCCCCGTGTCGCTGTTCATGGGGCCCCTCGGGTAGCCGGCCGGGAGGTGCGCGTAGGCCTTCTCGCCATAGCGTTGCGTTCCAATCGACAACGCGCCGTGCAGTACCAGAAATTCCTCATCAGCCCCGAGTGCTCCGGTGCGCTCCAGGCGCCAGTGCGGGGGATAGGACACGAGCAGACTCGCCGCGCCGTCCTCCGGGTCTAGACTGAGGAGTTTCAATTTTACCCCTGGGCGTATGCCCCACAAGTCATCGGCCGCCCAGGGGAGATTCTGGGACTGAACGTACTCGATCCACGGTCTGCTCATGATGGCTCTCCAGGTGAACTTTTTGGCGCCTCGGCCCGCAGCGGAGCCCGTTCGTCGGAAGATTCCAAAACCGCCCGTAATAGCCGCCGGACCGCCATGTCCGCCCCTTCGCTCGTGCGCCGCTTGAAGTGCGCGTCCTCGCCGATGCTCTCGATGTCCCGATCAGTCAGCAGGCCTTGAACGAGGAGGGCGCTCTGCAAGGCAAGACGTGCCGTCCGTTCGACGTGCAGCTGGGCTGCCAGTTCAAAGATCAATGCCGTCAGGGTGGATGTGTCCAGATGACCGAATTCGATTGGGGTGTTCATGCGACTCGTTCCGCCTCCAGGACCGCCCATGGAAAGTGCCATTCGCGGCGTTCGGGCCACCGTAGCGTCGATAGGCGTCCGGCCGATCGCTCGTCAAAAGCCGTCCACCGTGGGTTGTGCAGACCCGCAGCGCGGGCCATTGCCAGCGTGTCAGCGGTCATCATCGGTGGCAGGAATGGTTCGTTGTTGCGCCTGCCGTGCTCTCGCATGGCCAAGTCGCGCATCGGATCTCCGGTGAACTGAAAATCCAATATACGCAATAGTCCACCCGGGGCGAGGAGTCGGGCGGCCTCTTTGAAGACGGCACTGAGCACCCCAAGCGGCAGTTCGTGAATCAGCATCGTGGCGGTGACGAGTTCGGCCGAATGCGTCTCGAGGCCCGTTTCGGCCGCATTGGCCTGCCGAAACCGGATATCGAGGCCTTTGGTACCGGCGCGCCGCGCGGCGAGCCTGAGGCACGGTTCGGCGAGATCGATCCCGATCACTTCGGCTTGCAGATAGCGCTCCTTCAGGATCCAAGTCGACTTGCCGAATCCGCAGCCGAGATCGACGATGCGCCGATACGGGCGCTCTGGGATTGCGGTCTCGACAAACAACCTATGGAACCGGTAGTCGTCGTTCTCGCCCTGCATCACGAGCTTTGCGCCGAGTTCGTAAACTTCGGCGGCCGCCGTGCTTGACCAGACCCCGCCCGGCTGCACGTGAATATCCCATTCGGTGTACCAGGCGGGCAGCTCAAGCTGCGGGTCGACCTCGACGGTGGACCGGTCGGCGTGCGCTTGCGCCGGCTCGCTCGATGTATTCTCCCGGCTCGCCGCAATCGCCGCCACTGCCGCCCGCCACAGCATCTTCTGCGATCCGCGCTCAAGCCAGGCGAACGCACCGTAGCCATTCAGACGATGAACCCGCGCCGCGATCGCCTCCGCATCGGCGGCTTGGGTATCGGCCGTGAGCTGATGATATTCATCGCAGACCCGTGGATAGAGGACGTCGGCCCAGCGACGGCGCAACATCAATACAAAATCCAATTCGGCCTGATTCTCGATCGGTATTGTCGTCATCTCGCACCCGCGAAGTGGAAGTCATTAAGTTGGCTGAAGCTGTGCGATTTCCTTGTCCAGCTGTGTAATGGAGCCGCGATAGGCGGGGAATCCCTTCAGCGTGAGCAACAGAGTCGGTAAGCCGAAGACTGCGGCCTCCAGCGCAATCGCGTAACGAAGTGCGGCCGGATTACCAAACAGCACGGTAATCAGGCCGACCAATGGCGGACCTAGGAACTGTGCGATCAAGCCGATTACCATGTAATAGACCGCGGTTGCCTGTGCGCGAATCTGTCCGGGCGCGAGCATGACCAATGTCGCCGGCCCAGCGGCTGTGGCCATCGCTTGACCGACCTGCGCGATGAAGAGCACAGCAAGGCCATATGCCACGTTCGGCATCAGCGGAAAGGCGACGTACGCTGGAATGCCGATCAGCAGTCCCGCGAACAGGGCACGCAGGGTGGCGTCCCTGCGGCCGGCTTTGAGGTCCCGACTGGTCAGAAACACCCCGAGAAGCGTTCCGAGCGGTCCGGCGGTGAACAGGATCAGACCGACAGCGATGCCGACCTGAGCGACGTTCCAACCCCATGTTCGTCTGAACAGATCGACGTTCCAGAATCCGAGTGCACCCATCATGACGTTGCAAGAGGAAGCGACGAACAGTGTCCCGAACGCCCGCCAGCGCAGGGCGATATAGGCTAGTGCATCGCGAAATCGAGGCGCATCGAGGGTATGCTCGCCGCCGTCACGCCGTAGCTGTACTCGGTCGCGTCGGGCAGGCTCGCGTACGGCGAGAAGCAGAACGCTGAGGACCAATCCCGGCGCCCCGACCAACACGAAGCAGAGTCTCCAGGAAGCCAAGCTGCCGATCATGGGCAGTGAAATGGGTGGCAGATTCTCGATGTAATGCACGAGTGGTCCGAAAAATAGGAACGATGCGCCCGCGCCGAGAAAGGTTCCCGCCATGAACAGGCTGATGGCGCGCGACTGGCGTGCGCGCCCGAAGAAATCACCGATGAGCGATACCGAGGCTGGCGCAACGGCGGCTTCGCCGATGCCAACGCCCAGACGCGTGATGAAGAGGGGGATGTAGCCGACCACCAGCGCCCCGGCCGCGGTCATTGTGCACCAGATAGCGACGCCGGCGGCAACGATGAGTCGGCGGTTGGAGCGGTCGGCAAACCAACCGAGAGGAATGCCTAAAAGCGCGTAGAAGACCACAAATGCCGGACCGAGCAGCAGTCCCATCTGAAAGTCGTTGATGTGCAGATCGTGTTCGAGCGGATGAACCAGAAGGCTGGGCAGGAACCGATCGAGATACGAAACGATCTGCGTCAGAGTGAGGAGAATCGTCACGTACCACGCGTAGCGGGTCGAATGCGTGGGCATCGAAGCGTGGCGGGGATTTGTCATGCGAACGGTCCGGCGCCGGGCAGTTGCCCAGACTCGGCGCCCGCCTCTCCTTGGGCAGTCGTGAATGGGGTGGGCGGATTGGACGCGCATGCATCGATCTGGGTCGCCTCGTACAGCGGCCCGCGGCGGAGTGCAGCCCTCGTGTCGGAAAAATCTTGATAGGATGTGCACCGTGTGGACATTCCACGATGTGAGTCAGGTTTCCTGAGATGCCTACGAGCACACGCGAGCACGCTGATACTCGGCCGCTGCTCGGCGCGATTCGTGCGGTAACGTACGTAGTGCCGGATCTGGACAAAGTCGAAGCTGCATATGTGCGACTGCTCGGGTACCGGACTGTCGAGCGCTCCCGGGTTGCGCAGGCCCAGGCGCTCGCTTGGGGGGCGCCCGAAGCCGCGCAACGGCGGATCCTGACGCTGGGTCCGGCGAGCGGTGAGCGCGTTTATCTGCGCTTCGTTGAGGGCATGGAGGCGAGGGGCTGGACGGCGTTGACCAGCTTCGGCTGGAATGCCACGGAATTCGTCGTGCAGGACGTGGATGTGCTCGCCGAGCGTCTTGCCGTGGGGCAGTTTGCGATTATAGGACCGCCGAAGCCGTTGAGTCGCTTCCCAATGATTCGAGCCATGCAGGCGTTCGGGCCGGCTGGCGAATGTTGCTACTTCACGCAGGTGGGCGCGGGTTCCGGACTTGAACTCGCGCCGGCGCGCTCGTTTGTCGGACGGGTATTTATCGTCGTCGCAGCAGGACCGGATGCGGACGCGATGTTCGAGCCCTATGCGCGCTTCGCGAATCAGCAGGAGGCGCCGGTGGCAACCGCCGTGCAAGTGATATCCCGAGCACACGGACTGCCGCCGGAAACACTCCACCGGCATGGCCTCGTGCGCCTGGCCGAGGGAACGCTCATCGAACTGGACCAATACCCGGCCACGGCTGGTATTCGTCCGACAGTCTCGGCTGCGCTCCCGGTCGGAATGGCGATCGTCACATTCGAGGTTAAATCGCTGGACGGCTGGCCGCTGCTTGCGCCTGCGGCACGTTGCGGACTGCCCGGCGCACAGGCCCGCGCGGGGTGCCTGCGGGGCGCGGCGGGAGAGCTGATTGAGCTGCTCGAGATTGGGGCGGGGTGACTGCTCGGTCGGTCGGCGCGTTCGGGTAGCGGACGTGCGCGACAAGGACATTTCGCTGCAGCGGTGAGGGGAAGGGCCGGCCTGATGGGCGTGCCGCGCGGTTGCGGTGACCTCGTGCGGAGTTGCCCGCCCTACGGCGAAGTCGAGACAGAGGTGCTCTCGCACGCCCGCGCAGTCCATCTCATGATGCGTGGCTGGCCGCCCGGTGATCAGCCGCTGCCCGGCGGCGCATCGACCCGCCGATGACAGCATGGTGCCCATGCGCGAATCTTCGGAAATCACATGCTTACGCCTGCCGATGAGAGCGAAAGCCGAGGGGAAGACCCGCCTGGGCGCTAAACCCGTAAAGCGGCTCCTCGGGCAGAGCGGCAACGAGTATCTTGCGGACGGCGAACAGCGCCTCCAGATCGATGCCGGTATCAAGGCCCATCGCGCTTAACATAAAGCACATATCCTCGGTTACCACGTTGCCGGAGGCGCCTGGAGCAAACGGACAGCCGCCGAGCCCGGCGAGCGAACTGTCGAAGGTCGTGATTCCCTCATCGAGGGCCGCGAGCACATTGGCAAGACCCAGGCCTCGAGTATTGTGCAGATGAATTCCCGTGAGCGCGTCATTTCCGACCGCTGCGCGCACGTTGCGGATGAGTGAACGGACGGTCGCAGGATTCGCATACCCGGAAGTATCCGCTAAGCCAATCTCGTCACAGCCGGCGCGCATCAGCTGTTCGGCCAGGCTGACAACGCGCTCAACAGGCACGGCGCCCTCGAGCGTACAGCCAAATGCCGTCGACAATGAGCCCTCGAACTGAGGTCGGCGCGCCTCGGGAGTGGCCTGCAACAGCGCACCAATTGCGCGCGCTTCGCTGATGAGCTGCGCGTGGGTGCGGCGCAGGTTGCGCAGGCTATGTGTCTCGCTGACCGAACAGGGCAGCGTGATCTTGTGTGCGCCGGCGGCGATGGCCGCCCGCGCGCCATGCAGATTGGGCACCAATGCGGCGACCGTCAGTCCGGGAATTGTCGCCGCGAAGCGCACGAGCTCAGCGGTGTCGGCGAGTTGCGGCAGCACTCTTGCCGGGACGAAGCTGCCTACTTCGATCTCACGGACCCCGGCGGCGGCTTCGGCGCGAATCCACTCCATCTTGACGTGAGTGGGAACGATCGACTGGATGCTCTGCAGGCCGTCGCGCAGCCCTACCTCACTCACCAGGATCGTCCGCTCGCCCATGACGCACTTGCTCTGAGGCCAAAACTAAAATGTAATAGTAATATACCAAATGGGCGACTGGTGTGTGATACTAAATTGGCAAGGTGTTGATAGCGATATGGAACGAGCAGGTTGGGGGGATAATGCCGGATCGAGATGATCTGCCGCTAGCCGGAATCCGTGTGGTCGAGTTCACTCACATGGTAATGGGGCCCACTATCGGGCTCATTCTTGCCGATTTGGGTGCCGATGTGACGCGCATCGAACCTACCGGCGGCGACCGCACTCGCGCGTTGCGCGGGTCAGGCGCCGGCTACTTCGCAATGTACAACAGAAACAAGCGAAGTATCTGCCTCGATCTGAAATCAGAGGCGGGCGTGAAGCTCGCGCGGCGTCTGGTGTCTTGCGCGGATGTGCTGGTGGAGAATTTCCGGCCGGGGGTTCTGCAGAGGCTGGGTCTGGGCTACGAGGCGCTCGTGCCGGAGAATCCTGGCCTGATTTACTGCTCAGCGAAGGGATTTCTCAGCGGGCCGTATGAAAATCGGGTGGCGCTCGACGAGGTGGCGCAGATGATGGGCGGACTCGCGTACATGACCGGTCCGACCGGGCGTCCGCTGCGCGCAGGAGCCTCAGTGATTGATGTGACCGGTGGCATGTTCGGTGTGATAGGTATCCTCGCCTTGCTCGAACGCCGCCATCGCAGCGGGGGCGGCGGACGGGTCAGTTGTTCACTGTTCGAGACGACTGCGTTTTTGGTCGGTCAGCACATGGCTCAGCTCGCCGTTACCGGCAAACCGGCTGCGCCAATGCCGGAGCGCGTGTCCGCCTGGGCAGTCTATGATGTATTCGATACCGCGGATGCTCAGCAGATCTTCGTTGCGGTCGTAAGCGATGCGCAGTGGCGCGCGTTTTGCTCGACGTTCAAGCTTTTCGAGTTCGAATCGGACCCCGAGCTGCAGACGAACAACGATCGCATCGGTCAGAGAGGCCGCATCCTGCCAGTGATTCGTGCGCTGTTCGCGTCGCGTGCGAGGGATGAGCTGCTCGCGCAACTGGAGGGCATCGGTGTGCCGGCGGCAAAGATCGCCCGGCCCGAGGACCTTTTCGCCGATGAGCAGTTGAATGCGCATGAGGGTCTGCTTGAGGTGACGTTGCCGGGGGGCGGTGCGGCGCGGCTGCCCGCTCTGCCTGTCGAGCTCGATGGACGTCGCTGTGGGCTGCGACTCGACTTGCGCCAGGCGGGTGAGGACTCGCGCGCCGTGCTGGGGGAGGTCGGAGTCTCCGAAGAGGAACTCGCCGTGCTGCAAAGGGACGGCGTCGTCGCCTGACCGGCGCCTTAGTGCTGCAGGTCCAGGCGTAGCTGATAGCGGTCGGAGCGGTAGTGGGCAACGGTCAGAAGCAGCGGACTGCCAGCGGCATCGAAAACCAGACGGGTAACGCGCAGAATCGCTGACCGGGGTTCCACGGCAAGAGAACGGCACAGCAGGGGGTCGGCGAGCATTGCCGCCACGGTTTGGCTCGCTTTGCCAAGCTGATAGCCGGCGTTCTTGATTACCTTCAGTATCGGGGTGTGGGCGAGCGCAGTGCGGGTGACGTACTTCGAAAGCGTCACAGGCACGTAGCTGACGATATATCCGAGCGGCTCGTTGTTCAGATAGCGGATGCGGACAGCGCGTAGGACTTTCTCTCCGGTGGGCACGCCCATGGTCTCGGCGACCCACGCATTCGCCTCTTCCTGCCTCAACGTCAAAATACGCACCCGTGTCGCCCGACCAAAGTGGATCAGCGAATCCACGGCCTGATCCATATTGGCTTCGATCGGCTCCACCGGCGCCCGGTAGACGACCGTGGTGCCAACGCGACGCTTGCGGGCGACGAACCGATGTTGAGCAAGCTCCGCAAGTGCGCGCCGCGCGGTGATCCGTGAGACCGCGTATGCGTGAGAGACCTCCTTCTCCGTGCCAAGCACGGAGCCGAAAGCACGCTGTCCGGAGAGAATCTCATCGCGCAGCTGCAAGAAAATCTGATGATACAGGGGAACTGCCGCCGATCTATCCAGTGCGCTCAAGCGGTTAACACCTGTTCGTACTAGTCGTTGCACGAGATCTGGGCCGATTACGGAATGATCGATCGCAAGCAATGTCACGCGCCGACTGCGTCCTTCAGCTTGCCCTGAGCGGATAGTGTACGGCAATAGGTCTCGAGCTGCGAGAGCGCCGTGCGGTTTACTTCGGCGCACGGCGCGTCAATAGACGACGAGTACGACCGTCGGTGATCATCCGGAAGTTCAGACCTCCTGACATAGCCCCTTTTGAAAATGTCCGGTTTTGGGGTGATCAGGAGGCCGGGGATGTCCCCCCGGTGGGGCTGCGGTGGGGCGGGGTACCCGGGAACGCGAGGCCGATGACTGGCGGCGATCGAACGGCGAAGCGCATCCGTAGGCGAGTTCCGGGGAACACGGTGGCGGTCTGATCGAATACTTGCTGGGCATCCCGGTCCACTTCCCCCGAGACCAGTCGACGGTCACCAGGTGAATACGCTCGTCGCCCGCTACGGGGGCGTCCGCTTTATCACTACCCATCAACCGAGTCTAGACCAGTACCCGGTGGGACGCTTTCGGCGCTCGATCAGCCGCAGCCGCTTGCCGGCGATACGCCGGCGGCCGCGGCGCCATCCTTCCGGCCGACTGAGCCCGGCCACTCCCGCCTGTCCGTAGCGCTCCTGGTACCGGCGTACAGTGCGTTCGGACACACCGAACGCACGCGCCACCTCGGTCTGCTGCGCGAATCCAGACTCGACCAACATCACCATCGCGTAAGCTTCCGCCACCGCATCAGCCACGCAGTAATGGAACATCGACAACCCGCCGACCACGACCACGCGCCGCTCCTCCTCGGCCCGCAGCGTACAGCGTGCATTGATGACGACCGTGTTCGACGGGGGCGCCGCTGGCAGCCCCA
>JAJZLX010000053.1:0-2505 GCA_021850555.1 Pseudomonadota bacterium | reverse complement strand
GACAGGCATTGGTCCGCAAGCTCCCCCGCGAAAATCCTGCCGCCTCAGCCGGTTACGCGCGCTGGGCCAAAAAACCGGACAGGTATTGGTTCGCACCCCCGGCGGACAAATCCCCGGCTTTCAGCCGCGAAAATGGGCTATGTCAGGAGGTCTGAAGTTCGGTCGAAATGTCACAGATATATATCAAAACTGATTACGCCGCGATAGAATGCGCGCGAAGTGATGCGGACCCGAGAGCCATGCCGGACACCTTGTTCGAGAAAATATGGAACGAACATCTGATTGCCGATGTTGCCGGTGGGGGCCTCCTTCTCGTTGACAGAGTGCTTCTTCATGAGCGCACCGGCGGCGTGGCGCTGCAGAGCTTGCGCGCTCGTGGCCATGCCCTGGCTGCGCCGACGCAAGTCTTCGCGACGATTGATCATGTGGTTGATACCCAGCCGGGGCGAAGCGCGCGAGTTGCCACAAGTTTTGGCGCGCCGTTTATCGAGGTAACCCGCCGGGAAGCGCATGCGGCCGGAATTCGTCTATTCGACGTCGATGACGCGCATCAAGGCATCGTGCACGTGATCAGTCCGGAGCTCGGCATCGTGCTTCCGGGCCTGACGCTCGTATGCCCCGACAGCCACACCGGGACGCAGGGTGCCTTTGGCGCATTGGCGTGGGGAATCGGCTCGACGGAGGCTGAGCATGCTCTTGTGACCCAGACTCTAAGAGTGAAGAAGCCGCGCGCGCTGCGTGTGCAGATTGATGGCGCGTTGGGTGTCGCCGTGACCGCGAAGGATCTCGCGCTGCATCTCATCTCAACGCACGGTGCGGCGGGCGGCAAGGGAGCGGTGGTGGAATTTGCTGGTGCGGCCATCAGGGCGCTTGACATGGAGGCGCGAATGACGCTTTGTAACATGGCGACGGAATTCTCTGCGTTCGCCGCCATCATCGCGCCGGATGAGCACACGTTCACGTACCTGCGTGGTCGACCGCTTGCTCCGACGGGCAGGGCCTTCGAGCGAGCCGTGGAGCACTGGCGGAGCCTGTGCAGCGATGCCGGCGCCCGCTTTGACGGTGAGATTCGGCTGGACGCATCGGCGGTGCGAGCGATGGTGACGTGGGGAACCAATCCGCAGGATGCCGTGCGGATTGAGGCGGTGGTGCCGCCGTTCACGGCTGGCATGGGGCACGAGAGCGAAGCCGCATACGAGCGTGCGATGCGTTACATGGGACTTCAGCCGGGCGTGCCGATGCGGGGCCTGCCAATCGATGGCGCGTTCATCGGGGCATGCACCAATGGCCGATTGAGCGATTTACGGCGCGCGGCACGGATCCTAGAGGGCCGCAGGGTTGCCCAGGGAGTGCGAGCGATTTGCGTGCCCGGCTCGAGCGAGGTGAAGCGGCGGGCAGAAGGCGACGGGCTTGCCGAGATTTTTGTCCGCTCAGGATTTGAGTGGCGCGAGTCCGGCTGCTCAATGTGCTTCTATGCCGGCGGTGAGCATTTCTCGCCTGGGCAGCGAATCATCAGTTCGACGAACAGAAACTTCGAGGGACGTCAGGGGCCTCAAACGCGAACCCATCTGGCAAGCCCGGAGACCGTTGCGGCTTCCGCGATTGCCGGGCACATCACCAGCGCTGATGAACTGCGGAGTTGACCGATGCCGGAACCCTTTCGCACTCTGACGGCGGTGGCGCTCGTTCTGCTCCGCGACAACATCGACACTGACGCAATCATACCATCGCGCGAGATTGGCTCCGTCACCAAAGTGGGGTTAGCCGCCGGCCTGTTCGCGAACTGGCGCTATCTGAACCCCGATGAGCGTGTGCCGGACGCGACGTTCGTACTGAATGATCCGGCATACCGGGGTGCGCATATCCTGATCACCGGAGAGAACTTCGGCTGCGGGTCGAGCCGAGAACAGGCCGTTTGGGCACTGCACGAGTACGGCGTGCGGGCCATCCTAGCCGGCTCGTTCAATGCCATTTTCTATCGCAACTGCCTGCGCAACGGGGTTCTTCCCGGTCAGCTCGAGCGCGCCGCGCTTGAGCAAATCGCTCGTTGGGTGGCGCAGAACCCGCAGCGTAATCAGATCGAGATTGATCTGTCGCGGCGGACAGTGCTTGCAGGGGCGCGGGAGTGGTCCTTCAAAATCGAGGAAGATGCACAGACTGGTTTGCTCCAGGGATTAGATGAGATCGAGCAGACTCTGAGGTTCAGCGAGCAAATCAATGCGTTTCGTAATGCGGACGTGGTGCTGCGTCCGTGGGTTTACGGACTCGAACTACCATAAGGTGGCCGGTTGGGCCGTGGGTCCGTGTCTTGCTGCGAATGTTGGATCCCGAGAGAACATGATGAGCCAGAAATTCGATTTAGTTATCCGTAACGTGCGTGTGGTCCGCCCGAGCGCGCAGGGCGTTCCGCTGCAACATATCGCCGTCAAGGACGGCCGATTCGCGCTGATCGCGCCGGAAATTGACGTGTCAGCGACCGCAGCAGTGACCGATGCGCGCGGAATG
>JAJZLX010000185.1 GCA_021850555.1 Pseudomonadota bacterium | reverse complement strand
GACCTTTATGCCGCGCATCGAGATGGTGGCGCGATTCGATACGCCGCCTACGTTCGGGCCGCTCACGTATACATTCGGCTGAATGGTGAGCGCCTGGGTGGCGCTTGCGTTCGGTCCGAATATCTTCGCCTGTTCCGGCGTGACGGTCGCGATGCTTTGGGTGGACTTCAGGATCTGGGCGTGGGTGATGAGCCGGTGGTCAAACGCCGTGCCGGCGGGCTCCTCATGGTTGTGTGCGCGCGCGCGTTTGGACACGGTCCCGACGTTTATCGTGCCATTTTTTGCTTTGGCGGCGGCTCGCTGCGAATCGTGCGCGCTCGCGTGCGTGCCGTACAGCGCCGCGATCACCGCGATCGAAATGAGCGTGAAGCGCGCTGCGGCCGGGTTCGTGTCGCTGTCGTGTGGCATGAAGTCCTCCAGTGGCGGTAGAGATGTCACGGACTGGGTCAGGTCTGCGTGGCGGATGGGGAGAGTGGCTCCTGATGCAGGATCAGGGAATTCCTGCACGGCCGGACGGAGGGATCTCCGTCCGGGAGAAGATGTTCATGCGATGCGGAGCAAGAGAAGTGCTGCGCGCGCGGCGTCGAGGCAGAGGTTGTTGCGGCGGCGTCTGACACTTCGTGGGTGTGGATTGCGAAGGCGAATTATTCGTGTTGGTGGCGGACCATACGAGAGAGACATGTCAGTATCATGACGGTTGCGTCGGTCGGGCGCGGCGGCGTTCGCGGGTGAGAGTGAGTCACGACATGAAGGGATCCCGCGGGCGGCGTCGGGCGATTCGTGCGGGCGCACGAGTTCCGTCACCGACGCCGCGTGTTGCCCCGAACGCGGTGTTCGATGCGCGCCTTCAGCCTGAAGCGCCCCTCGCTGTCAGGAAGCGCGGCGGCCGGAGATGTGCACCTCGATGGCGAAAGTCGTGGAGAGCTTTGGCATGTCTTTCGTAAAGGGGGGATATTCCGTTGTCTTCACGGTGTGCAGGGCCGCCCGGTCGATGGCGCCGATGCCGCTCGAGCGCTCGATTCGGGCCCATAAAAGAATGCCGCTCGGTTGCAGCTCGAATGCGACCTCGGTTCGGCCCGAGAGACGCATGAGGCGGATCGTTTCCGGAACCTCAAGGTCCGCCTGGACCCGGTTTCGCACGAGGGCGGCGTAGAGGTCGAGCGCCGCCTCCTGGGCAGCCGGGGTGGCGTGCGGGGGCTGGGTAGGAGGGGTGGGAATGGCCGGCGGGAGCGCAAAGGACGGCGTGGCGGCTGCGGGTTGGGTGGTGAAGAGGAGTCGCGGCGCCGGCGCGGGCACGGCTGTCGGGATTGGGACGGGGACCGGCCGGAATGTGGGCGTGGGCAGAGGGTGGCGGATCACCGGTTTGGGAGGCGCAGGAGAGGGCTTGGGTCTTGCCGGGACCGGCCGGAGCATGCGTATGGCAATGATCTTCTGGCCCGGGGAAACGGGCTTGGAAGGTGTATTCGACCCGGCCCAAAGGATGCTCGCGATCAACAGGGTTTCCAGTGCCGCGCCCATCAGCAGAGCGCGGCCGAACCGGTCGGGTCGGGAAGGGGCGCGGGTCGGCCGGGGTGTGCTCATCGGTAAGGCGCTCAAGTGTCGCTTCCGATGTGCGCTGGTGGTGAGCACCTTGGCTCAGCCCGCCGGCTTGGCGGCGATGCCGATGTCACTGACGCCCGCCTTCTGGCAGGTGTCCATGACGTGAATGAAGTCCTGAAAGGGAACGTTTCTGTCGGCGGCGATCGTCAGCCGGGTCCTGGCCGGATCGCCGTCGCTGCGCAGGAGGTATTCCAGACGGGTCATGTCATAGGTTCGGCCCTTGACGCTGACGCTGCCGCTTTTCTCGATATCGATGGTGAAATGCGGATGCGCGAGGCGCCTGGAGCGGCTGGATCGGGGCAGCTGCAGGGCCAGTCCCTGGTCCGGGATCATCTGCAGGGTGATCATGATGAAAAAAACCAGCAGGAAGAACATCACATCGATCATCGGGATGATCTCGATGCGCCCCTTGCGGGCTTCGAAGTAACGGCGCGCCATGTCAGCGCTCCGTCGCCGCCATCGGGCCCAGGGCGGAGGCGTCGGGGAGGGCCCCGGCCGGCCCTTCGACGACGACGGGCTCGCCGTCCATGCGGTTGAGCAGCACGGTCTTGAGGGAATCGAGCTGATTGACGATCTGACGCACCTGATTGCTGAAGGCGTTGTAGGCCACCAGGCCGAGCATGGCGATGAACAGGCCCGAGGCGGTGGCCACCAGGGCGTCGGCGACGCCGCCGGTCACCCGGGTGGGGGCGTGGCCGGGCTTGGCCAGCACGGAGAAGGCATGGAACATGCCGATGATGGTGCCGAAGAGGCCGAGCAGCGGAGCCAAAGTGACGATGGTGTCGAGCAGCCACAGGCGCCGATCCAGGCAAGGGCTGGTCAGGAGGATGGTCTCCTCCAGGCGGTTGGCCAACGCCTCCCCCCGCACCAGGCCATGGTGGCGCAGGGCGCACTGCAGCAGGGTCCCTTCGGGCAGATCGCCGGCGCGCTCGGTGAGCTGGCGGAGGGTGGCCCGGTCGAGCTCGGCCCGGGAGCTCAGCGCGCCGCAGAGGATGTCGCCGCGCAGAATGGTGCGCCGCAGATACCAGAATCGGTCGATGATGACGGTGAGGGCGATGAGCAGCAGCCCCATCATGACATACAACACACCGTCGGAGTAATCGGCGAGGTGCGCGAGATAATGGAGGGTCATGGCCACTTTCTTCTTCGATGAAGGGGCCACCCTAGTGCCTGGACTTTTCAATTTGATGACGGTTTCGTGACAAATGTCACCGCCGCGGCCCCGATCCCGGATCGGGGTGGAGATCTCCGGCCGGACCGTCCGCCAAGCTGAAGCTGTCGACCTGAGCCAAGCCTGCGTTCGTGCTCCTTTTTTTGCGGTGGCAGAGTAATCGAACGTCCCATAATCCTTGCATCACGCGGTCCCGTCGACATCGAGGCGTGTGTGGGTCCGGAGGAGGCCTGGCTCAACGGTCATGCCCGCTTTCGGCCGGGTACCGCCGTTGCTGTCGCGAGGCTCACTCGCGGTACGTTCCGTTCTTTTCCGGTCAGAGGCAGGCTCGGATCGCGCTGCTGTTGCTCGCGGCGCATCTTGTCGATTGCCTGCGAAGCTTGCGCGATGATGTAGAACTTTTCGAAGGTGATCTTGGCCTTGGGGAAGTGCCCCTCGACACCCGAGATGAACGCCGGGGACATGTGCAAGGCGACATCGTGCCGCAGCACAGAGTGCTCAATGCCACCTGGTCGGGGTTTCCCCAGCGGGTCCACGGGCGCTCGCTTTGCTCGCCAGACCGGCTGGCAATCCGATCCCGTCAGGAAGCGGGCGTCGGCCGCTCGCGCAACTCCTCTCCTTCAATCTTTCCGTCCCGCATGTTGATCAGTCGGTCGAAGCGATGGAAGATCGACTCATCGTGCGTCACGACAAGCACTGCCGCCGCTTTGTCCCGGGCGATGCGCTCGAGCAGACTCATCACCGCCGACGCACGGGCCGAGTCGAGCGGCGCCGTGGGTTCGTCTGCGAGGATTATGTGGGGGTCGTTGGCGATGGCGCGTGCGATCGCGACGCGCTGGGCCATGCCCCCGGAGAGTTGCGAGGGATAGGCGCGCATCTGATGCATGTCGAAGTAGTCGAGCAGCGTCTCTGCGCGCTTCCGTGCGTCAGTGTGTCCCGAGCCAGCCAGCTCCATCGCTTCTGCAATGTTCTCGGTGGCGTTCAAGAATGGCAGGAGATTGTGAGTCTGGAAAATGAATCCAATCTTGGTCAGTCGCAACCGCCGCAGGTCGCGGCGCAGGTATCGACCGTCGTAGATCGGCTCGCCGTCGAGCTGCATCCAGCCGGTCGTGGGCTCGGTCACGCAGCCGATCGTATTGAGCAGCGTGCTCTTACCGCAGCCGGAGGGGCCGCGCAGGCCGACCACTTCGCCCGCGCGTACCGTGAGGGTGACGTCGATGAGCGCATCGACGCGGGTCTCGCCCCGCCCGAAGTGCTTGGCTATGGCACGCAACTCGATACGCGGCGGCCGCGCGGACGGCACGGGCTCATCCACTGGCGAGGGCCTCAGCGGGGTTGACCTTGACCGCCGCACGCACGCCGAGCACCGAGCCGCCAAGACATACCAGAATCACGATGACGAGGATGATAAAAAGATCTCGAGGCTCGATCTGCACTCTGCGGGGGAAGACCCCCTTGACCTCCTCGATGAGAACGAGCCCGATCCCGAATGCAGTCAAGCCAAGGGCCAGGGCCTGCTGCACGATCATGCCGACGATGACGCGATCCGGGGCGCCGATGAACTTGAGCGTCGCGATCGAGCGCAGCTTGTCCATCGTCAGCGTGTAAATGATGAGCGTGATGATCACGGCGGATACCGTGACGAGGATCCCCATGAACATGCCAAGCTGCTGTTGCATCTTCTGGATGACAAAGGACGTCAGGTAGCGCTCCTCCTCAGCCTCCGGTACCGCGGCGAGATGCTTCCAGCGCGCGATGTCGCGGGCGACCGCAACGGGTGACGCATCGGGCTCTAGCCGAACGAGGACTGCGTTGATGTCGGTCGTCGTGGGCGGCTTGCGTCCGGATGCCAGCTCCCGCCGCTGTAGCGCCGGAGGCACCGCGAATTGCAGCGCCTGGGCATCGAGAAGCGTGACCCAGCCCATCGGGTCACCGCTCGAGCTGACCATGCCGCGGGTGAGACCCACCACGGTGTAGGGGTCGCGATAGGGTCCGAGCGGCACGGATTGCCCGAGCTTCAATCCCGAAGAGGCGTCGACTACGATCTGATAGTGGCTTTCCGTCAGCCCGTGACCGGCCACGAGATTCGCCGGCCCGCCGGGCCGGCCGATCTCGTAGCCTTCCAGAAAGAGCCGTACCGGCTTGCCACCTGATACCGTCTGCACGGTCTGATACGTGACCGCTCCCGCCGCGGCCACACCGGGCATGCGGCGGATCAGTTCGCGCGTGTCGCGGGGAATGCGCGAGGGCTCGGCGAACGGGCCGAAGGTCCGCTCCTGCACTACCCAGAGATCGGCATGCAGCGCCCGCGGCAGGCTGAGCGCATCGGTGAGTGCGCCCTCGTAGATTCCCGACATCGCGATCACGACGCCAATCAGCATGCCGACACCGAGTGTCGTCAGCGCGAACCGGAGCTTGTTGCGCCGCATATCGCGGAGGGCGAGGTTCACGGCATCGCCCCCCGCAGGACAACCGCCTTGCGCCCGACCCGCAGACCCGTCATGGGCCCGATGACGACTTGGGCGTCCTGCGGCAGGCCCGAAATGACAGGCAGGCTTCCGTTAAGAAGCGCTGGCCCGAAGATCAGCTGCCGCTGACGCAGCCTCCGCTGCTGCACCGTCCAGACCGTTCCCCGGTCGTCCGCAAGCCCCGTCACGGCGGTCGGCGGCACCGTCACCGTCCGCACGAGCAAGCCCGTCTTGATATAGACCTCGGCCTGCTCAGCGAGATGGATCTGAGCGGGCAACGTATCGAAGGCGACGTCGACCAGGCGCTCCTCGTTCACCGGATCGCTTTGTATCTCGATCCGGGCGACGTGGCCCGGGTATCGCCGCCCGGGCTGCGAGCGCAGGGAAATTTCCGCGCTCTGACCGGTGCGCAGCGCTCCGGCCAGACGCTCATCGACGTAGCCGACGACCCAGATCGTGCGCGGCTCGACCAGTGTGAACACAGGCTGACCCGGAACCGGCATTGCGCCGAGATTGAGATTGCGCGCGAGCACCCAGGCGTCGTATGGGGCGCGCAGGGTGTAATAGCTGAGCGTTGCCTCCTCGGAGGCGACCGCTGCCACAGCCCCTACGAGTGCGGCCTGAGCGGTCTTCACTTCCGCCCGGGCGGCTCTCAGATTGCCTTTGGCCTCTTCCTCTGCGGCGACATCGGACTGGGCCTCCTCGACCGAGACCAGGCCCCGCTTGACGAGCGCCTGGCGGCGGCGGGCGACCGCGATCGCATTGGTGAGACTCGCCTGCGCGTTCGCCACATCCGCATGGGCCTTGACGATGGCGGCCCTCGCTTGCGCAACAGCCGCCTTGTCCACAGCCAATTGGGCCACGACGTCCCGGGCATCGAGCTGTGCCAGCACCTGCCCCGCCTTCACGTGATCGCCCTCGTTCGCATCGATCTCGTTGATCACGCCGGCGACCTTGAACCCGATGGCCGATTGCACGTCGGCACCGATTGTGCCGAGTCCAAAAACCTCTTCGGGCACATCCTTTTGCACGGAGGCGACGCGCACCGTGATCGGCTGCGCGAAGTGGTGCCATAGCCCACTCGCTACGGCACCCATCACGAGCAAGGCGGCCAGCCAGGATATGATCCTGCGCGATGTGACTTTGCGGCGAGGCGCTGTTTGTGACTCGGTTGGTCCGCCCTGACCGGGTGGGCTTTCGGGTGGCGGTATCGAGGGCTTGAGGGAAACGGTGGACACGCTGCGCATCCGGCGATCGAGTGCAGGTGAGCCGCACTCCTGGCGGCACGATTCTGAAGAAGTGTGGCACTACTCAGCGGTCGCAGCGGTCGTGATAAACCGAAAGCGCGATACGGGAACCACACTACTGCGGCCATTGCCCGCGGGGACCGGAGCGCCTTGAGCGTGCGCTCGAATTCCTCCACGCCGGCAATGAGCCGAGGGCGGATGGCCTTGGGCACGGGGGCTTCTGTGCGCGGCGCTGTCGATGCATACATTGCCGCAGGCTCTGCCGTGCGGGTAGGTGGGCTATCTGCACCTGCCGGCCGCGGCTGGCGCCCGGCTGCAATTGCGGCCCGGCCGAAACCCTGATCGTTTGGCTCAGCTCATCCGCGCGACCGCCAGCAACCCCTTGACCCGGCCGCGAAGGCGCAAGCTGCGTACTTCGATTTCGGCCGCCCCGAACCCGGCGCCGCGCAAGGTTGCATGAAGCGTCTCCGCGTCCCAATGCACGTGGGTGTCGGAGCTCGCGAACGACCAATTGCGCATGGAGGCCCGATCGGTCACGTACACGACCAACCGCCCTCCGGGGCGGAGCACCCTGCGGATTTCCTGCACGATCCGGCCCGCATCGGTCCAGAAGTACGCCACATTGACCGCCAGCACGGCGTTCACGGATCCGGTGCGAATCGGCAGATTGGCGAAGCTCGCACGATAGAGCATGACGCGTCCGGCGCGCACTGCGGCCCGGTTGCGGGCGTGGGCCTGCGAAATCATCAGCTGCGATCGATCGAACCCATGGATCAGCGCGCCGGGCGCCCGCTCCGCGAGCAGGGCGAGCGCGTGACCCGGGCCGCAGCCGGCCTCCAGCACGGAATCACCCGCTTCGATCTGCAGCGCGTCCACGGCCAGGCGGTTGCACTCCTGGTTGAGCACTCGCATCAGTGCACCCGCCACTCGTCCCTTCCAGCCGCTCGGGGATCTGAGCTGATGGCCGAAGGATTGCGCTATCGACACCGGCGCGCCTCGTCTCTAGCGACGCTCTTTGCGGCGTATCCTCGCGATGAGCGCGCGGATCTCCAGACGGCGCCCTTTATTCCAGATCGGACGCCGGGCGTCGACGGGGGCCTGCAGGCCGCGTTCCAGAACTTTGCGCGCCTGGGCATACTTGCCCTCGCTGAACAGAAAGTCCCCGTAGAAGTAATTGGCATCGAGTCCGTCGGGGTCGATGGCCAATGCGCGCCGCAGGTACCTGCGCGCCTTCGAATCGCTGCCGAATCCGAACGGAAATCCTGGAACGCGAGAGTAGAGCACGCCCAGACTCAGCCACACTCCGCCGTGCCCGGCATCCGGGTGGAGCGCCTTCGCTTCATCGAACAGGCGCCTGGCTTTCTCCGCGTAGCCGAGTTTGTGAAACAGGCCGGCCCTCGCGGCTTCCTCGCTCGCAACGATCCCCTGCCACAAAAGAGGCGTCGCGTGCTTCGGATACCGCTTGGCGAGCGCGGCGGCCTGTCTCTCGAGCGGCCGCAGCTGCTTCATCTGCTGATCGTCGCCGTGCACATCGTATTTGATTCGCGCCCATTCCCTGCTGATGTGCAGCACGGCCGCACGCAGTGTCGGACCCGCGTAGGCCGGGGTGGTCGCAAAGGAGGCGCCGAGCGCGATTGCGCACAGCATGGCGGGTAGGAGACGAGACATTGCAATTCACCTCTATGGTTTCAGGATCGGAAAATCCGGCTGGCTTTGGCCGCCGCCCCGGCGACCGCGAGATCGACGAGCGCCGGGGCGATGGAATTGAGCTTCGTCAGCAAGGCCTCCGGCAGGCCTATGACGACGCTGCTCCTGTTGTTCACCATGGCCTTTATGATCGCGGCGACGGTCCGTTCGGGCTTGTCGAGCCTCATGCCGGTCACCTTGGCGAACCGCTCCACGGCGCCCCGGGTCATGCCCGTGCTCACGGCGCGTGGCGCGACATACGTCACGTGGACCCCCGCTCCGCGCAGCTCGCGGCGCAAACCCTCGGTGAAACCCCTCAAGCCCGCCTTGGCGCTCGAGTAGGTCACGAAGTAGGGGAAGTTGATCGAACCCAGAACCGAGCCGACATTGACGATCTGTCCACAGCGTCGCCGTAGCATGTGCGGCAGCACCGCCTGTGTGAGCCGTACCGGTGCCACAAGATTGACAAGATACGTCGCAAACACGTTCGCCTCGTTCTGGCTGTCGAGCGGCCCGGCATATTGCACCCCGGCGAGGTTGATCAGAATCTCCGGCGCCTGCATGCGCAGTGCCGCGGCGACGGCGTTGATCCCGGTCTCGGTAGCGAGGTCACCCTCGAGGAAGCTCACCGGCAGGTCGTGCGGCCTGGTTCTGCCAATGAGCAATACATCGCCACCGAGGTCGAGGAGGCGCCGGGTCACGAGGTGCCCGATGCCGCCGGAGCCGCCGGTGACGGCGATCCTTCTGCCTTCGAGTCTCATTGACGCCTCGTATGCGGGATGCTGGCAAACATCACCCCGAACAGATGGAAGATCGAGTTGGCCACGGTGACGATGGCTCGCTGGTCCTCCTCGTCCTCGACGCGGTCCATCACCCCGCGAAAGAATGCCATGTGATCCACGTCGAGGGCTCCGTGCGAGAGCAGATAGCGAAAGCAGTTGCGCGGCAGTGACAGCGCGCTCATGATCGAATCGGCGCCTCGATGCGCAAGCTGTGCGCTGGTCCCTTCGAGCACGAATACCATGCCGAACAGACCCGCCGCGTTCACCGTCATGACGTAATCGTACGCATATTCGACCATGCGCCGGGTCGCTGCGCGGGGGACGCTGCTTCGCGCGCCTTGAGGGTCACCGCCGCAATTGCCGATGTCGTCGAGGATCCATTGCTCGTGGCCGGTCTCTTCGGCGATGTACTCGAGGAGCGCGTGCCGTAGCCACTCCTGCCGCGGCTTGAGATTGGCCAGCGCTGCGGTCATCAACGGTACCGTGTGCTTCACATGGTGGTACGCCTCGACGAGATACGCCTGATAGGTCTGCAAAGACACCATCCCGCGCAGAGCGTCCTGGATCTGCCGGGTCTGCTGAAAACTCGCCCGCGCAGCCGCCGTGTCCGCCACCAGGCGCTCGAAGAAACTGCGGTATAGCCCTGGGTGTCGCAGCATCCTTTCGATACGCCCCGAGTGCGCTTCGCGGATCGCCTGCCGACGCAGTCGGCCGTTGCCGGTCAGCTGGCCGCCTGCCGCCGTGAACGGCTCGACGATGCTCCAATGTCTCACCGCGGCATAGTCCGGCAGCCGTTCATTGGCGCGCTCGATCGCCTGTTCGACCTCGGCTGAGGAGGTCTGCGCGCAAGTGGGAACGATCAGCGCGGCAAGCGCGGGCGCGTCATCGCCGAACACGAGCGCTTGGACGATCTGCGGCTCGCACAGCAGCTCGCTTTCCACCCATTCGGGGCTTATGTTGCGTCCGAAGGAGCTGATGAGCACGTTGGACTTGCGGCCGAGAAGCCGGATCCTGCCGTCGGCGTCGATCCGGCCGAGGTCGCCCGTATGCAGCGTGCCATTCGTCCCCGGCTCACCGAGGTATCCGAGGAACAGGGGATCGCGGATGAGGAGCTCGCCGTCCGCGGCGCGTTCGATCCGCACGTGCCGCAACGGCCGCCCGACGCTGCCGGGTACATTGTCCGCGGGCGAATTCAGCGCCACGACAGATGCCATTTCGGTCATGCCGTAGCCTTCGATGACGGGCAGCCCGAGAGTGCTCGCCTGCGCCAGCAGGAGTGGCGAGACGGTTGCTCCCCCGACGGCGAGCACTTCAAGGTCCGGGAGCGTCCGCGCCGTATCCGCCAGCACCTTCATCATGCCGCGCAGGAGCTCGGGCACCACGATGACGCTCGTGGCGCGCAGCACGGCGAGAGCGTCCACCATGCGATCGAAGTCCGGGCGAAAGGGCTGCTCGAGACCGATGGCCGGCGGGTCGGAGGCGTGATAATGCCCTCCGGCAATGAGCGTCCCGTACAGACCTGCGACATTCTCGAGCAGAATCGCAAGAGGCAGTACGGCGCAATGCAGGCCGGCGCGCTCGGCGCCGATGCGCTCGACGATGGACTCGGCGACCATCTCCAGTCCCCGCAGCGACAGGCATACCCCTTTCGGCTCGCCGGTGCTCCCGGAGGTGTAGGTGACTTTGGCGGTGTCCGGTGCAAGCGCCGGGCCGGCCTTATCGTGTCGCTGCGGCACGCAATACAGAGCGCGGTCGAGGACTGACAGTGCAATCGCGGGTTGCCGCTGCGGCTTGCTCTCGGTGAGCAGGCAGCCCGCGCCGCTTTGCTCGAGAACGTGAGCCACCTGCGCATCGGTGAAGAACGTCGGCACCGGCACGACCGGATGCCGTCTGTGCAAGAGCGCCAGGTCGAGCAGGGCCCATGCGGCGCTGTTCGGCAGATGAATCGCCACCGGCCGCGACCGCGGACAATTCCTGTCCAGTTGCATCCCGAGCTGCTCGAGGATGCTCGGCAGCTCGCCGTAGCATACGGTCGTCACGGCGTCGCTGAGCGCAGGCTGAAGCGGTATTCGGCGGGCGTGCTCGGCAATGGATTCTATGAGTCGGCTCATTACAAGCGGTCCTGTTCTGAGGGGTGCAATATGGCAATCAGATCTTCAAGATCACTGTTGTGCTCATCCGGCAGGTAGTCGCTGAGGCGCGCGCTCGCCGGCGCAATCGGGCCGGCGAGCACTCAGGGGTCGGTGCGGAAATAGCTGCCCCAGGATGAGCCGCCGTCCGGCAGGCACTCCGGGCACGCGCGCGCCAATTGCAGGAATTCGAAGCCGAAGGCGCCGAACGTTCGCCGCAGAGACTGCGTCGCCGTGACCGCCGCGTGGGTGATGCGGCTGCGGTGCAGAAACGCCGTCAGCATCACAAACAGGAACAGCGAACCGCCGCGACCGTTCGAGGCAAGGTTGCCGATCTCGACGATTTGGGTGCGGGGTACCGGTGAGCCGGCACCGGTGCGAAGCAATTGCTCCATCGGAGAAGGCAGATAGCGCTCCAGATACAAAGGTCCGTCGCCGGCGCAGCGGAAGCCGGCGGCGGCGATGATGCTCCCGTCCCGGCCGTGGACACTGATGAATCCGGGATAGTGCTGCCCGATGAGCGCGCCGTACGATTTCGCGTAGACAGAATCGATGAATCGTTCGATGCGCTCCCGGTCCGGCGCGGACCGCTGCGTGAGAGACACGGTCGACGGGAGGACCCGTGTCATTTTCCGGGCGTGGACGTCGTCGAAGACAACGGTTCCAATCGGCCGTGTATCGAAGTTCAAGGCTATTTCAAACATGTCGTATCTCTATCCGTGTGCCGGGCGCCGTCGACATGAGGCGACGGCCGTCCGCGCTTCGCTGTGGTCGGTAACCTGAGCGATGGGAAAATCCGCTTCATTTCTGGCCCATTTAACTTTGCAACGCAAAGTTTGAAAATCGGGGAATGGAAAAGTTCACGCTCGGTGTGAAATAAAACTCTGCAAGCGACTGGTGGTGCGGGCGCGTTAGCGAGTCTGATCCATGAGCCGGGTCAAAGCGCGCGGCGCGGACGTCAATCAGACTAACGCGATTCAATTGCGCTGTTTAGTTGCATGGGAGCCGCTATGCTGCCGAGTGCCGCCGAGCGGCTTCCTCCCTGTTTGATCCTGCAGAAAACCCTGCCGGGCCGTCTCACGGATGCGGCCGTCAGGTGGGTGTCAATGATGCATTCATGGCGGAAAGAGCGGGGTGTGAAGTCCTGAAGATTGCGCGGGCGGGCCCGGAAGGAACGACGTATTCCGATTTGCGCCGGGGCCGTCAGCGTTCGTGCTGCGCATCGTAGACGTATCTGCCGGATCGTCAAGATTGACGGTGATGGTCAATGATGAACCCTCCGCAACGCGGCGACGAAGGAGCAGGTGTGCCACCGGCGCTCGGCATCGCAGCGCTGTGTCGCATGTGTGGAGACGCCCGCCGGCTTCAGCTGACGCGGTTGATCGGAGCCGGCAAAGCGGTATTGGGAGCGGCGGACGGTGAGCGGGCCGGGAAAGGCGCGCACCCGCGGGAGGCGGCGTTCCCGTGACGGACTGAATGACACCTTCGTAACAACTCTGCATGTTCAGACACGTTGACGGAAACTGTAAAGATTGACCACGTCGCGAGCCGTGTGGTCCGATATCTCGATGACAAAGCGACAAAAACCTTCCAATGGGGTGAGCGTTCTCGTGCCGAGCGGCATGCTGGGCGCGGGCATATCGGCGCAGCACGTCGAATATGGAATAGACCGGGGGGCGGATGCGATCGCGCTCGATGCCGGCTCGACGGACAGCGGACCGGCATACCTGGCGCGCGCGGCATCCAAGATGAATCGCGAGGCCATCATGCGCGACATGGAGGTCCTGATGCTCGCGGCGAGTCGCGCGGGCATCCCGATCCTGGTCGGCTCCTGCGGCACCTGCGGGGCGGATGAGGCGGTGAACTGGACGCGAGACATCGTCGTCGAGGTGGCACGCGCTCTCGGGGTGCGCCCGAAAATCGCCTGCCTGTACAGCGAACAGGATCGCCGGGTACTCAAGGAGAAGATCCGGCAAGGCAAGATTTCACCGCTCGAGCCCGCCGGTCCTCTGCAGGATCACACCCTGGACGCTTGCGAGCACATCGTGGCGCTCATGGGGCCGGAGCCATACGTGCATGCGCTGCAGTCCGGTGCGGACATCGTTCTCGGCGGCCGAACGACCGATACGGCCGTGCTGGCGGCCGTACCGTTGATGAAAGGCGCGGGAGTCGCCGCATCCTGGCATGCGGCCAAGATCTCCGAATGCGGTGGTCTTTGCACCGAGCAGCCGCGGCTTGGCGGTGTTCTCATCACGGTTGGGCGGGAAGAGTTCGAGATCGAGCCACTGAGCCCGTCGAATCAATGCACGCCGCGCAGTGCATCGGCGCACATGCTTTATGAATCGAGCGATCCGTTCCGGATCATCGAGCCTGGCGGAATTCTGGACGTGACCGATGCGGTCTACCGGCCGCTCGATGAGCGGATTACGCGCGTGAGCGGGTCGAGATGGTTGTCGATGCCGTACACGATGAAGCTCGAGGGCGCAAGCGCCGGTCCCTACCAGACCATGATGCTCATTGGAATAGAGGATCCGCAGGTGCTGAGGAACCTCGATGAATTCGAGCACAGGATGAGAACGGCACTGATCGAGCGGATCAAGGCCACCTTCGGCGCCCAGACCCCGGACTTCGAGGTGTCGCTGCGCGTTTACGGCTGGAACGGAGTCTCGGGCAGGCCCGTGCCGCCCGGGACGCCGCCGCCGGTAGAGGTGGGTATCCTGTTCGTGGTTACCGCTCCCTCCCAGGCGCTCGCCGACCGGATGGCCAAGGCCTGCAACCCCTATTTCTTCCACTTTCCGCTGCGCTTCGACATCGAGCTGCCGAGCTACGCGTTTCCGTTCACGCCGGCGGAGATTCCCCGTGGCCGGGTATACGAATTTCTTCTGAACCACGTGGTGAGCACCTCGAATGGATTCGAGCTGACACGAACCGAGTGGGTGGAATTGTCCGGGGAAAAATAGGGGGAGAGAAATGTCCAAGGTAGCTGAGATCTGTGCGCACGTGCGCTCAAAGAATGCCGGACCGTTTTGGATCACCATAGACTTTTTCTTCGCTACGGAGGAAGGGTATCGACGCTACCGCGACAGCCCGACCCTGGGGCCGGCGCTGTTTGCGAGCGTGTATGGGGCCAGGCCGGATCTCGTGAAGCGCTTTGCCGTGGACTCCCTGCGGGTCGTGAAGGTCTCTTTTCCGAGACCCCATCCGCAAGGCTGGATGCACGAGCGTGACATGCACGCAGGGCAGCAGTACGTGCGCCTGTTGGATATGGAACTGCAGCCGGGAGTCAAAGAAGAGGCTTCGGCGGGTGAAGTTTGATCAGCGGCGTCAGGCGGTGGTGGGACTGTACGCAAACCGTTGACAGCCGTCGTCAAGATTGACTCGTGCGGAATGAAAAACTAACGTCGCGATGCATCGTCAGAAAACATGACGTGAACAATACGTCAACGATATTATTGAGGATTGCGTAAGTACGTGACGGACTCAAAACATCTCCGCCTGCTTCCAGAATGCGGTCACGAGGGTGGGACGTCGTTGCATCGAGCGCAGGTTCCGCCGAGCGCGCT
>JAJZLX010000096.1 GCA_021850555.1 Pseudomonadota bacterium | reverse complement strand
CGGCGCAAGTCGTGCCACCTTGCTCGCCAGGCCTGCCGCCTCGGTCGCATCCACCACCTCCGTGACATCCTTGTAGGCATCAGGGGCCTCTTCCGCAACCCCCCGCATCGAGGGGCTGCGGATGAGGATGCCCCGGGCGAAGAGCGCATCGATCACCTGACGGCCCCGCCAGGTGCGCGCGGCCTCGTGGCGGCTCATGGCTCGCCCGGCGCCGTGACAGGCGGAGCTGAAGGCGTGGGATTCCGACTGCTCGGTGCCGGCGAGGATGTAGGACGCGGTGCCCATCGAGCCGCCGACGAGCACCGGCTGGCCCGCCGGGCGCAGCGCCTCGGGGAGGTCCGGGTGCCACGGACCGAGCGCGCGGGTCGCCCCCTTGCGGTGCACATACAGCTCGCGGGCTCTGCCCTCCACGTGGTGCTCTTCCACCTTGCACGTGTTGTGTGAGACATCGTACAGAACGGACAGCCGCGCCTGCGGCAGCACTTGGGCAAACACCTGCCGAACGAGGTGCGTCAGAATCTGACGATTCGCCAGGGCGCAGTTGATTCCGGCACGCATGGCCTTGAGGTACGTGGTGCCGAGATCGGAGTGGATCGGCGCGCAGGCGAGCTCCCGGTCGGGCAAGGCGATGCCCGCCTCGGGGGCCGACATGCGTTTGAGGAAGTCCGTGCCGATCTGATGCCCGAGCCCGCGCGAGCCGCAATGGATCATGACGAGAACATCGCCTGGCTCCACTGCGAACGCGCGCGCCCTCGCCTCATCGAACACCTCGACGGCCTCCTGCACCTCGAGATAGTGGTTGCCGCTGCCCAAGGTCCCCATCTCGTCCCGCTGGCGGCGCTTGGCCTGCACGGAGACCGCCTCCGGCCCAGCCCCCGGCATCTGCCCGCGCTCCTCGATGCGCTCGAGGTCCGCCTCCGTGCCAAAGCCGCGCTCGACCGCCCAGCGGGCCCCGCCGCGCAGCATGGCATCCATCTCGGAGGCCTCGAGCGTGAAGGCGCCGGTGCTGCCGACACCCGCCGGAATCTGCGCATAGAGCGCATCGGCGAGCTCCCGTGCCGCCGCCGCGAGTTCGGCGCGCTTCAGTCCCGTCAGCAGACAGCGCACGCCGCATGAGATGTCAAATCCCACTCCTCCGGCGGACACGACCCCTCCTTCGTCCGGATCGAACGCCGCCACGCCGCCGATCGGGAACCCGTAGCCCCAGTGCGCATCCGGCATGGCATAGGAGGCGCTCACGATGCCCGGTAGCTTCGCCACGTTCACCGCCTGCTGGTAGACCTTCAGGTCCATCGCCCGCAGCAGCGCTTCGCTGCCGAAAACGATCGCCGGCACGCGCATCTCCCCCCGTTGCGGTATTTCCCATTCGTACTCACGGCGCCGGCGAAGGAGGGCGAGATCCATGGCCTACACGTCCACCACCGTCTGCGCGACCCATCCATCACCCTCCCTCCCCACGCGCAGCGCCGTATACGTCGCGCCCTTGATCTCAACCGCAGGGTGATGCCGGCTTCGGTCCACGGGCTCGCCCCAGGCCACGCCCTTCAGGCGCGCGCCATCGATCTCGATCGAGAAGCGGGAGAAGAGCATCCGGCGGGTCGCCATCTCGTAGATCAGGCAATTCAGCCACTCGGCGAGCAGCAACTCCTCGTCGGGCGCGGCGCACTCGATGCGTACGCGCTCGCGCGGCTCGACCGTGTTGGGATCCGCGATGATCGCCGTCATCGCGAGGGCCGCCTGCTCGAACGCCTGCGCCGGGGTCTCGCCCGTGCCCCGCACCCCGACATCGGCCCCATGGGGAAAGTGCTCCCAGTGCGCGGTCATGGTCTCTCGTGCGATCGCCTCGTTCAACGGATCCTAAGGCCGCGGCGGCTGCCAGTCCCTCCGTAGAATTCGCGATGGCGGGCGCTGCGGAAAGCCCCGAAGATGCATCATCATGAGGGCAGTCTCGGGCAGGTTCAAAGATCGCGCTGCCGCAGGCATCGCGCTCGCGCACGCGCTCAAGCGCCGCCCCCTGAAGCCGCCGCTGCTCGTGCTCGGCCTGCCCCGTGGCGGCGTGGCGGTCGCCGACAAGGTCGCGAGCGAGCTCCAGGCGCCGCTCGATGTGATCCTGGTTCGCAAGATCGGCATGCCGGGACAGCCCGAGCTTGCGATCGGCGCCATCGCCTCGGGCAACATCGTCGTACACGAGCCCCGGATCGAGAAGGAGATCCCCGACCTCGCCCCCACCTTCAACACGCTCGTCGAGGCCGAGCGCCGCGAGCTCGAGCGGCGCGAGCAGGTCTTTCGCGCAGGGCTTGCCCCGCTTACGCTCAAGGACAAGACCGTCATCCTGGTCGATGACGGGATCGCCACCGGCTCAACGATGCTTGCGGCGGTTCGCGCCGCACGCAAAGCCGGTGCGACCATGATCATCGCCGCAGCCCCGGTCGCCTCGGCGGAGGCGGCCGAGCTCATCCGGGGCGAAGCGGACGAGGTCGTCATCGTTCAGGTCCCCGCACTATTGTTCGCGATCGGGGAATGGTACGAGCAATTCGAGCAGCTCGAGGACGCGGAGGTCTCCCGACTGCTCGCTCTGCACCGGAACCGCGCATGAGCTACACCCCGCTGCGCGCGATCAGCCTCGAGGCCGGCGCGGCGAAGCTCGAAGGCCTGCTGCGCATCCCGGCCGCCCCGCGCGGCATGGTGCTCTTTGCCCACGGCAGCGGCAGCAGCCGGTTCAGCCCCCGCAACACCTTCGTCGCAGAGCACCTGTGCGCGTCCGGTCTCGCGACCCTGCTGTTCGATCTGCTCACTGCCCGGGAGGAGGAGATCGATGAGCTGACCGCCGAATTCCGGTTCGATATTCCGTTGCTCACCGAGCGTCTCGTCGCCGCCACCGAGTGGGCGCTTGCCCATCCGGACCTCAAGGATCTCTCGATCGGCTACTTCGGCGCGAGCACCGGCGCCGCCGCCGCACTCGCCGCGGCGGCTCGCGTGCCGGCGGTTGGCGCGGTCGTCTCCCGCGGCGGACGGCCGGATCTGGCCGGGGCGGCCCTGATCGTGGTGCGAGCCCCCACACTCCTCATCGTGGGCGGCAACGATCCGCAAGTGCTGGCGCTCAACAGGGCCGCGCTCGCGCAGCTCGGCGGCGAGACGCGACTGGAGATCGTGCCAGGCGCGACGCATCTGTTCATCGAGCGGGGCGCGCTCGAGCGTGTCGCCACCCTGGCCGCAGGCTGGTTCGAAAGACACCTGCGCGCGCGGCTCCCGCCCACGGCCGCGCCTCCTGAGCGCCCCCGGTAAAGGGCCCCTCCCTACGGCCGGGCTCGAGGTTGCCCCGGGCCCGGGCCGGCGCACCGACCTGCGGAACACTACGACCGCGCTACGCAGATCCCCCAATGACCGCCGCACTCCCGCAGTGCGCAAGATATGTGAGGAGTGGGATGAGCGTACCGTGGTTGCGACTCTCGATCGGCCGTCCGAAAGCCTCTCGCAGTTCATCTGGCGCACACACTATCGCGACGCCGAGGCCGTCCCGTGCGAGCGCTCGATGGCCGACAGCTGGGATCGCGTCGCCCGCAGCGTCGCGGCCCTCGAGCGCGATCCGGCCCGATGGCAGCGCAGCTTTCGCCGCCTGCTCGAGGGTTTCCGCTTCCTGCCGGCCGGGCGCATTCTCGCCGGCGCCGGGGTCTCGCGCCAGGTGACCCTCGCCAACTGCTTCGTGATGGGACTGATCGAGGATTCCCTTCCGGGCATCTTCGAGGCGCTGAAGGAAGGGGCGCTCACGATGCAACACGGCGGCGGCGTAGGCTATGACTTCTCCACCCTGCGCCCGCGCGGCAGCCGCGCGCGGGCGACGGGAATGATCGCCTCCGGTCCGGTGTCGTTCCTGTACGTCTGGGATGCCATGTGCGCCACCATTCTCTCGACCGGCGCGCGCCGGGGCGCCATGATGGCGACCCTGCGCTGCGACCACCCGGACATCGAGGAATTCCTCGACGGCAAGCGCGCCCCGGGGGCGCTGGCCCATTTCAACCTGTCCGTGCTCGTCACCGACGCCTTCATGCAGGCCGTTCGAGCGGATGCGCCCTGGCCCCTGGTGTTCCCGCGCAGCGCACGGGAGAAGGACGGGGAAACGCTCGAGCGGCCCTGGAGCGGCAGCAATGCCCCGGTCCTGTGCCGGGTATGGAGGAGCGTTCGCGCCCGGGAGCTGTGGAGGAAACTCTGCGCAAGCGCGCACGCCTCGGCCGAGCCCGGAGTGCTGTTCATCGACCGCATCAACGCGGAAAACAACCTGGGCTATGCGGAAACCTTGAGCGCGACCAACCCCTGCGCCGAGGAGCCCCTGCCCCCCTACGGAGCATGCAACCTCGGCTCGCTCAACCTGACCACGTTCGTCCTCGATCCCTTCAGCGCCCGGGCCCGTTTCGATGAGACCGCTTTGCGCGAGTGCGCGCGCCTCGCAGTGCGCTTCCTCGACGACGTGATCGAGATCTCGCGATTTCCCCTGCCGCCTCAGCGCCTCGAGTCGCACCGCACGCGCCGCATCGGGCTCGGCATCACCGGGCTCGCCGATGCACTCGTCCTGCTCGGACTGCGGTATGACACGGAACGTGCGCGAGACGTTGCCGCCGCGCTCATGCGCACCGTGCGGGATGCGGCTTACGAAGCCTCGGTGGATCTGGCGCGAGAGCGTGGACCGTTTGAGCGCTTCGACGCTGAGCGCTACGGCGCCCGGCCGTTCATTCAGCGCCTGCCCGAGGCTCTGCAGGCCGCCATCCGCCGCGACGGGATCCGCAACAGCCACCTGCTCGCCGTGGCGCCCGCCGGCACCATCAGCCTGCTCGCGGACAACGTCAGCAGCGGCATCGAGCCGATCCAGCGCCTGCGTGCCCATCGCAGCGTGCTCGATGCCGACGGCGCCCCCCTGACCTTCCCCGTAACGGACCGGGCCTATGCGCTGTGGCAGACGCTGCGAGGGAGCGAGCCGGCGCCCGAGGCATTTCTCGAGCTCGCCTCGATCCCGCCCCGCGCCCAGCTGCTCATGCAGGCGGCGCTGCAGCCGGCGGTCGACGGCTCGATCTCAAAGACCGTGGCGCTCGAGCGCGCAACAGCGCCTCAAGCCGTGCAGGACATCTTCACCGGCGCCTACGAGCTCGGCCTCAAGGGCTGCACCGTGTTCCGGGATACCTCGCGCGCGGCCGCGCTCGAGAGCGTGCCGGAGCCGCTCCCCGGATCGCCGACCGCCCATTGTTGCGACATCACGCGGGAGGCGGACTAGTGCCTCACGAGGCCACGCTCGCCGCGCTCACCGAAAGCCTCCCGCTCGCCTCGGCGGTGGCGCGGGAGGCGGGGCTGTCCCTCCTCCCCGTCGAGGAGCGGCGCTTCCCCGGCGGGGAATTCAAGCTCCGCCCCCTCGAGTCCGTCCGCGGGCGCGTGGTCTTCGTGGTGCAATCGCTCGCCGGAACCGACACCGCGCCGGTCTGCGAGCGGCTGGTGCGGCTGCTTTTCCTGTTGCAGGGGCTGCACGACGGCGGCGCCCGATCGGTCGCGCTGGTGCCGTATCTCGCCTTTGCCCGCAAGGACCGGCGCACGCAACTGCGCGATCCGGTCACCTCGCGCTACGTTGCCGAGCTGCTCGAGGCGACACACCTCGAGTGTGTCGTCGGTCTCGATGTACACAACCCCGCCGCTTTCGACAACGCGTTCCGCATTCCGACCGTTCACCTGACGGCGCTGCCGACCATGGCCGCGCACTTCGCCGCGACAGTCTGCGACACGGCGCTCGCGGTGGTCTCACCGGACATCGGCGGCATCAAGCGCGCGCAGATCTTCCACGAGCTCCTCGCCGCCGAGGTCGGCAGGGAGATCGAGCTGGCCTTCGTCAGCAAACGCCGTGCACGGGATGTCGTCTCCGGAGGAAGCCTTTCCGGAGAGGTGGCCGGACGCACCGCCATCGTGCTCGATGATCTGTGCGCCACCGGCGGAACGTTGATCCGGGCGGCACAGGCATGCCGTCGCGCGGGCGCTGAGTCGGTCGAGGTGGCCGTCACGCACACCCCGATGCCCCAAGGCCTCGATGCACTCCTCGCGAGCGAGGCGATTTCCCGCATCGTCGTGACCGACAGCGTGGGCATCGAGGCCCCGGCCTTGGCCGCCGCCCGCGGCAAGCTCCTCACATTGCCGGTCGCGCCGCTGCTCGGTGAGGCGGTGCGGCGGATGATGACCGGCGCGCCGCTGGCGCCGCTGCTCGCGCACTGGCCGGTGCGGCCTTCGCCTTGAGCGTCGAAGCCCCGCCCCGCGCGCGCGGGACGGCGGCGCCTGGCATGCGCGCGACTTGGACGGCGCGTCGGCTGAGATGCAGCGCCTCGGAAAGGTATGCGTGGGCGCGGGCGCTCCAGATCCGCCGCTCGCCGGCGAAGGCCTCATCGCGCAGATGCCAGGCGGCGAGCTGTGCGCGCACCGCGGCACGCCGGCTCATGTAGAAGTCGGTGAGGGCCTGTGGGGCCGGATCGCCCGTCACGCAGCGGTACTCCGAGAGAAGGCCGGCGGCGGCCCCCGCGCCCGCGATCTTGGCGCACTCGAGCGCGAGGAACGCGATCTCCTCGGCGGGATCGAGCCGCCTGAGGTCCGGATCAAACTCCAGACAGTCGATCACCGAGACGCGCGGCCACTTGCCGAGAAACACATGCTCGGGACGCAGGTCACCGTGCCCGTCGATGAGACGGGCGCCGCGCCCTTCGAGCAGCCGCCCGTGGCGGGCGAGGAACTGAAGTTGGAAGCGCTCGAGCGCCGCCACCTGCCGAGGCGCAAGACCAAGGTCCGGCGCGCCGAGCTCGCGTGCGCTCAATCCGATCTGACGCCGCAGCCGCGCGAGGTACGCCCGGTCGCTCATCGGCCGCCGCTGCGCGCCGCTGAAGAACGTCCGCAGTCTCATCAGGAGCCGTCGCCAGTCGCGCCCCTCGACGTCGCCGCGCGCGAGAAGCGCATCGAGCCTTCGCGCGGCGGGGAGCTTGCGCATCTCGATGAGCCATTCGACGATCCGCACGCCCGCGCGGCGCGAGAAGCCTCCGTCGCGCCTGCGCCAGAGCGGAATGACCCGCAGGTAAACACCCGGGGCGAGCCGCCGGTTGAGCTTGAGCTCAGCGCAACAGGCTCTTTGCCGTGCCGCAAGCGTCCGATAGTCCATCGAGGCCTGATGCACGGGCTTTTTGAGCTTGAGCGCGCGGGATCCGGCGAGAAACACCCAGGCGAAGTGAGTCTCGATGACCTCCACGGCCCGGGGATGGCCGGCGAAGTGATGCGGATCGGCGAGGTAGGCGACCTTGGCCGCGAGATCCGGAGCGCTCCCCCGTCCCAATCTCCCCCGGTGCGCGATCAAGACGGCCGGTCCCGATCGGTGGACCGCTCAGGCCACTCGAGTGCCAGCGCGCCGTCCCGGCCGGGCACCGTACGCACGTCCCATCGAGCGCATTCCCGGTCCAGCCGGGCCTTGAGCCAGGCGCTCTCCTCGGCCGAGGCCCTCTGCAAACGAAACCGCCGCACGCGAAGCGCAACCAACTCCAGCGCCGCGAGCCGGCCACCGGCATCGAGCGCGGGGAAATACATCCACGAGAGCTGCGGCCTGTAGGACTCATAGCCCCCGATGCCCTCGTAATCGTTGAGCAGATCCCCGCAACCGTAGAGAATCGCCTTGCCCTGATGGATCTCGATCCCTCTCGGATGGTGCGAGGAATGCCCGTGCACCAGATCGACGCCGGCCCGATCGATGAGCGCGTGCGCAAACGCCCGCTCGGCTCCCGAGACCTCGTAGCCCCAGTTCCCGCCCCAGTGCAGGGAAGCGACGATGAGGTCGCCCGCTCGGCGATCAACCTCGACCCGGCGGCCGAGCGCCTCCACCGTGTCACCCGAGACGCCGGGGAACCAATTGACCCCCGCTCGAGCCCGGCGCGCCTTCCAGCCCGCGGGCACGCCGCTGCTCGGGAAGCCCAGTCCGTACACGAGCACGCGACCGCCCGGAACGCCCATCACCGCGGGAGCGGCGGCCTGCGACTCATCATGCCCGGCCCCCGCGGTGTGCACTCCCGCTGCGTGCAGCACCCGCAGCGTCTCCTTGAGCCCACCCAGCCCCCAGTCGAGCACGTGGTTGTTGGCCAGCACGCAGCAATCGATGCCCGCGGCCGTGAGACACGCAACATTCGCCGGATGCATGCGGTAATGGATGCCCCGGCCGGGGTCGGCATCCTCACGGCTCGTGACGGCCGTCTCCAGGTTGATGATGCGCGCGTGCGGGGCGAGGCGCCTCAGGATCTCGAGCGCATCGCCCCAGACATACTCGAAGCCGACCGGGCGCGGGATGGGGCCGGATGCGCGCTCGGCCAGCGCGACGTATTCCAACGCGGAGCGCACGCATGGCTCGAAGAGCCGCGGGTCGCCCGGATTCGGCAGAATCTGGTCGATCCCCCGCCCCGTCATGACATCCCCGCACACGAAAAGCGTGACCGCGCGCCTCGATGCCTCCTGCGCAGCGCCGGCCCGATCGAGCCGCCCCGAGGCGTCCCGCGCCGGAATCAAACGTGATCGACCAGGCCGCGGGCGCCGGCTTCCCGCGCACAGTTCGCGCCACAGTACGTGTGCACCCCGCTTTCCACGCCATGCCCGAGTATGGGGATGCCGCAGCGGTTGCACCTCGGCGCGAGAGCGTGAATGGCGCACTCGAAGGAATCAAAGAGGTGCGTGTGCCCGTCGATCGTCACGCCGATCGAACGCGCATACTCGTTTCCACAGGTCTCGCAGCGTGCCATGGCCATCTCCCCAGGATCACGGGACGGGCTCACGGTAGGCCGAACGGCGCCGCCCGGGGATCGGTAGATTTACGCAGTCGGTTCCGTGGCTCGCGCTACGGGCCCGGCCAGCTCACGGCGGACGGCGCGGACTTGCCCTCGCGGCTCGCCTGGCCCCCCACCAGCCCGGCGAGCGCATGCAGCTCATCCGCCACGATCGGCAGCAGATCATCGAGGGAGACGATGCCGACGAGATCCCCCCGCGCGTTGACCACCGGGGCGCGGCGCACGCGCCGCGTCCTCATGCGCTCGAGAGCGTCCTGCACCGCGCAGGACTCCGGGACCGTCAAAGGCTCGCGCGTCATGACTTCCCCGACCGTGAGGCCGGCCAGATCCTTCTTGAGCGACAGCTGTCCGCGCACGATGTCCCGGTCCGTCACGATCCCGACGGGCCGCACGCGCTTGGGCTCGGTCTCAACGACCACGATCGCACCGATGTGACGCTTCATCATCTCCGCGGCGGCATTCGCCAGCGGCTCCGCGGCCTGGAAGATATAGACTTCGCGACTGCAAGCCTCGCCGATGTTCATGCCGGTGACTCCTCTAGCTCTGGCTCCCGGCGCACAGCCGGAAGCGGCGCCGCAGCGCGCACCGCCGCCAGCATGGCGCAAGTCCCCGCCCCGGCGCCATTCGGTAATATCCTTACGGCGGCGGTCCTCACCAGCCGATCCGACTCAGCGAAACCCGATGCTCATCAGCAACAGATCCTGTCCCCGGTTGGGCAGCTTGATCCAGGCGTTGGACCAGTGACGGGCGGAAAATTCGAAGAAAAAGTGCCGGACGGGTGAATAGCGCAGCGCGAGCAGGTAGGCGAGATTCCATTGCGTCGCATCGAGAAGATCGGCCCGCGTCTGGTAGGAGGCACCGAACCCCACATACAGCTTCCACCGCGCACGGTGCAGGATCTGCCAGCGGTGCATGGCGGTGAATCCCCAGAAGGGGCGCGCGCTGATCGTGGAGGGTGGAAAGACCGATTCCTTGAGAAACTGGTTGGTCAGGAAACGGTACGCGCCGATCTCCCAGCGGCTCTGGTCGATCTCGAGAAAGATCGGCATGGCGATTCCATCCGTCCAATGGGACGCGAAGAACGTCGTGCCCGCCCCTACCTCGAGCGCGCACCGAGGACAGTGGGCCCACGAAAGCGCTCCGTCGCCCGCCCGCGACACGCGCGCCTGCGCGTCACGGGCACCGCAGCAGCCCAAACACCCCAGCAGCAGCCACGCACCCCATGACACGCGCGAGCGCGCGGCCATCTACCCGGGCCTCTCATCGCCGCTGACGAGACGGCGTATCCCTTCAAACACGAGCGGTTCGGCCATCTTCATGCCCTTCCTCTGACGCGAGCGAGAGCTCGGGCGCGTTACGTGGTCCAAAGGGGAAGTCTCGCACAACGGCTCCGCAGAAGGTACGGCCGCAGCGCAGGCACACCGTGCCCGGTCCGGGTCGCTCTTTTGCGCCGCCGAAGTCCGGCCCGGCTCATCCCGCGGCGGCGAACCGCTCGCCCGGCCTCGCTGTCGCGAAGCCCGGTGTTGCTCGGGCCGAGCCCGGCCCGGCAGCCCGCGTATCCGGTCCCTTTCATCGTCGTCCGTCGCGTCGGATCCGGCGCCGGCTGACATTTCTCATTTTTAATCCGAGCACGAATTGACACCCGCGCCCGCGAGGCGATAAACGGCTTCGATCGAGGCATCCCGGCCCCGCTGGCAAGAGGACGACATGGCCCGCTATCAGTTCCAGGTGGTGTACTTCGAGGCAACACGACGGTGCAACCTGCGTTGCCCCTTCTGCATGACCGGCAGCAACGATGCGCGCACCGTGCGCGAGAGCTTTCGAAACGAGCTGACTCTGCAGGAGATCCGCGACCGGATCCTCCTTCCCGCCCGCCGCCTGAACGTGCACACGATCGGCTGGAGCGGCGGGGAGTTCCTCATGCGCAGGGACGCCCTCGATCTGCTGCGCCTGACGGTGGAGCTCGGGTTTCGCTGCTCGGTCCTGAGCAACTGCAAGAAGCTCACCCGGGAGCGCCTCGAGGCCATCCGGGAGGCGACGCGGGGTCGCGCGCGCATCGTGGTCGGCCTCAACGCCGTCGATGAGGAGAACCGCTGGAGCCGTGACAGCGAATCGGAGCGCACGCTGCGGGTGCTCAAGGACTGCCTCGAGCTCGGAATCGGCCAGCACGTGGTGATCACGATCGGAAAATACAACACGGAGAGCTTCGAGAAGACCGTCGAGTTCATCGTGAAGCACAACATCGCCTACAACCGCTCGCCGCTCGTGCCGCGCGGGTCCGGAACACGGTGTTTCCCCGATATGGGATTCGACAGGAACGATCTCGAGCGGCACTTCCACCCGGCGCTTCGCCGCAATCCCCACGGCTACGTGAGCTACACGCCTTTTTTTCTCTCCCCGGAGCTGCACGCGCAGGTCTCCGGCGGCCTGCGCAACAACACGGTTCCCCAGAACCCGGCGATCGGCTGCTGGGCTGGAACGTGGCTCACCGTGAACGCGGAAGGGGAGGTGTCCGTCTGCCCCGTGCTGCTCGATGTGCTGAGCGCCGGCAACGTACGCGATCGGCCGATCGATGAGCTCGTCGAGGCGAGCGCGCTGTTCGCCGACATCACCGACCGCTCGCGCCTGAAGGGCCGCTGCGGCCGCTGCCGCTATCAGTACACCTGCGGGGGGTGCCGGGCCATGGCATTCTTTCACAGCGGGGATTACCTGGCAGAGGACCCCACCTGCTTCTTCGATCCCCTGGATCGCTCCACCGTGAGCGAGCATGAGGAGGAAACGAACCGCGTGTTCAAGAAATACCTCCTCATCGCGCGCGCGGCCGGCGTCTACCAGCCTCCCAAGAGCAGCCGCGCCACAGAGCCGCCGCCGCCAGAGCCGGTCAAGACCTGAGACGCCGGCCGGCACGCGCCGTGGCGCAGCGCGAGCCACTCGCCGGCGCGGAAGGGCCGGCTTGAGTCCCCGCCGGGACGCGTGCATCATCCTTGCCAAAGCGCGAGGCGCGCCGGCTCGTGACTCGGGGGGAATCGGACAGACCGGCCGCGGGTGCGCCCGAGACGCCTGGGATCCGGTCAAGCGCCGGGCTGCGTCCCGCGCGCCCGCCGATCACCCGGAGGACTCCCTTGAGCGCCGATCCGATCCAGACCCCGGCGGCCGGCGAAGCCGCCGTCTCCTCGCCTGCGTCCGCGAAACGGCTGCATCGCAGGCTCTCGGCGTTCGATGCGCTGCTGCTCACCCTCTCGTGTCTGTCCCCGGTGTTCTCCGTGTACGGCCCCGGCTCCGAGGTGCTCACGCAGACCGGCACCGGCGCGGCGGTGTTGTTTCTTCTCGGCATCGGCGCCGCGGCCGTCTGGGGAATGGTCTACGCCGAGCTCGGCTCCGCCTACCCTTACGCGGGGGGCGACTACGTCGGCGTCGGCTCGGTTCTCGGTCCCGCGGCGGGCTTCATCTGCCTGGCGCTGTGGGCGGCGGTGATCATGCCGATCAACGCCTACCTCGCGAAGATGTTCGCGCTCTACGCCGCGCAGGTCATCCCCGGCGCGCCGCGCGAGGCGCTTACGCTCGCCTCGCTCGCTATCGCAGTCGGCATCGGGCTGCTTGCGGTGCGAACGAATGCGCTCGTCACGGGAATCTTCCTCACCATCGAGCTGCTCGCGGTCCTGACGCTCGTCGTGGCCGGATTCTGGCATGCCCCGGGAGACATTCCGGCACTGATGGCACATCCGCTCGTGCCGGGCGCGCACGGCACGTGGGTCCCGGTCGCCACGGCGGCGATGGCCCTCGGAGCGGTGAGCGCCGCCTTCGCGACCGCCGGCGGCAATCAGGCCATCGCGTTCGGGGAGGAGTTGATCGACCCTCACCGCAAGATGGGCCGTGTGATCCTCGTCGCCTGCCTCGCGGGTGCTGCGGCGATCGCGCTGCCCGTGATTGCCGTGGCGCTGCGCGCCGGCCGCGACGCGGCCATCCTGGCGAGCCCCGCCCCCTTCAGCGCATTCGTGGCGTCCCTCGCCGGCCCGGCTGCCGGCCGCGCACTGAGTGCGGCGGTGGCGTTGGCGGTCTTCAACGCGCTCATCGCGCAGGTGCTGTTCTCGGCGCGGCTTTTCTTCAGCTTCGCGCGAGACCGGATCTTTCCGGCACGGCTCAACGCCGCCATGGCCACGGTCCACGGCGCCTCCGGCGCTCCGCGCATCGCCACACTCGCGGTCGGAGTCACTTCCGCCGCCTGCTGCCTGCTGAGCTCGCGCGTCCTGCTCGTCTTCATGTCCGGTCTGGTCGTCTATGGGCTCGCGCTCGTCAGCACCGCCGTACTCCTCGGGCGCCCGAGAGGGCTCACCGGAAAGCCCGGGTTCTGGCGCTCGCCGCTGTTTCCGCTGGCCCCGCTCCTCGGCCTCGCGATGGCGCTCGCCTTTGCCGCCGCGGACTGGGCCGACCCCGTGGCCGGGCGCCCGAGCCTGCTCATTTTGGGCGCCGTACTGCTCGCCGCCGCGCTCTGGCATCAATTCGTGCTCAAGCGGCGGCCGGGCGGCTGGGCGCCGCGCCTGCCTCACTGAAGCGCGGTTCCGATCGATCCCGCCCCAGTCCGCAAGCGCCTCGCGCTCACCGTCAACGCCGGACTTGCCCTGCCGTGGCGCGCGCCTGAAAACGCATGACTGCGCCGCTTCAGGTACTCGCCATGAGACAGGGATTGCGTACTAACACGTATTCGTCGCGGCGGCGCGTGTCGATATAGTCCCGCGCGTCAGGCATAACGAGCGGAGGCCGTATGAGGAGCTCCTGGGGCATTGCCGCCGGCGCCCTCCTCGCGCTGGCGCTGGGATCGACCCTCTCGCGCGCGCAGGACAACCCCTGGGAAGTGCGCCTGCGGACCGTGTACTTCGACCCGGCGAATCAATCCGATGCGTTCGCGCTGCTCGGAATTCCCCAGAACGCGATCCATATCAACGGCCGGTGGCTTCCCGATCTCGACATCGAGTACCGCTTCAGCCCCTACTGGTCGAGCGAGCTGCTGCTCACCTATCCGCAGTCCGAGACCGTGACGATCGAGCACAGCATTCTCGGCGGGCCGACCCGGATCGGGACGTTCCACCAGCTTCCGCCCACCCTGCTGCTGCAATACAACTTTTCTCCCGAGGACAGGTTTCAGCCCTATGTGGGCGTCGGCGTGAATGTCACCATCCTCTCCGACGTTCACCTGTCGGCGCCGGGCGTCGGCCCGCTGCAGCTCGATCGCACGAGCGTCGGGCCCGCGGCGCAGGCGGGCTTTGATTTCCGGCTCACCGGAAACTGGTATTTCAATGCGGACATCAAGTGGGCGATGATCCGCTCCGATGTGACGTACGGGGGCGCGAAGGTCTCCAAGCTGCGCATCGATCCGCTGCTCTTCGGCGCAGGAGTCGGCTACCGCTTCGGCGGGCAGTGAAGCCCCGGCGCGCCTCCCAGAGCGGCCCTCGCCGGTAAGACCCGGCGCTCGGAATCGGTCGTGGCGGCGACGATGCCGCCGGATATTCATCTCCTCAAATTGCCTCCCCGTAGCGGCTCGAGACGGGCCAGCCGCTGCGGCGCAGGAACTCCAGGGTCGGGCGCAACATCCGTCCGGCCTGTGCGCGCCGGCCCGGATTGGCGAGCGCGCGGGCGCGCCACAGCCGCCCCGGCGTGAGGCCGGCACGCTGATAGGTTGCGGCGGATGGGAAATACACGTACCGGGCGTATACGTCGATCGTCGCGGACAATACCGGCGCCAGCAGCTTGCGCTGCCATGAGGGGCAGCGGCTCGCCGCCACCCTGCACTGCTCCCGGGCATAGGCCGAGTGCATCGCCTCATCGCGCATGTGGATGCACGCGATCCGATACACGACTGCGCTCAGCGTGACATCT
>JAJZLX010000387.1 GCA_021850555.1 Pseudomonadota bacterium | reverse complement strand
GACGTCCTGCCAGGCCAGCTCGCGCATCGCGTACGGCGGCAGCGCCGCGTTGACCGGCGCCCAGTCGACGAACGCCGGCTGCGTCTCCATGACCCAGAAGTCCCGGCGCTTGTAGCCGCGCACCAGATCGTCCTCGACGGCGTTGTCGAGCCAGTGGTAGCGGCCGCCCGGCACGTAATCGTCCCAGGATGAGAGGGTCAGCTCACGGTTGATCACGTACTGGTTGAACTGATCGCCCCAGTGAGTCGTGTTGGTCGTGATGAACTGCCTGGGGGAGGCGTAACGGCGGATGGCTTGGACCTGGTTGCGCACGTAGCTGGCCCAGGTTGCGGTCACGAAGCGTCTGAAATCGAGCAACAGCCCGGGGTTCTCGCCCTCGGCGCGCATCGGCACCTGGCTGAAGTGATCGTAGGTCTGGCTCCAGTAGGCCGTCGCCCAGTGCCGGTTCAGCGCGGCGATGGTGTGGTACTTGCGGCGCAGCCAGGCGTGAAATTGACGCCGCGTCCCGGCGCCGAAGGACGGTGGGCCCATCTCATTGTCGATCTGCCAGCCGATGACATCGGGGTTGTGTCCGAAGTGCTCGGCCAGCCGGGCGGCAATGTCGCGACAGAACTTGCGGTACAGCGGGCTCGAGAAGGAGAACTGCTGGCGGTTGCCGTGCTGCGCTCTGCGCCCATCGGCGTGGACGCGCAGCGTCTGCGGATAGCGGCTGGTGAGCCATGCCGGCGGTGCGGCGGTCGGCGTGCCGATCACGACGTAGATGTGATGGCGTGCCGCCTCCGCGACGGCGCGCTCGAGCCAGCCGAAGTGATAGACGCCCTGGCGCGGCTCGAGCGTGCTCCAGGCGAACTCCCCGACCCGCACGACATGGATGTGCGCCGCTTGCATCAGCGCGAGATCCTTCGGCCAGCGGGATTGCGGCCACTGCTCCGGGTACCATGCGGTGCCGAGCAGCGGCGCAGGCGGGCGCGGTGCCGCGACCGCCGTCGCCACGCCGGCCGCTCCGGCGAGGCAGGTACCCAGCAGCAGCAGCAACTTCCGCACAGGCCCTCGAGCCGCGCGTGCTGCCACGACCGAGCGAGAAGAATGGCGATTGGCTTGCATGAGCCTCTCCGGAGGCGTTACCGATACTAGACCGGGGACATGGGCGGGATCACATTTCATTTCATGGAATATTAGCCCACAATATGGGATTCATGGGGATCTCTTTGGGAAGCGACCGATGACTGACGGGCACAACAGGCGGCCGACCGCCGGTCCTGCGAACGCAACGGATGCGACCGGCGGCGCGCTGGATCGTCGCGCGTTTCTACAGCTCGCAGCCGGTGGTATGGCCGTTCCGTTGCTCGGCCTACCGTATGCGGGGCTTGCGCAGAGCGTCCCATGCGCTCGCGCAGCCGAGCCGGCCGCTGCCGTGCGACCCTCGGTCTTCCCGCTCGCGCTCGCGAGCGGCCTGCTGGCCTGCGCCCTGCAGCTGTCCGCGCCGGCGCGCGCCGCAGGGGCAGCGTCCGTTGCTCCTCCGCCTGGATACAGTGTCGCGCACTCGACGATCGGCGCGCTGATCGCCAACCCCCGGACCCGGGCGATACTGGACAAATATGTGCCCGGATTCAGCGCCACCTGCGTCGCCGACAAGGGTCGGTACATGACGCTGACCGCGGTGCAGCCGTTCGACCCGACTCAGCTGACGGATGCGGTGCTGGCCAAGCTCGGCACCGCGCTGGCGAAGGTACCGCCCGCGCCCTCGCACTTCCGGTTGCGCCAGCCCCCCGATGGACCGACGACCATTGCGGATGCCGACCTCGATCCGGCGCGCGACCTCGGGCCTTCTCAGCTCGAGAGGGTTCTGCATCGGCCGCTGCCCGAACAATACATCTGGACGAGCGTGCACAAAGTGACCGCGTACGGTCTTGGGCGGCACTTCTTTCGCCGCGCCTTCGAGCTCGCGACCGTTCCGGCGCACGCCACGCTCTACCTGGCCGGTCCCCGCCAGGCGAGGATTTATCTCAACGGCAAAGAAGTGGGGCACTACCAGCTGAACCTGAGCTTTCCCATGGGCATTCGGGTGTACCAGCATGATGTTGCCCGTTGGCTGCGCCCCGGAAAAAACGTGCTTGCCATCGAGGCCGTCCGCGGTCCGATGGCCGGCAACGAAGCGCGGGCTCCAGTGAGCCGGCACCTGCGCGCCGGGAAAGTGCTGGCGGCGATGATCGTCCCGGCGGCGCGCGGGATCCAGGCGAAGCCCCTGGTGATGAGCGATGCACAATGGAAAGGCGCCGTGGGACGCGTTCCGCGCGGCTGGCAGGAAGCGGGATTCGATGATTCCACCTGGCCGAAGGTCGACGACCTCGGTGGCATCGAGAGCTCGATCGGTCTGTTCCAGGCAAACGCCGACGCGGGCATGTACGCCTGGCCGGGATACGACGGCATTTCGCCGTTTCTCGCGCAGTACGCGTTGAAGCCCATGGAAGTGCGCCATGTCTATGCCGGCGTGGGCACGATCCGGCGTGTCCAGGCGCTGCTGAGCGATGCCGCGCGCGGCGGGCAATTCACCGTCACCCTCCCTCGCGCGCACGTGTCTGCCTACGACGCCCCCCAGGTCGAGCTCGACTTCGGCCGCGAGGTGGCCGGTCGCATCGAGCTGCAATCCGCTTCGAATCAGCCCGCCCAGGTGACCGTGCAATACGGCGAATCCGAAGCCGAGGCCATCATGCAGCCGTACCTCGGCATCGATCCGGTCTACGTGCCCGCGCATGGAACGGCATACGGACCGAAGAGCGCATTCCGCTACGCCATCATCCGCTTCACCGGCGGGCGACGGACCCGCTTCCGCTCGATTCGCCTCGACGGGATCGCCTATCCGGTCCGGTACAAGGGCTCCTTCGAGTCCTCCTCTGCCTTGCTCGACAAAATGTGGACGATCGGCGCTTACACGGCGCACTTGTGCATGCAGGATGGCATCTGGGACGCGCCGAAACGGGATCGCAACCGTTGGATGGGCGACCTCGATGTCAGCGGCCGAACGATCGAGGACGTGTTCGGCGCTCACTTCCTGATGCGGGAAACTATGAACCGGCTGATAGGCCCCGCGCCCGTCACGAAGCATGTGAACGGGATCCCCGGCTATTCGGCGTTCTGGGTGATCGAGGAGAGGGACTACTATCTGCACGCCGGCTCGTTGCGCCAGTTGCGCAGCGTGCACGCGCGACTGGTGCAGCTCCTTCGGTACATGGAGAAGGACCTGAACCGGCGGAATCTCTTCTCCGACCTGACTCACGCATGGCCATTCGTCGACTGGGCGCCGGGCATGAGCGGCTACACCCGGCAGACCCGCATGGCGACGCAATTTGAATATTACGCAGCATTCAGGGACGGAGCCTATCTGCTGCGAATCCTGCACGACGAAAAGAACGCCCGGCGTATGGCCAGGAAGGCCAGGGCGCTCAAGGCGGCCGCGCAGAAGTACATGCTGAGCGCGCGCGGAACGTTCGGGAATCGCTGGCAACCCAACGCATACGCCGTGCTTGCGGGCGTCGCGAACAAGGATCAGTACGGCGCCATCTGGCGAAATGTCCTGTCGCACGTCGGCAAGAGGAAGTATCGCTCGTACGTCATAACACCCTACTATGCCTTCTACGTCGCGAGCGCGATGGCGAAAATGGGGCACCGGCGGGCCGCGCTCAGGTGGATTCGCCAATACTGGGGCGGCATGGTGCGGGAAGGCGCGACCAGCTTCTGGGAAGCCTACAACCCCACTTGGTTCAAAGGCTTTATGTATCAAGCATCGCTCCAGGCCGACGGCGTCTCGGGATTCAGCGTCAGCCTGGCGCACGGCTGGTCGAGCGGGGTGACGCCGTGGCTGATGAGGCAGTTGCTGGGCATTCGCCCGACGGCGGGAGGATTCGCGCAGGTCGACATCCGGCCGGACCTGCTCGGCCTCGAATGGGCGCAAGGATCGGAACCGACGCCGCACGGGCCGCTGCGCGTCGCGATCCGCAAGCAGCACGGGTTTGTGACCACGATCGAGCTGCCGCCGCGGGTCGAAGCCAGAGTCTCGGTGCCGGTTCCATCGCCACACGCTACGGTCGTGGTCAACGGCAGGCGAATGAGGAGTCGCTCCGCCGACGCAGGCCGGCGCGCCGTCGTCCTGCTGAGCGGGCCGGGCAAGTACGTCGTGACGAGCCGTCAGCGCGCTCCGCTCAGCTTCCGATCGAGGCCTTCGATCCAGCGGCCAGCTCTACGCCAAACCAGAGATAGAACGCCGGGATGACGAACAGCGACACCAGGGAGCCGAAGCCGAGACCGGATATGATCACCAATCCCATGGAGAAGCGGGCTTCGGCATTGCCGCCGCTCGCGATCACCAAAGGCACGGCGCCGGCGATCATGGCCGCCACCGTCATCAATATGGGACGCAAGCGCAACGTAGCCGCTTCGATCACCGCCGCGCGCTTGCGCAACTGCCTGTCCCTCTGCAACTGCCGTGCGAACTGCACGACCAAAATGCCCTGTTTGGCAATCAGGCCGATGAGCATCACCAGCCCCACCTCGGAATAGATGTTGATGCTGGAGAGCCCGAGGGCTATGGGCAGCAGCGCCCCGAACAGCGCCAGCGGCACGGCGGTGATGACCACTGCGGCATCCCGGAACCCGTCGAACTGAGCGGCAAGCAGCAACACCACCATCAACAGGGCGAAGCCGAACGTCACGAACAGTGCGTCACCCTGCTGCATGTACTGCCGAGATACCCCGGCGTAGTGGATCTGATCCGCCCTGGGCAGCAGCTGCCGCGCCGTCTTGCGCAGGAACCGCAGGGCCTGCCCGAGCGACACGCCGGGCGCGGCATTCGCCTGCACGAACACCGCCGGCAGGCTCTGGAACTGGGGGAGAAAAGTCGGCGCCGTCTCGCTCTTGAGGGTGACGAAGGTCGACAGCGGCACTTCGGCTCCCGCGGGCGTCTTGATCGTGTAATCCCGCAGAGAGCCCGGATCGGCGCGCAAGGCCGGCGGCACCTGGGCAACCACACGATAGCTCAGCCCGTCCATGCCGTAGTAATTGACGAAATTACCGCCGAGCAGTGTGGCGAGACTCTTGCCGACATCCGCCGCGGTCATGCCGAAATTCGCCAGCATCGCCCGATGAATCCGCACCCGGACGATCACATCGTTGTACTTGAGGTTCTTGCAGATGAAAGAGAAAAGGCCGCTGGCCCGCGCCTGTACGAGGAGCTTGCGGGCCACGCGATCGAGCCCGGGATAACCCCCGCCGGTGCTGGTTATGATGAACTGCACCGGCAGGCCCACCGCAGCCCCCGGCAGGGGCGGGAGCCCGAACGCGGACAATTTCATGCCCGGCACCCGCGCCGCATTGCGCTGTATCTCCCGGCGAACCTGCTGCGTGGTCACGTTGCCGCGATCCGGCTTCAGAACCAATCCGGCCATGACCTCGTTGTTGAGCAGAAAGCCGCCGATCCCCACCCCATTGACCGCGAAACTGTCGCGGCGGCTCCTGATCCGATCGAACACGGCATGAGTCAGGTAGCGATCGTAGGCGCTCATGTAATTCAGCGTCGCGGTGGGCTGCGCCACGCCGTTGACATAGATGATTCCCTGATTCGCCGGGGGCGCCAGCTCGCGCGGGCTGATGACGAACAGCCCGGCAACGCCGGCCGTCAGGAGCGCCGCGACCGTCACGGTCACCGGCCAGTAGACGAGGCTGCGCTGCAAGAGACGCCCATACATGCCTTTCAACTGCGAAAAGGCGGTCTCGATCCAGTGAGTCATGCCGCCCGCGGCGCCTGCCCTCAATACGCGCGAGGAGAGCATGGGTGCGAAAATGAGGGCGGCGATCATCGACATGAGGACGGTGGCGACGATGGTGAGCGCAAACTCGCTGAACAGTTGGCCGATCAGCCCGCCGAGGAAGGCCATGGGCGAGAAGACCGCCACCAGGGTCATGGTCATGACCAGAATCGGGCTGGCCAGCTCCCGGACACTCGCCACGGCCGCATGGACGGGGGTCGCCCCGTGCTCCATGTGACGGTGCACGTTCTCCACGACGATGATTGCGTCGTCCACCACCAGACCGATCGCCAGAACCATCGCCAGCAGAGTCAGCAGATTGAGGGTGTAGCCGAGCGCGTGCAGGACGGTCATGGCGCCGACCATCGCGATGGGAATGGCAATGGCCGGCACGATCAACGCCCGCCACGAGCCCATGAACAGGTAGATCACCGCGATCACGATGAGCAGCGCCAGGCCGATATCGTCGATGACCTCATGGACGGAGTCGCGGACGAATTGCGCGCCGTCGTACAGCACCCGGCCGTGCATCCCGGGGGGCATGTTCCCGACCAGCGCGCTCAATCTCCTCTTGACCCCGGCCGCCACGTGCAGGGCATTGCTGCCCGGGGCCTGCATGATCCCCAGATCCACGGCCGGCCTGCCATTGACCAGCACCGATGAGTCATAGGTCTGGGCGCCAAGCGTCACCCTCGCCACCTGATCGAGCCGGATCGGCACGCCGTGCACGCTTTTGACCACCAGCCGGCGGAACTGGGCGGCACTGTGCAATGCCGTGTTCGCCGTCAGCGACACCGCGGTGTACGTGCCGCGCAGCCGGCCGGCTGCCGAGACGAAGTCGTTGGCCTGCAGCGCGGCGCGGACGTCCGTCGGGGTGACGCCGAGAACGGCCATCTGCCGCGGATTCAGCCAGACGCGCATGGCGAAGGTATTGCCGTTCGGGCCGGTTCCCGGCGGCAGGATGTTGGTCACGCCGACGCCCGGCACGGATTGAATCGCCGGCTGGACCACCCGGGTCAGGTAGTCCGTTATCTGCTGCTGATTGAAGTCCTTGCCGGCGAAGGTCAGATACATCAAATACGCGCCGGAGCCCGGCATTTCCACGACGATCGGCTGCATCACCCCCTTGGGCAGCTGGTTCAGCACGCTGTTGACTTTGATCTGCGTCTGGGAGAGCGCGGTATTCGGATTCATTCCCATGCGCATGTAGAGCGTAATGATCGATATGCCATCCTCGCTCATGGCCGTCATGTAGTTGATCCCGGGAATCTGACCCACCGCCTTTTCCAGGGGCGCGGTGATGAAAGCGTTGACGGTCTTCGGCGTGGCCCCGAAATAGTGGGTGGTTATGGTGATCAGCGAGGTCTTGGTCGGCGGATATTCGGTTATGGGCAGCATTGCGAGCGAGCGCAATCCGAAGAAGAACAGCGCCAGGACGACGGTGACGGCCAGTACGGGCCGGTGAATGAACGCTTCGGCAAAGCGCATGGGATGCTCCTCGCGGTCAGCGGAGGCGGACGGCGTTGTTGATGCGCACGGGGTCGCCGTCGTGCAGCTTCACCTGCCCGGCGGTAACGATTCTTTCGCCGGCCTCCAGCCCGCTGCGCACGACGATGTCGCTTCCGTCGACCGAGCCGGTCCGGACGGTCTGCTCGCGGGCGATCCACCTGCCGTCCCTGCGCAGCCGCAGGACGTAGACGAAATCTCCATAGCTGTGATAGGCGATGGCGACCCGTGGAACGACCAGACGCCGGCGCGCCGCGCCCGTCGGCAGCCGCACGAGCACGAACATGCCCGGGCGCGCCAACGGATGACTGCCCAGAATTCTTGCGCGCACGGCCAGCGCGCGGTTACTGCGCTCGACCTGCGTGTTCAGAGCGAGAATCCTCGCCGGATACTGCCGCTGAGCATTGGCGCCGCGCAGCGCAAAAGTCAGCCCGGCGCCGGCATGCACCTGTGCCGCGTCCTCTTGGGGCACGGAGAAATCCACGTAGAGCTTGCGCGGATCGACGAGCTCCACCACCGGGGTGCCGGTACGCAGATATTCTCCGCTGTAGACCGTGCGCAGGCCGAGAACCCCCGAAAACGGCGCCCGCAGGGTGGTATCGCCGAGGCTCTCCTGCAATGCCGAAACCCGGGCGGCGGAGGCCATCGCTTCGTACTTGGCCTTGTCGAGCGCGGCGGTGGAAATTCCGTGGATTGCATGGACCCTTCGGGCGCGGGCGTAATTCTCCTGCGCAAGCGCCGCGTCAGCCAGCGCCTCGCGCAATCGGCCCGGCAAGGCGCCGGGATCGACGCTGAGCAAGAATTGGCCGGCGCGCACCGATTGGCCGGAGTGGAAGGCGATATGCTCGATGATGCCCGGCGACTGAAGACTGAGCGTGGTGCCCTGCGCGGCCACGATCTCGCCGACGACGGACGTGTGAGGCACGATTTGCACGTAGTGCACGGTGCTCGTCGAGACGGTGACGGACAGATGCGCGTTTGCCGCCCGCTGTGCGCTCTGCCGCTGCTCGCGCCAGCGATGCAAGCCGTAGATGGCGGTGAAGACCAGCAGCACCGCGGAAAGCGCGATGACGAACATTCTTCTCACGACCGGGCTCCTCCATTTGCGCCGCCCTGTGCCTCTGACCATCCCTCGCCCAGGGCCAGAAAGAGAGCGACGGCGTCGAGATAGCGGCGGCTGTTCGCTTCGATGGCGGCCTGGGTATCGCGCTGCGCGGCGATTTCCGCATCTAGTACCGAGCTGTAGGCGATCGACCCATCCCGATAGCGGCCGTGAGCGAGCCGTAGCGCTTGCGTTGCGGCGCTTTCCGCGATCCTGCTCTCCTCATAGGTCCGCTCATCGCTGTGCAACGCACGCAGCGCGTCCGCGACCTGCTCAAACGCCTCGAGCACCGTCGCGCGGTAGCGATCACCCGCAATTCGGTATTGGGCGACCGCCGCCCGCTCCCTGGCGGCAAGAGCGCCGCCGTCGTAAATCGGGGCGAGCACACCGGCGCCCAGCGACCAGAGCGTCGAGAGCGGGTTGAAAAACAGGTTGCCGCTTTGGGCCGCTTTGCCGAATGCGGCGGTGATCTGCAGCTGCGGAAAGCGGTTGGCCGCGGCCAGATCGACGTTGGCTCGCGCGGCCTGAATCTCGGCGCGGGCGGCGATGATGTCGGGGCGCTGCTCGAGCAGCGCCGAGGGGATCGCCGTCGGCAGCCGGGCGGGCAATCTCATCGCCGCCAGCGTGGGCAGGCGCAGAGTCTGATTGGGATACTCCCCGAGCAGATCGGCCAGGGCATGCCGGCTCGCCGCCAGCTGCGCGCGCAGCGGTGGTACGGCCGCCTTGGCGCGGGCGGTCAGGGCCTGTTGCTGGCGCACCTCCTCGAGATCGCTGGCGCCGAGGCGGTATTCCGCGCGCAGCAGATCAAGGAGAGATTGATCGTCCGTCGCGATACGCTGCGCGGCCCTGCACTGTTCTTCAGTGTCGGCCGCCTGAATGACCGCTCGCGCCACGGATGCCTCCAGAAACACCTCGGTCATCCGCAGCCACGCCGCGGATACTGTGCGCCGGGCTTTGGCCGAGCGCACCTGGTCCGTCGCCTGACCGAAAAGATCAGGGCGGTAGCGGATCCGTATCGCGCCGAGCACCAGGCTGTAGAGGTCGCCCGGAATCCGGTAAGCGCGGCCGCCGTTGGCGCCGGCGCGCAAGGCGCGAGCCCGCGCCGCGGTGGCTTCGGCCGTCACTTGCGGAAACAATCCCGCGGCTGCCACATCCACCAGAGCATCGGCTCGGGCCCGCGTGGCGCGCGCCGCCGCCAGATCCGGGTTGGTGCGCAGTGCCAAGCGGATGTAGTGGCTCAGCAGCGGCGTGCGAAAGAGCGCCCACCAGCGCACGGCAACGCTCGAGACCCAGCGGGCCGACGGACGGCGGCTCGGCTCTGACGAGGCGCCCCGGACATACCGGGGCGGCGCACGCATTGCGGGCGCAGCGAGCCTTGGCCCAACGGCGCAGCCGTCCAGGAGTACCGGCAGCAGGAGAATGAGCGACGCGGCGCGCCCGACCCCTTTCCAGGCGGCAGAGCCGCCTGTCCGTCGCCGCGGTGCGGCTTTTTGCCGAGACATATCCACCGTCCACCCATCGTGACCTGCCACCAGGGGTCAGACTAAACATCCCTCTCGTAACAATCTTGGGGGGAAGCGCGCTGATTCGTAACAATTGGTCACGCCGGCCCGCCGTGAAGCGAGGCGGTTACATTCGGTGCTTGGAAGCGCTCGAACCCAGGGTTATCGTAGCCGCATGGAACAGAGCAAAGGGCACATCCTGGTCGTCGAAGACGACGTGCGGCTGCGCGGCCTGGTGGAATCCCATCTGCGATCCTACGCGTTCAGCGTGCAGGGATTGGGCGACGGGCGTCAGGTCGAGCGCGTGCTGGCGGAGTCCGCGATCGACCTGATCGTCCTCGACCTCGGCCTGCCGGGCGATGACGGTCTGCAGATCTGCCGGCGCCTGCGCCAGCAGTGCGCGGTTCCCATCCTGATGCTCACCGCCCGCGGCGATGAGCTCGATCGAATTCTCGGCCTCGAGATGGGCGCCGACGACTATCTCGCCAAGCCCTTCCATCCCCGCGAACTGGTGGCGCGGATCCAGGCCATCCTGCGGCGCACGCGCGGCCCGGCGCCGCCGCCCGCCCGGGTCGAGGAGTCCTGCAAGGTGGGCCCTTTCCGGGTGGAGCGCAGGCGTCAGGAAATCTTCCTGGAAGAAAGACGCCTGGACCTGAGCACCGCCGAGTTCAACACGCTGGCCGTCCTCATCGATCACGAGGGCCAGGTCCTCTCACGGGAGAAGCTGCTGCGCCTGACCCGACAGCGTTCCCACGACCCGGAGGATCGCAGCATCGACATGCAGATCTCCCGCCTGCGCCGCCTGCTCGGCGATGACCGGCGCGAGAATCGGCATATCCGCACCGTGTGGGGGCGAGGCTATCTGTTCGTCGCCGAACCATGAGGATCGGCAGAATCTGGCCGCGCAGCACGCTCGGTCGCAGCCTGCTCCTGCTCTCCATTCTCCTGCTCGGCAGCCAAGGGCTGATCTATTTCCTGTTCCACAACTACGTTTTGGATCCGGCCGCCCAGCGTTTCGCGAGAATCCTCTGGCAGGCCGACCGCGCCGTGAGCCGCGCGGGCGCTGCGTCTTCGGCGCCGGCGCCCTGGCGCCATTCGGCGGCGGCGCACGGCGCGGCGCCACGGTCTTATTTTCTCCATCACAGCGCCGGATACTTCGCGCGCAATGCGCCGGGCGCCGAACTGCGCTCGGCGCGGCTGGCGGGGCAGACCTGGCTGTGGATGAGGGCCGGATTCAACGAGCCCTGGCTCGGCATCCCCGTAGAGGACATGGCCTTCAGCGGTGATCCGTTTACCCTGGCGCGCCTGTTGATCATTGCCCTGCTCACCCTGCTCGGGGCCTGGCTGATCGTGCGCCAGATCAATCGCCCCTTGGCCCGACTTGCCGCATCCACGCCGCGCATCCTGCGGGGAGAGCTGAGCGACTACCCGATCAGTCATCAGGCGCCGAGTGAAATCCAGGAGCTCGAGCAGACGATCGCCGGCATGGCCGACGATCTGCATCGTCTGCACGAGGAGCGTACCCTGCTGTTGACCGGGATCTCGCACGAGCTGCGCACTCCGCTTTCCCGTCTGATGCTCAGTCTGCATCTGTCCGATCAGGCCCTGCCGGAGCAAAAATCCGCGATGCTCGCGGACGTTCAGGAGATGGATGAAGTCATCGGCAACTTCCTCGCCTGGGTCCAGGGGGGGCGCAGTGAAAAGACGGTGCCGGTCGGTCTGGTGGAATGGGCCGAGGAAATGGTGAGCATTGCGAGGGAACGCTATGCTTTGCGGGTGGAAACGAGGATCAGCGGCGCGGATTGCGTGTTTCCCTGTCGTCCCATGGCGCTGGAAAGGGTATTCCGCAATCTTTTCGACAACGTCCGCCGCTATGGCGGCGGCCACCTGACATTTGCCGCCGCCTGTACCAGGGATAGTGTCCACTTCTCCCTCACCGATCGGGGCGAGGGAAGATTGACCGCCGACATGCTCTCGGCCATGAACGCGGGCATTTTGCCCAAGCAGCCGGGTCACGGCGCGGGCATAGGTTTGCGCATTTGTCACCGCCTGTTGTCATTGCACGGGGGCTCCTTGCGCTTCGAGGCCGCGCCCTCAGGGGGATTGCGCGCGGAGGTATCGTTGCCGCGCCAGGGAGATTCTGCGCAGGCGCTCTGAGCTGAACGACCCTACCTGCAGCCGGCGGTGCCGGGCGGCACCGAGGGGAGCGATGGAGCAGGCGGCCCGTGCATCGGCAACATGGCGGGAGCCCGCTCAGCGCGAGCGGTCCGACCCGCGCCGCCTGCCGTGCGCTTTGCCGCCGTCCGCGGCCGGACTCGGCGCGGCCGGATGCCGGCCGGTCCAGCCGAGATCCTCGCTGATGCGCTGGGCGGTGCTCAACACATCCCTGCTCATGGTCTGCATGCGCTGGTCGCTCATGTACTGCGCGGCGCTGGAAACGCTGATCGCCGCGATGGTGCGGCCCGCCACATCGCGGATCGGCGCGGCGACGCAACGGATCTGATCCTCGTTCTCCTCGAGGTCGAATGCGTAGCCGGCACGCACGTAGCCGCGCATCCGCTCGAGCCACTCGTGCTGGGAGACATCGACGCGTCGCGCCTTGCGCTCGGTGCGGAACAGCTCGATCCAGGCGTCCTCGTCCAGATCGAGGATCAGCGCCTTGCCGAGTCCGGTGCAGGTGACCGGCTGCAGCTCCCCGATGCGTGAGCTGATATTGATCCGGCGCCGGCCAGGCACCTTGTCGAGGTATAGCACATGGCCGTGATCGAGCACGCCGAGATGCACCGTGTCCTCGGTCAATAGTGCCAGACGCTCCAGGTGCGGCGCGGCCACGCGCGGCAGATCGAGCTCGTCGCGAACACGAAAGCCGAGCTCGAGCAGTTTCGGCCCGAGGCTGTAACCGCTGTGCGGCACGAACGACAGATAGCGCCTGTCGGTGAGCGCGGATGCCAGGCGGTGCGTGGTGCTGCGCGTCAGACCGAGCCGGGCGGCCAGGTCACCGAGCTTGACCGGACCTTCGGCGACGACGTCGATCACATCAAGCCCGCGCAGCAGTGTCTGGCTGCCCAGGCGGGCGCGCTGCGGCTCCTCACCGCGCGAGCCCGGGTGCTCGGACCCGCCTGCGTTTCGCGTGCTTCTCATTATGTGGTACCCGTATTAGTATGTGGGACAGAAGCTGCGGCCGCAACCGCCGCGACGCATTGCCCCGTTCGTCCAGACTCGAGACCCGAAGACGTCCATGACCTTCCCGCTGATCCGACAAGTGCGCGCCTTCGTCATTCGCGGCGGGGGCGCCGACTACCACGACCAGGCCGGCAACCACTGGATAGACGATCACATCGCCACTCCCATGAGCCGCTATCCGCAGTACCGCCAGAGCCGGCGCAGCTTCGGAATCAACGTGCTCGGCACCCTGGTGGTCGAGATCGAAGCAGCCGACGGCACCATCGGATTCGCAGTGACCACGGGCGGGGAGCCGGCTGCGTACATCGTCGAGCACCATCTCGCCCGCTTTCTCGAAGGCCGTGATCCCTCCGCCGTCGAAAAGATATGGGATCAGATGTATTTCGCGACCCAGTATTACGGTCGCAAGGGCCTCGTCGTGAACGCCATCTCCGGCGTCGACCTGGCGCTGTGGGACCTGCTGGGGCGCCTGCGGGGTGAGCCGGTCTACCAGCTGCTCGGCGGCAAGGTCCGCGACGAGCTCCTCTTCTACGCCACCGGCTCGCGTCCGGATCTGGCCAAGTCCATGGGCTTCATCGGCGGCAAATTGCCGCTGCACCACGGCCCGGCCGAAGGCGAGGAAGGTCTGCGGCGCAACCTCGAGGCGCTCGGCGAGATGCGCAGCCGCGTCGGAGGCGATTTCTGGCTCATGCTCGATTGCTGGATGAGCCTCGATCTTCCCTATGCGGTCAGATTGGCTCATGGCGCGCAGGCGCACGGCCTGAAATGGATCGAGGAAGCCCTGTCACCGGATGATTACTGGGGTTACGCACAGCTGAAGCGTAGCACGCCGCCCGGGATGCTCGTCACCACCGGCGAGCACGAAGCGACCCGATGGGGATTTCGCATGCTGCTCGAGATGGACTGCTGCGACATCATCCAGCCCGACGTCGGCTGGTGCGGAGGGATTACGGAGCTGCAGAAGATCGCCGCGCTCGCGGACAGCCGCGGCGTGCTCGTCATTCCCCACGGATCGAGCATCTACAGCTATCACTTCGTGATCACGCGTCACAACAGTCCGTTCGCGGAATTCCTCATGATGGCTCCCGAGGCCGACCGCGTCGTGCCCATGTTCCATCCGCAGCTGATCGGTGAGCCCGTGCCGGTCAACGGGCGTCTGAAGCTACCCGACACACCCGGTTTCGGCGTCGAGCTCAACCGGAGCCTGCCGCTGCACCGGCCCTATCCGCGCTGAGCGCCATCGGTCCCCTGTGAGCCTTCTGAGACCCGCCTTCGCAAACATGACTACCCCAGGAAACCCATGAAACTGTTGCGCTACGGCCCGGCCGGCCATGAACAGCCCGGATTGCTCGACGAGCATGACACGCTGCGCTCACTGGCCGGGAAAATCCCGGATCTCACCCCAGAGCATCTTGCGCCGGCGGGCCTCGCACGCCTCGCGGCCATCGATCCGACGACCCTGCCGGCGGTCAGCGGCAACCCGCGGCTCGGTGTGCCGTTCGCCGGCACCCGCAAGTTCCTCGCCATCGGCCTGAACTACGCCGACCACGCCGCGGAATCGAACCTGCCCATCCCGACCGAGCCGGTGGTCTTTACCAAGGCCGTCAGCTGTCTGCAGGGCCCGAACGACGAGGTCATGCTGCCGAGGGACTCCAGGAAAAGCGACTGGGAGGTCGAGCTCGGTGTTGTCATCGGGACCACCGCACGTTACGTCGAGGAGCGCGACGCGCTCGAGCACGTCGCCGGTTAT
>JAJZLX010000664.1 GCA_021850555.1 Pseudomonadota bacterium | reverse complement strand
GTGATCCTGCTGCCGGAGCTGTTCGAGACGCCATACTTCTGCATCGAGCAGGATGCACGCCACTTGAAGCTGGCGCGCCCCCTTGCGGACAGCCGCGCCGTGCGGCGTTTCAGCGACGTGGCGCGAGAGCTCGGGGTGGTGCTGCCGGTGAGCTTTTTCGAGCGCGCGGGACCGGTGTATTTCAATTCCATCGCCATCGTGGATGCCGACGGCCGGGTGCTCGGGGTGTATCGCAAATCGCACATCCCCAACGGCCCCGGCTACCAGGAGAAGAGCTACTTCAGCCCCGGCGATACGGGCTTCAGGGTCTGGAGGACGCGCTTTGCGCGCCTCGGGGTCGGCATTTGCTGGGACCAGTGGTTTCCGGAGGCGGCGCGCGCGATGGCCTTGGATGGCGCGGAGCTGCTGCTTTATCCGACCGCCATCGGCTCGGAGCCACCGCCGGCGCCCCCCATGGATTCCCGCGAGCATTGGCAGCGCACCCAGCAGGGCCACGCGGCGGCGAACCTGACACCGCTCGTCGCCGCCAATCGCTATGGCCTGGAGCGTTCCCTGCAGGACCCGCAGGGGCTCTACATCCGCTTCTACGGCTCCTCGTTCATCACCGACGCGCTCGGCGCCAAGGTGGCGGAGGCGCCGCAGGAAGGCGACGCGGTGCTGACCGCGACCTTCGACCTGGAGGAGACCGCCAGGCTCCGGGACAATTGGTTCGTGTTCCGCGACCGGCGGCCGGACCTGTATGGTGCGCTCGTGACGCTCGATGGGCGAACCGCGGCAGAGGCTGGCAACTGTCGGGGATTGCATGCGCCGGGAGCCCTGCCACCAGGGACGACCTGTGCGGGCAGTCCGAGTGCGTAGCGCCGAGCGTGCGGGCGCGCAGCCTGAAGAGCCCGGGCGGAACGCGACAGCGAAGGTGGCGCTCGTCGGCGCCCGCGCCGCCCGGGGACTCGATGAGGACATGGCGCCGCTCGCCTCGGCGTTGAGGGAATGTGGCATCGAGCCGCATGTCGTCGAATGGGACGATCCGGCGGTGAGCTGGGCGCAGTTTGACCTCGCGCTGCTGCGCTCCACCTGGGACTACACGGAGCGTCTGGTGGAATTCCGCGCCTGGCTGGCGAGCGTCTCGGCGCAGACGCGGCTGCACAACCCGCATGCCATGGTCGTCTGGAACACCGATAAACACTATCTCCGTGAGTTGGCCGCGCTCGGTGTGCCGACGGTGCCGGGGGAGTTCATCGAGCCCGGCGAGGATCCGGCGGCGGCCATCGAGGCATTCCTCAGCAGGCATGCGTGCGTGGAACTCGTTGTGAAGCCCGCCGTCGGGGCGGGCTCGCGCGGCGCGCGGCGGCTCCCTCGTTCCCGCCCCGCCGAAGCCCTCGCGCACGCCCGCGGGCTGCTGGCGGCGGGGCGCAGCGTGCTGCTGCAGCCTTACCTCGCCGATGTCGACCGTGACGGGGAGACGGCCCTGGTTTATTTCGCGGGGTGTTTCAGCCATGCCATCCGCAAGGGCCCGCTGTTGCGTCCAGGAGAGGACCCGACCCGCGCCTTGTTCGCGCCCGAGCACATCACGCCCCGTGCGCCCGACGAGCAGCAGTTGCGGGTCGGCGCGGCGGTGTTGGACGCGCTGGCGGCTGCCGGTCGCTCGCCCCGGGCGCCGTTGTACGCCCGGGTGGACCTGCTGCGCGAGGGGCGGGAAACGCCCCGGGTGCTCGAGCTCGAGCTCGCCGAGCCCTCGCTGTTTCTGGGGTTCGCCGAGGGCGCGGCGGCTCGGCTGGCGCGGGAAGTTGCCCGGCTGATCTAGAGGGGCCGCCGGCTCCAGGATCAGCCGGTGAGGTATTTCTGCTGCTGCGCAAGCGGCGGCGGAGTGTACTGGTACATCCAGGTCTCCGACAGCGCCTGGCCATCCAAGGACAGATAGAGCCTCAGGTTGATCGGCTCGACGTCAGGCCCGGGAACCAGATCGAACATGGCGCGCCAGCCGTTGATCGGTGTAAGTGGCCGCGCGGAGACGATTTGCACGTGGCCGCTCGAAGTGGTGATGATCGGCACGACTTTGGCCTCGTGCGTGAGCATCGGCAGATCCCCGCCGACGAAGTCCACCACGAAACGCCAGGAGAACTGCGTGCGAGGGCGCCCGACGACGCCGCCTATTCCGTCGCGAGTCGCTCGCACGTGCGCGAGGGGTGGGCCGAAGGGATTCTCGCGGCACCAGTACATGCGGTATCCATACTCGTACACCCGGCCCGGAACGACCTCCCCGGCCGGGTTCCAGAACGCCACGATGTTGTCCATCGTCTCGTCGATGGTGGGAATCTCGACCAGCATCACCGCGCCCTTGCCCCAGCCGGTCTTCGGCTGCACCCAGCAGCCCGGACGCCGGTTGTACCAGGCGCCGTCGTCCTGGTAGTCGGCAAAGCGATGGTCGCGCTGCATCAGGCCGAAGCCGCGCGGGTTGTCATCCAGATAGGAGTTGACCCGCAGGACGCTCGGATTGGTGAGCGGGCGCCAGATCCACTCGCCGACGCCGGTGTGCATCTGCAGACCGTCCGAGTCGTGGATCTGCGGCCGCCAGTCATCGGCGACCCGGTGATCGTTCTCGCCCACGAGGTACATGCTCGTGCCCGGGGCGATGCCGAGGCGCTCGATCTGCCGGCGAGGATACAGGGTGAGGTCCACATCCATCACCAGCGTGTCGGCGATGTCGATGACGAAACGATAAGCGCCGGCCACGCTAGGGGAATCGAGCAGCGCATACACGGTGAGCAGTGTCGATTCCGGCGCGGGCTTCTCCAGGTAGAACTCGACGAAGTCCGGGAATTCCTCCGGCTGCGCAAGCCCGGTGTCGATCGCGAGCCCCCGCTGCGACATGCCATACTGGCCGCTGCCATCGACCGCGCGGAAATATGAAGCGCCCTGAAATACCGTGCGGTCGTTCTCCCAATTGGTGTGAAACAGCACGTTGAACCCCGAAAACCCGAGGGTGTGCGGTATCTCGGCGGGCTTCAGTCCCGATCCGCTGTAGTCGAACAGGGTGGGGTCGAACAGGATCCGCCGTGCGCTGCCTCCCTCGAGGGCGTATATCGACACCGGGCGTTTCATCGTGAACCCGAGATGGTCGAAGCGAATGCGGAAGAAGAGGTCCTCTCCGTACCACAGCGTGCGCTTCGGGCGGTAGGTGATCGACTCCCACTGGTCCCAGGTGAGCTTCGCGATGGCAGGCGGCAAGGCGGGCACCGGCTCGTTGTACATGGACAGCGCCATCGCGCGCGCGCGATTTTTCAGCCCCGCGAAGGAGAAAGACTCGGGCGCGCCGAGCTTGGTGATGCCGAGCTGGGGTTTCGGGGGCGGCTTCTTTTTTTTCTGTGCGAAATCCCATGGCCAGGGCGCGACGGAGGTCACGGTGGCTGCGCCGGCCTTCCTCAGGAAACCGCGTCGATTCATCGGGTCACCTCTTGATTGATTTTTTGTGCCTTGCCGCGGGCATCAGGAGCCCCGCCATTCGGTCTGAGTCCGGCGGCCGTTCCGATCGGCGGCGCGGCGCACGCCGACATAGAGCAGCGGCTCGGCTTTCATCGGCAGCGGTGCGGGCGCCGGTACGCGAGCGGGCGCCTCGCGCGGGCCTGGACCGCTGGCCTGCGCCGGACCGGGTCGTCCGGCGGGAAACGTGTACGCGCCCTCGCGCAGACGCGCCTCGAGCGCGGCCAGCTCGGCGGGAGGATTGGTCTCCTCCGGCGTCAGAAACAGCCCCCGCCGTCGCATCCATCGTCCGAGCTGTGCGCGGCTCGTCAACATCGTGAGCGGCACCGAAAGCACCATGCCGGCGAGCACCGGCAGCAGCCACCCGGTGTAGCGCGGAGCCAGCTCCAGGATGAGCGCGCCCCAGGTCATGCCGATGATGACATGCCATTTGTGCCGTCGGAGAGCCTCGAGCCAGCCGATACCGCGATCGCCACGCTCCTGTGCGCGCCATGCGACGGGCTTGCCCGCGAGGATGCTGATGACGAAGGTGGTGTGGAACAGCATCATCGCCGGCGCGAGCAGGACACTGTAGAGCTGCTCGAGCACGAGGCTCGCGATGAGGCGGGGCGCGCCGCCGAAACCGCTGCGAAGCGCGCGATCGCGGATGGCAAGGACTACCGCGAGCACCTTGGGCAGCAGCAGCACCACCCCGGTAAGAGACAGCAGCGCCACGATTTCCCCGTCCCGATAGTGCGGCCAGATGGGGAAGAGCGCATGGCTGCCGGGCACGAAGTACTGGTGGCCATGCAGCGCCTGGAGAATGACCACGCTCGAGCTGAGCAGCAGCACGAGCAGCCACAGAGGCGAAGTCACGTATGAGAGCACGCCGCTCACGAGGTGCACGCGGCTCAGCCAGTACAGGCCGCGTTCCGGGAGAAGACCGAGATGCTGCAGGTTTCCCTGCGCCCATCGGCGATCGCGCGCAGCGTAGTCGATGACGTTTGAGGGGACCTCTTCCCAGCTGCCCTGATCGCTCGGCAGCAGCCAGACCTCGAAGCCCGCCCGGCGCATGAATGCCGCCTCGACGAAGTCATGGCTCAGGATCTCGCCACCGAGCGGCGGCGATCCCGGCAGGCGCGGCAGATCGCAGTGAGCGGCGAAAGCCTTCAGGCGAATGATGGCGTTGTGGCCCCAATAGTTGCTCTCTGCGAGTTGCCAGAACGCCAGTCCGCTCGCAAGCATCGGGCTGCTCAGGCGTGTCGCGAACTGGATCAGGCGCGCGAACAGGGTGTCCCGGCCCGCCGGCAGCGGCAGGGCCTGGATGATGCCGACCCGGGGATGGGCGTCCATCAGACGCGCAAGCTGCGCCAGCGCCGTCCCAGACATGATGCTGTCGGCATCGAGCACGATCATGTAGTCGTAGGCGCCCCCCCAGTTGCGCACGAAGTCGGCGATATTGCCGGCCTTGCGCCCGGTGTTCTCGGTGCGGCGACGGTAGAAGAGCCGGCCGCCGGCATCGTGGCGCGCCACGAGCTGCGCCCAGGCTTGCTCCTCTGCGGCGGCGATCCGTGGGTCGCGGGTATCGGAGAGAACGAAAAAATCGAACGCCGCCTGCTCGGGCAGCCGTGAGACCGAGGACCAGATGACATCGATCCCGGCTGCGACGCGCGCGGTGTCCTCGTTGTGGATGGGCATGACGAGCGCGATGCGGCTCGCGAGCGCCGCTCCGGCCGGTGCCGCGCCGAGCATGGCCGGATCCCCGCCGCGCAGGCGCACCACGAAGCCCGCGACCGCGCTCCAGAAGGAGTTCGAGATCCACACGAACAGGATGAAGAAGAGCGCGAGCCCGATCCAATCGAGGTTGCTCACGCCGTTCGCGTGCAGAATATCCCACATCATCGTGGTGGCCGCCGCGCCCGTGAGCAGCGTCAGGCTGAAAAAGAGCGCGCGGCGTCGGCGCGCGGTGCGTCGCAGTCTGGCCGCTTGTATCGTCAGGTCGCCCATTGGTAGGTCCACGTCTCGGTCAGGGCCGAACCATAGAGCTCGAGGAAGCAGCTGAGGTTCACCGGTCGGCCGCCGGTCGGCTTGACGTCGAACGAGACGCGCCACGCGCCATTCTCAGGCAGCCGCTGCACCGAGATCCGGGAAACGGTGGCGCCGTCCGCCGTGACCTCGGCGCGCACCGGTTGACTGGCTCGCAAACCCCCGAGCTCGCCCCCGGTGAAGTCGATGAGCACGCGCCGCATTCCCGCCACCGGGTGTCCGGCGCGCATGACCGGACCGAAGCGTGTGGCCGAGGCCCGCCCGCCGGGCGGCCAGCGCTCGCCCGAATGCAGGTAGGAGGACAGCACGTAGGAAAAAGAGATCGGCCGGTGCGGAATCACCGGCGTGCTCGGCACCCAGTAGGCGTCGACGTTGTAGTTGGTATCGTCCGTGCTCGGGATCTCCACGAGCTCCACGCCGCCGCGGCCCCAGTCCCCGAGCGGCTGAACCCAATAGCTCGGCCGCTGCTCGTAGCGGGCGTCGGGGTCCTCGTAGTCGGCGAAGTCACGGTCGCGCTGAATGAGCCCGAAGCCGCGCGGATTGTCGTCCATGAAGCGGTTGACTTCGAGCCGCCTCGGGTTCTGCAGCGGTCGCCACAGCCATTGGCCGGCGCCGGTGTGCATCATCAGCCCGTCGCTGTCGTGCACTTGCGGGCGCCAGTCATCGAAGCGCCGCCGTGCCGAGTTCAGCCCGTACAGGTACATCGAGGTGAGCGGGGCGATGCCGAGCTTGGAGACGTGAGCTCGAGGGTAGAGCGTGGCGCTGACGGTCACCTGGGAGATGGCTCCGGGACGCACGACGAACCGGTAGGCTCCCGTGAGGCTGCGGCTCTCGAGCAGCGCGTAGAGCTTCATCCTGCCTGCGCGCGGGGCCGGGCGCACGAGCCAGAAATCGGTGAAATAGGGAAACTGCTCGCCGCCGACCGTGGCGGTATCGATGGCGAGGCCCCGGGCCGTCACTCCGTAGACCTGATTGCGGCCGAGCACGCGGAAGTAGGACGCCCCGAGAAAGGCGATCACCGGGTCCTCTTGCGCGGGCGTGTTCAGCGGATAGCGCACAGAGAAGCCCGCGAACCCCAGATAATCCGGCAGCCGCATCCGGGGCACCGCGGGGCCGAAGGTGAACATTGAAGGGCGGTAGGACACTTGGTGTACCCCTGAGGGCAGCACCTCGAAGATTCTCACCTGCCGGGTGAACGCAAATCCGCGGTGATAGAACTGGACGTCGAACCGTGACTGGCCGCGCCACAGAGCGGCCTCGGGCTTGAATCGGATCTGGCGATACTGGGCGTACGAGAGCCGGACCAGAGCGCGCGGCAGCGGCGTGGAGCGAATGCGATAAGGGACGGCGGCGCGTCTCTCGGCCAGGCGCTTCACAGTTTCAAAGTTGAAGGGCCGGGGTGGAGGGGGGGTCGGGCGATGCACGCTCGGCTCCGCGGATCGGCCGACCGCGGAGGTCATCAGCAGGAGCATCAAATAGGCCAGCTGTGCTCGATGGACAGATAACACCAATCTTCCTAGCTTCTAGCATCGGTGCCGTCGGACTTGCATGCATTGTTCGTTGCAAGATGGCGCTTGAATGTCGCCGTCCAGAGACAGTGATGCTCTCGAGCTAACTGTCGCTGTCCAGAGACAGGCTGGTCTCGCGGCACGAGATACCCATTGGGTAGCGGCAGACTAACCCATTTGGCATTTGCTGTGCCAGAAAAAGTCCGCCTCGCCGGCTGAGAGTGAGATCGAGGTCAAATGACGGCGTGGAGAGTCAACTTCGCGTCCGTAGCGCTGTTTCAGGATGCCGTTCAGGATGTCGATGCGGCCACCGGTGGTTGCCTGCCGGGCCGGTGCGGGGGGGCGAAGATCGAAAAGCCGGGCGGCCCGCTGAGCACACCTGGAGCGGCCATTCGGGGCATGACTCGAAGACGCCCATCGGCCAGCACCGGCATCTCCGGGATTGGTGCGTTCGCAGATACCGGACAAGCTCTGAAAGCAAAGCCAGAGCCCGCCGGCTGCAGATCACGCAGGTCCACCGCGGCGAGTGGTGTGTCCCGGTGTCACTTTGCCGGTGACTCTGCCCGAGCCGGTCGCCGGGACGGCATGTTGCGAGAGCGGTGGCTCGGTACCGCTGAGACTGGGGATCGCCCGGCGGTTCTCGCTCTTGTGCGGGCGCAGGCGGCTTCGGGCTCCGTCAGGTGTCCGGCCTTCGGTATTCGGGCATCCGCCCGTGTTTCCGGTCGGCCGGAAACACGGGCGCAATTGGTGGAGGCGGGGGGAATCGAACCCCCGTCCGCAAGTCCTAGACTTCAGGCTCTACGTACGTAGCCCTCTCTTTGATTCTCGCACCGCGCTACCCGAGGGGCAGGGAAGACGAAGCGCCAGCGGACGGTGACTCTTAACGGTCCGGCCCGTCGCACGCCGGATCGCGATCCTGTGAGCGCGTCCCCCGAGTCGACCGCACAGGCACGGACCGGTCGGAGGTCAGCCGCGATTAGGCGGCGAGAGCGAAGTTGTCGTCGTTGGCAACTATGGTTTTGCAGCGAGATTTACGAGGGCACTGCGCCTCGGTACGCCCCTGAAGGTTCGCAACCCGCGTCGAAACCGGTCGCCCCCAAAGGCAGGCACAGCATACCTCAAACCTGCCTGAGACTGCACGAATTCCTCTGCGCCGGGTCTTGCTCTGCGGTCGTCCCGAGGCCGGGAGGCGAGCGCTTCAGCGGGCGGTGACGCCTCGCACAGACGATTTCCACCCCTTCGCCCGATTTCGGTATTGTCCACTTTTCGCGAGCGACGGGCGCTGCCCCGAGCGGATTTCCTCGTTTGCCTAGTTTGTGTATCTTTCCGCACTTTTCAAGTCCGCGGCCGCGGACCGGCTTCGGAGGCTCGATCGATGAGGATGCAGAGCGTGGCGCTGCTCGGTGCCACCTTGGCGATTTCAGGCATTGCCTCGGCGGCTGCCGGCACCACTACCGTCACGCAGGAGAAGGCTGCGGCCGCTCAGGCCAAGCCTCGAGCCGCCCACCGCAAAGCGCCGGCCCCTTCGAAGTGGGCGACTCACGGGGAGGTCGGATTCGTCATGGCCCGCGGCGTCACCACGACCAAAAGCGGGGACGTCAAGCTGAGCGCGGCTCACAGGCTGGGGCGCTGGACGTACAGCGGCGCCTTCGCGGCCCTTTATGCCAGCACCAATCGTGTGACCACCCAGCAGGACCTGAACGGACAGCTTCAGGTCGACATGGCACTGAGTAGGCACACGTTCTGGTTCACAGGACTGAATTACGACCGCAACCTCTTCGATGGCTTCGCGTACCAGGAGAGCGCGGCGAGCGGTCTGGGCCGGGTTTTGTTGGAGACGAAACAGACCCGCCTTTCCATCGAGCTCGGCGCCGGCTATCGACGCCAGCTGCCCGAGGCGCTGGTGCTGAACAGTTTTGGAGGTGTCAAAAGCCGTACGCGCGAGCCCGTGGTGGGCGATGCGGTGCTGCACGGAGGCGTGAAGTTCTCGTATTCGTTCAGCTCCTCGACCGAACTGCTGAACAGCGTGCTGGTCGAATCCGGTGCGAGCGATACCATGACCATGGACAATCTGTCGCTTCGGGTCAAGATGGGTAAGACTCTCGCGCTCTCTGTGGGGATGCAGGCGACCAACAACACCAATCCGCCGCTGGGGGACGCCCCGCACACGAACACGGTGATGACGGTCAATCTGGTCTACCAGTTCAAGACCAAGAATCTCTCGCCGGGTCCGACGACGCACTCCCTGCTGGACAGCTTCGATGTGCCGTAGCGAGCGGGCCTGAGGTCAAACACCGCGCCTGAGCAGCCGTGCCTTGTCGCGCTGCCAGTCCCGGTCCTTCTCCACCGCGCGCTTGTCGTGCTGTTTCTTGCCTTTGGCGAGGCCGACGGAAAGCTTCGCCCGTCCGTTCTTCCAGTAAAGCTCCAGCGGCACCAGCGTATAGCCCTTGCGCTCGACGGCGCCGATCAGGCCACTGAGCTCGCTGTGGTGCAGCAGGAGCTTGCGCGTGCGCACGGGGTCGGCGATCACGTGACTGGAGGTGGAGGCGAGCGGCGAGATGTGCGCACCGATCAGGAAGGCTTCGCCACCGCGCAGATACACGTACGCCTCCTTGAGCTGCGCTCGACCGGCACGCATGGCCTTGACCTCCCAGCCCTGCAGGACGAGGCCCGCCTCGTAGCGCTCCTCGATGAAGTAATCGAAGCGCGCCTTGCGGTTCTCGGCGATCAGGCGGGAGGAGGGATCGGCCTTGGGGGGCATGAGCGATGAGGGCAATTCGAGGGAAGTCGGATATTGTAGCGTGAGCAGGCCCGGGGCACGCAGAATGCTGGCTCTTGTGGCGGCAGGCCCGATCCTGGGACAATCCCGATCATGCGAGAAGTCAAGCGCTCGGCGCTCGTTGCTTTGCCGCCGAGTCGGCTGTTTGCGCTCATCAACGATATCGAGAGCTATCCGCAGTTCCTGCCATGGTGCTCCCACGCGCGGGTGCTCTCGCGCACCGAGCGCGAGATCGTGGCGACGATCGGCGTGCACCGCGGACCGTTGCATGGGGAATTCACCACGCGCAACGAGCTGGATCCGGACCACCGGGTCACGATGCGCCTCGTCAAAGGCCCATTCACCATGCTCGAGGGAGAGTGGCGGATCACGCCCGCCGGCGAGGGCTCGATGGTGGAGTTGGTGCTGCGCTTCCAATTCAAGCACGCGCTGTCGGCCATGCTGTTCGAGCAGAAGTTCGCCGAGACGATCGGCTCGCTGGTGGATGCGTTCGTTGCGCGCAGCCGCGCCATGAAGCCCGCCACGGGCCTCGCGAGTCCGTGAGCGCCCCCCCGGGCAAGCGCTGCGTGGTGGCCTACGCCACCGGGCGGCGCCAGCTCCTCTTGCCGGTGGATCTGCCTGCCGATGCCAGCATCGGGGATGCTATCGAGGCGGCGCGCCGCCTGGCTCCGCACGAGGACATTCCGTGGGAGAGCGCGCCGACGGGCGTCTTCGGCGAGATCCGCAGCCGCAGCGACGTCCCCGCCGATGGGGACCGGATCGAGCTGTACCGCCCGCTGCGCCAGGACCCCAAGGAGAAGCGCAGATCCCGTCTGAGGCAATAAGCGATTTCCATCGATCCGAGGCTTCCGGAAGCTTGACGTGTAGGCGCAGCGCAATGCGAGCGTAGAGCAAAAACCACGCTTTTTGCGCTACGCCCGCGCTGGGCCGGGCACGATGCCCGGATCCAGCGCTTCTGCAGGCACAGGGAAGTGTCCGCCGCCGAAGGTGGCGAGCGTAGAGCAAAAACCACGCTTTTTGCGCTACGCCCGCGCTGGGCCGGGCACGATGCCCGGATCCAGCGCTTCTAAATAGGAAACTTATCGACCGAAGGCAGCAAGCCTGGGGCGAGGGGACTGCCCTTGGGGACGTCGTAGAGCTTGAAGCTCGACACCTTGTCGCCGTGGAAGAACACGGTGACCCGGCTCTCGATCGGCTTGTGCACGTAGCCGCGCTTGAAGTAGTAAACGTAATCCCAGCGGTCGTGATCGAACACGTCCTTGATCATGGGAGTGCCGAGCAGGTAGCGCACCTGGGCGCGCGTCATGCCCACCTTCAATTGCCGCACGTCGTGTCCATCCAGGTAATTGCCCTGCTGAATGTCCATCCGATAGACGCAGCCGGCGAGCAGCATGGAGAGCGCGGCGAGGGTCAGAGCGAGGCGCCGAGGCACCGGATTCGGTCGAGCTGGTCGCATGGAGCTCCAATGGGCCATAATGAATAATGATTGGGGGCGGATCATACCCGATCGAGTCATTCCCGCCGCGTCTCTCACGCGGCCTCATCAGGAGGCAACGACGCCGTGGAAGGCAAGGACCTTCGCAAAGCGGGCCTGAAAGTCACCCTGCCCCGCCTCAAGATCCTGGAAATCCTGGCGGGCAGCGCCACGCGGCATCTGTCGGCCGAGGACATCCATCGAGGCCTGCTCGAGTCGCACGAGGACATCGGACTGGCGACGGTCTACCGCGTGCTCACCCAGTTCGAGGCTGCGGGCCTGGTGACGCGGCACCATTTCGAGGACGGGATGGCGGTCTTCGAGCTCAACCAGGGAACACATCACGATCATATCGTGTGTCTTGACTGCGGCCACGTCGAAGAGTTCGTGGACGCGGGGATAGAGGAGCGCCAGACCGCGGTGGCGAGCAAGCTCGGCTTCGAGATCCGCGATCACTCCCTCATCCTCTACGGCAAGTGCCGTCGCACCGATTGTCCGCACCGCCCCAAGAGCGAGAAATAGGCTTTCGGCACGTCACCTGCCCTTGGGAACGCTCCGGCCGCGATACGCGGGGGCTGGATTCAGCCTCTGCGCGCAGCGCGGGTCCTATTGCTCCGGGATGATTTTGGCGACGTCGGCGGGCCGGAGGCTCCCTCAAGCATCTCCTGAGCGTGCTCGCGCGCCTTGGAGGTCACGTCGATCCCGCCGAGCATGCGGGCGAGCTCCTCGATCCGGTCCTGCACCGAGAGCTCGGTGAGGCTGGTGCGCGTGGTACGTCCGTCGGTCAGCTTGCTGACCCGCAGGTGATGATGTCCCTGGGAGGCCACCTGCGGCAGATGCGTGACGCACAACACCTGGCCGCGCTCCCCGAGCGAGCGCAACTCCCGGCCGACGATCTCGGCCACGGCGCCGCCGATGCCCGAGTCCACCTCGTCGAACACCATGCATCGCGTCTCGCGTGCGCTGCTGGCGACCTGGACGGCAAGCGACAGGCGCGAAAGCTCCCCGCCCGAGGCGACTTTCGCCAATGCTCGCACCGGCTGGCCCGGGTTGGCGCTGACCTGAAATCCGACCTCATCGCCTCCGTGAGGCGCGGGCTCTTCGGCGGCGCTCGACACAGTGACCTCGAACCGTCCGCCCGACATCCCGAGCGATTGCATGTGGGAGGTGATGGCCTTGGCGAGCGAGCGAGCCGCGGCCTGGCGGGCCTCGGAAAGCGAATGCGCTTGCCGCCGATACCGCTCGAGAACTGCGGCGAGCTCCTGCCTCAGCGCCACGAGGTCGACCTCGGCGCGCTCGAGCGAGACGAGCTCTGCGGAAAGCTGCTCGGTGCGCGCAATGAGCTCCGGCGGGCTTACGCGATGCTTGCGGGCCAGCTCCTCGATCGCGGCGAGCCTGCTCTCGAGCTCATTCTGGCGCGTCGTGTCGAGCTCCAGGGATTCCCCGTATCGCTCGAGCTCGCGGGCCGCCTCGCGGATGCGCATCTCGGCCTCCTCCGCCAGGGTGACGACCGGGGTGAGTTGCGCATCGAGCGCAGCGGCCGCGCGCAGGGCTTGAAGCGCGCGGCTGACCCCGAGGTGGGCATTGGCCTGCTCGTCCTGGTACAGGTGCATGAGACCGGACTGAGCCGCTTGCGCCAGACGGCCCCGGTTCATCAGTCGCGAGCGCTCTTCCGAGAGGCGCTCGACTTCGCCCGGCTGAAGCGTCAATGCCTCGAGCTCGCCGACCTGGTAGCGCAGCAGCTCGAGCCTCGCCTCACGGTCTTGGGCAGCGCTTTCCAACTCGAGCGCGCGCGAGCGCCTCTCGTGCCACTGCCGGTATGCTCCGCCGACTTCGGTGAGCAGCGGCTCGAGCCTGCCGTACTCATCGAGAAGCTCGCGCTGGCAGGCCGTGCGGGTGAGGGACTGGAATTCATGCTGGCCGTGGATATCGATCAGGAGGTTGCCGGCCTCGCGCAGCAGCTGCGCCGGCACGGCTTGACCGTTGAGCCATGCGCGCGTGCGGCCGTCGGCGGAGAGCACCCTGCGGACGATCAGCTCCTCACCCGAGAGTGCCTGGGCTTCCAGCCATTCACCGAGCGCCTCGGGCGCATCGGCGAGATCGAATGTGCCGCAGATCTCGGCGCGCTCTGCGCCGTGACGGATCATCTCGGGGCCGGCCCGGCCGCCGGCAAGCAGTTGCAGGGCATCGACCAGGATGGACTTGCCCGCTCCGGTTTCGCCGGTGAGCACAGTCAGGCCTCGGTACAGCTCGAGCTCAAGCCGGTCGATGATGGCGAAATCACGGATCTGCAGAGCGGTCAGCATAGGTGAGTCAGACCTTCCTTACCGTTCCCCGTTGTGGTGGCCCCAGTGAAGCTTCGAGCGCAACAGCTTGAAGTAATCGTGACCAGGGGGGTGAAGCAGCGTGATTCGCTCGCCTGCCGGCTCGATCGAGAGTACGTCTTCGGGCTCGAGCGACCCGAGGATGACCCCGTCGCACGTAACCTGTGCACGGGCATCGGGCCGATCGAGAAGCCGGACCTCGATGGTCGAGCGGCTCGAGACCACAATCGGCCGGTCCGAGAGCGTGTGAGGACAGATCGGGGAGAGAACGACGACTTCCAGATTCGGTTCGACGATGGGTCCCCCACAGGACAGGGCATAGGCGGTCGAGCCCGTGGCGCTCGCCACGACGATGCCGTCGCCGGCGTGCGTGTTGACGTAGTGGCCGGCGACCCGGGTCTCGAAGTCCACCATCCGGCCGGTGGCGAGCTTCTGCAGCACCACATCGTTGAGCGCCAGCGCACGAGCCACCTCACCGCCGGCGTGGTGCAGCGCTGCGGCGAGCAGCGGCCGCTCGTCGGCTTCCAGCCGCCCCTCGAGGGCCGCATCCAGGCTGGCGGGGATATCTTGGGGCATCACGTCGGTCAGGAAGCCGAGCCGACCCCGGTTGATGCCGAGAAGCGGCACGCCGTGACGCGCCACCAGTCCCGCCGCATAAAGAAGCGTTCCATCGCCGCCGACGGCGATCATCAGGTCGGCCCGGCGGCCAAGCTCCTCTTCGGGTACGCGTGTGGCCAACCCCCGGTCCGGCAAGGCTCCCGCCTGATCGAGTAGTACGGTAACCTGCCGGGTCGCCAGATGCGCCAGCACGGCCTGCGCGGACTCTGCCACATGCGGGTCCGTGAATCTGCCGACCAGCGCGCAGGTGCGGGGGGAGGTCATTTGAAAATGCTAGCAGGACGGCGGGCCGGTTGCTTGACGCTCACATTGGCAACGCCGACTATATTTCCTTAGCGCATGAACACGTCCCAGGAAAGCCGCGAAGAATTGCTGAGCGAGCGGGCGCAATACCTGCTGCGGGTGCTCATCGAGAGCTACATCCGCGATGGCCAGCCGGTCGGCTCACGCGCTCTTTCGCGCGAGTCGGGCTTGCAGCTGTCCTCGGCGACCATCCGCAACGTCATGGCGGATCTCGAGGAGCTGGGGTTCGTTTCCTCTCCCCATACCTCTGCCGGGCGCATTCCCACCGACAAAGGCTATCGGTTCTTCGTCGATTCGCTCCTGCAGGTGCAGCCGGTGGACGCGGCGGCCGAGGTCGAGATCCGCCGGCAATTCGAGGCCGGCGCGCCCGAGA
>JAJZLX010000212.1 GCA_021850555.1 Pseudomonadota bacterium | reverse complement strand
GCTGTCGCCTCGAACGTGGCGTATCCCATCGACGCGCTCTTCTGGTGCGCCGGATCGTGGGGCAGCGTCTATCCGTTCAGCGGCAACTCGAACGAATCCATCACCCCGTTCCAGGTGGACAACCTGGAACTCGCCAAGTTTATCGCGCGGCTCGCCAGAGAGGGTCTCGCCTGGCAGACGATCGGACCGTCCGCGATCTGCTCGGCGCACCCGAACCCGATCTGGATCAAGAGCCAGTACAGAGTGGACGAGGTTTATCCGGTGATCACGCGCGGCGCCCCGCTCGTGATCGGCGCACTGCCATTCAAGCAGACCCCAGGCCTGATGACCAATACGCCGGTGAACACGAGCATGGTCGATCTGATCTGGCAGGGCGTCGAGTGCTGCGTAAGGAGCTACTGATGCGCCGGAAGAATCCTTTTCCTGTCTTGGTCCTCGCGGGACTCGCCTTCTCGACACTCGCGCTCGCCCATCCATTACGGATGCCGTTCCTGCCTGCCACGCCGCTCTCGGCGAAGGACGAGGCACAACTCGCGACGATCGTCGATCAGATGCAGAACGCAGCGGCGCACGCGGCCACGTCGACGGAGATCCAGGAGGATGCGCAACGCGTGAGCCACGCGGCCGAGACCATCGCAAATCCGGCGATGGACCGAGAACGCGACAGACTGCTGCGATTTCTTGGGATAAACCCGCAGGGCACCACCCAGCTCTACATCTTCGTGTCCTGGTCGATGCCGCTGCGGATGCTGCGCGCGTACGAGATCGAGGCCATGTGGACAGGCGCGCCGCTCGTGTTCCGCGGCATACCAAAGGGCACGACACTGAAAAAATTCATCATGAAGGATCTGCGCGAGCTCGTCTGGGGGAAGGGAGCCGCCGCGGATATCTCGATCGATCCCAGGCTCTTCGATCTGTACTCGGTCACGAGCGTACCGACGATCGTGCTCTCGAGGCGCATCGAGCGGATCTCATGCGCGATCGACACGACGTTCAAGGCCGGCAAGCTCGGCACACTCTCGTACGATCGCTGCGCGAGGATGAACCCGCGCGGGTTCATCAAGGTAGAAGGAGCGATCACCACAGGCTATGCGCTGCGGGAGTTCGCTCGGGATGGATGGCCGCAGGCCAGGGTGTATCTCGATGCTCTGCGCAAGGGATACACACATGGGATACCGGACAGTCCGCAGCAGTCCGGATTCACAGGCAAGTGGGACACGGTGCGCTTCCCGAAGCCTCCGCCACGCAGCTGATCGGCGTCCGCTGTACGAATCTGCCACGGGGGCTCAGCCGTTATCGCTCCGATTCGGAGAATTTTTTGCCGGCGTCATTCCCTAGAGCATTGCATGCGCACATTTACCTCACTTTTTATCCTGAGCCCATTGCTGCTGGCGGGGACGGCTGCTCTTGCGCAGTCCGCACCCGCCAGTGGCGCCTCCCTTGGATCACTCGCCGCTCAGCAGCTCTCAGGGCAATCGAGCGCATCGGTGCGCGGGACGTTCGGACTCTCCGGGTACAAGGCGCTCGCCACCCCGGGGGCCAGCGGCGCCGCGGGCGCCTCCTCGAGTCTGAGCGGCCAGCTCGAGGTGAACTGTGCGCTGCCGGAAGGTACTGCAGAGAGCGTCGATGGGATCCAGATGATCTTCGAGGGATGCCGCATCGAATCCGGCGTCGTGCGTTCGCTCTCCCTCCGGGTCTGCGAATCGAATCTCACCGGCGGGATGTGCTCGAACTCAGGCTATGGCCCGGCCACAGAGTACCCTGTCGGGAAGTACATCGCGCTGAAGAACGGCTATATCGGCATCGGTTGTGAGAACTCGACACAGACCTGCCTGATCAGCGTGAGCTCGCAGTTCTCGATCGTTGGCACGGGAGCGCAGATCACCGCACAAGCGAACAATGCGGCCGACGGCCAGACCACTCGACAGATGCTCGAATCGACGGTGCAGCAGGTGCAGCCCTCGGCCGAGACTGAGGAGACGAGCCAGGCGGAGCAAGAGGCGGCGGCCGGGGGACAGAATCAAGCGTACGCCGAGACCGCCGGGAGCATTCAGGAATCGACCACGCAGGTCAGCACACCGAGCGGGCAGGCGAGTTTCCAGAATGCGCTCGTCGCAGCGGGCACCGCCACCGCGGTATCCAAGAGCACGAGTGCCACGGGCCCGGCTCCGATCCAGGTGTTCGCAGGTCAGGACATGCGCTGCACCACCCCGGTTGGGCTTTTCGGCAATACGTTCGCGGCGAACTGCTGCGAGCTCAATCTCACGCAGAGCGCAAACGGACTGATGGGACGATGCGATCAGGGCGAGATCAAGCTCGCTGCCGAACGGCGCGCACTACGCACGGTGTACATCGGGTCATATTGCTCGAAGGAAAGGCACCTGTTGTTCTTCAGCCAGTGCATCCAGAAGACGGAAACCTACTGCGCCTTCGGCGGAATCCTCTCGCGGTTGATCCAGCAGCAGGGGCGAGCACAGCTCGAGCAGGCCGCGCGCTCGGCGAACGGTAACGCTCAGAGCCGAGCGGTGAGCTTCCCGCTGTACCAGGGCGCCGGCGGGTGGACGCAGCCCTTCGCACTGAACGGGGATGCGATATCGATCTACGAAGCGCCGCAGTCGTGTACCACACAGCAGGGAGCCGATGGCGCCAATTGCCCCCTCGACGCGCAGCTGTGGTTCGCGGTCTGTTCCAAGAGCGGCGGCTGTGGAGCGTTGCCCGCCGACCCGCAGGATGGCAGCACCACCTGGGGGATCGCCGAGATCGATACGTTCTCGGCCACGGAGCAGGCGCTCTCTGAGCATGTGCTCGCATCCGGATCCTGCGACAGCTCGAGCAGCGAGTGCGCGTATGTGTTTACCGCCTGGCCGGCCGCGAGCGGCGGGGAGGTGGTGATCACAAAGCCGCTGCAGTTCCTCGCGACGAATCCGGCTACAGAATCGAGCGAGGTCATCATCGGAAACAACGTCGTGAAGGTGACCGATCCGGCGCTCACCTTGGGGGCGGCCTGGCCGGCGAACATCCCTGCCCAGGTCTCAACTGACGGCGGACTGTCCTGGCGACCGTTCCAACTACCGCTGTCGATTGCCTCTCCGATGTCGGTCGCGGCGAGCGGTTCGTCGTCCTTCTACGGATTCAGCGCCGGCAGTCTCGGGCGATATTGGAACCAGGCCCAGCAAGGGCTGACGATCATCGGCAGCTGCGATACCAGCTCTGGGGTGTGCCAGTACTCGGTCACCGGCGAAGCGGTAGCGACACCGATGCCTTGGGGTACGCCGAAAGCACCGAATTGCAACGGCTTTTCCGTCTCTCAGCTCTCGATGCTCGATTTCTCGAAGATGAACCTCTCCCAGTGGGTCGATCACGTCAGTGGGGAGACCCTCCCGACGCAATCGCAGGTTCTCTCACAGGCACTCTCGAGTGCGAAGTCCGGCGGCGCCGGCGCGGCCGCAGACACCAATCCGGTCCCGAGCGAGGTCGCGATCGTAAAGCCGACGGAAGACATGGGCCCATTCACGGCGGTCGTGTCCATCGCGCCGTGGTGGCAGGGCGATCTCTCCGGCCCGGACCCGATCTATGGGGTGCGGATCAACTGGGGGGATTGCTCCCCCGACACAGAAGCCTCGCACTTGGTATCGGGCGGCTTTCGCGCCTATCACACCTATCAGTCCCCGGCGGCGCCCGGGATGTGCGGCGAACACGGTCCGGCAGGCCCGGGGGATCCACGGAATCTCACCGAGGTCATCACTCTGTGGATCAACGCCAAAGACGGCGCACACGTGATGACGCTCCAGGTACGAAACGACTACTACAGCTATTCGGCGGGGGACTGATCGATGGCACTCATCGGCAAGAAGGATGCATGGGCGCTCGCTTCGATCGGCGCCGGCGTCATGGCGACGAATCCGATCTTCGCCGGCGATCCGCATGCACTTGCAGCCCTGGGACTTCCGGCCGCAGGCGCGTCCTGGTTCGCCTGGAAGCGCGCGAGCGCCTGGCTCGACCGCACCGATACGAAGAGCCGAGAGGGCTTCGTGCTGCCATCCGATCAGCGCACCAAGGAGCACATGCTCGAGAGCGCTGGATTGAGATTCGGCTACACCCTCGATCACAACCACCCGGTCGACATCGACGACAACCTGCTGATGCGTCACACCGCGGTCGTCGGGCAGTCCGGCGTGGGGAAAACCACTCTCGGGGAGTTCTTGCTCTGGCAGCAGGCCGCCCGCGGCGGCGGGTTCATCTTCATCGACGCAAAGCTCGACTCCAAAACCAGAAACCGCATGGGGCACATGATGGACGTGCTCGGCCGGTCCGATGACTTCTACGTGCTGAACGTCGATGATCCTGCAAACAGCAATACCTACGCTCCGATCCTCTCCGGCGATGCCGACGAGTTCGCGGACCGTCTTCTGAATCTCTTGCCGCTCGCGGAGAACAACCCCGGGGCGGACTACTATCGCCAGTCCTCGGGTCTTGCGTTGACGGTGATCGGCGGGGCGCTCAAGGCCGCCAAGCTACGCTATCACATGGGGGATATCGGCATCCTGCTGCAATCGGCTCGCGCGCTCTCCGAACTCGAGCGCCTCGCCCCTTCAGGCAGTCCCGAACGGCGCAACCTGCAGGTCTTTCTCGATCAGTTCAGGAAACGCACCCCGAAGGAAGGTGTGCAGATCGACGTCAATCGCATGAAGGAAGTGCTCGGCGGCACTGGCATGCGTATCGCGAAGTTCGCGCAAGGCAAATTCGGCCAGGTGTTCAACACCTACGCGCCGGAGATCGACCTCACCGACATCGTGATGAACAACAAGTGCCTGTACGTCATGCTGCCCACGATGGGCAAGGCAACTTCCGCCTTCCAGCTCGGCAAGCTCATCCTCTCGGACCTGCGCACCGCAGTCTACAACGTACAGGGATCCCCTGAGTCCAAGCGCCCCGACCCGCCCTTTCTCGTGCTCGCCGACGAGATGGGGTCCTACGTGATGAGCGCGATCTCGACGCTGTTCGAGCAGGCCCGCAGCGCGAACATCATGCTGGTGCCGGCATTCCAGACCTTTGCACAGCTCTCGAACGTCAGTCGCGATTTCGCCTCGATGATCATCCAGAACACCTGGTCGAAGGTGTTCTTCAAGTACGCCGACGACGAGGCCGCGGAGAAGGCCGCCGACATCATCGGGATGTCGAAGAAATACGCGAGATCTCTTTCAGCGAGTGAGAACGAGGGCACGTCCGCTTCGAGCTCGAAGGCCTCTCCACTCGCCAACAAATCCTCGGGCGCCGGACTCTCGGAGTCGTACCGGGAGGTCGAGGAATATCGCGTATCGCCCGAACAGCTCAAGGCCCTCCAGATGGGCGAGTGCATCGTCATGAACGGCCCACGGGTCTATCACATTCGTAGCCCCATGATTAAGTGGCCGAGCAACCTGCCCGACTACCGCGTGCTGCGCCGGCACACCGAGGTGCCGCCCGGGGAGAAAACGCTCAATTTCGAGGAGCGCTACAAGCAGTTCCTGATGTCGGCCGAGGATGCATTCGATGAATAGCGCCTCGCCACTGCTCGGCAGTGCACATCACTTTCTCGCCCACAGCGAGCATCCGCTTCTGCTGATCTTCGCGGTCGTGGTGATCGCGCTGTTTGTGCTCTCGAAGATCCCAGGTATCGAACATCTGGTCAAGCCGCTGGTGGGCGCCGTATTCAAGGCGGGCGAGGCGGTGGTGGCCCTGTTCTGGTCCTGGGCCGTCTATTCGGGCCGGGCGCTGTTCCAGGCCCACCTCACGTTCATCAAGCATCTCATTTTCCCGGCGAGTGCGATCGATCCGACCGACAGCATGCGTCGCGAAGCCGAAAAGCAATAGGAGATTCCATCATGGCGGACGATGTCGACCTCGCCCAGCAGTTAGAGCAGATTCACCTGGATCGCGCGCTCGCCTTCCGACAGCACGAGAGTCTGCCCCGCACGGGCAAGTGCCACAACTGCGGCGAACCGCTCCAGACAGACGCGCTTTTCTGCGACGCGGCCTGCGAGAAGGACTATCAGCGGCTCAGGCGAATGCGCGCGCAGCGCCTCAGCTGAGGCCATCGCAATCAATTCCGAATCCGCCTCGGAAACTATGGCTTGGCCAAACCTGCCGGCTGGCGATAGGATACTTGTCAGACCGGCTGCGGGACGTTCCTGATCGGCCGTTCGGAAAGAGGACGTCATGAGTACCCAGACTGAGCTAGAACTTGCTGCGCTGATCATCGTATGTGGAGCCGTGGGCCTTGCGTTGATGGCCCGCGCGCTCCACAAGCGCAGCCACGGCCGGCGCTGACCCCTCGCGGATCCTGCGGAAATAAAAAGGACCAGCGGCGAATGCCGCTGGCCTAGGTTGCTAGATGGGGCCCCGTCGACGGGGGGCTGCCAATCTCGATGCCAGCGCGGCCATCACCACGGTACCCAGGATGATGATTAGCGCCGCCGCTATGAGACCACCGGCTCCGTTCACGGCTACTCCTCTTCGGCGTACGATTCGATAAGAAGCGCTACGATTTGCAGCGCGACCCAAAGCACCGACCCGAGCAGGTATCCCAGTCCGATATCGGACTTAAATCCTGCGCCGGCGAAGGCGAGCGCCGTGCCCCAGGAGGCGCGGCGGATCTCGCGGGCGAGATTCTCCAGCGCTTTCTTGGACAGACGCATTGGTTTTCCTCCTCTTTGCTAATGACCTATTGGCCTATAGCAACGGGGGGACGAAAACTAGGTAGAAGATTTGGTGTGATTGCGCTCGATGGCCTGCAGCACCTGCAGAGCCTCCTGTCCCTTCCAGGTCAGACACAGGAAGACCGGTTTCCCAAGTCGATCGCGTTCGCGATAGAGAATGTCTCGCAGCTCGAGCATCCGCAACGCATCGCGCTTCTCTTCGCTCAATCTTTTGGTGCGTCTTTCCCTCATGCCCTCCTCGCCGCACCCGCCGACTTCACGGATCAGCTCCATCTGAATCGGGGTGAGCCAGGAGAGCTCAGGGGGGAGCTTCGTGACCCGCAGCAACCCGAGTTTGTCGAGTTCGCCGAGGGAATTGGCGGCTTCGTAAAGCATACTCAAACCTTCTTCGTTGGGGGTTTTGGTTTATCCGCCGCGGCGGGCGAGGTCTTCGCCGGCGCCGGCCGGAGCAATCCGCCGAGCATGTCATCCAGGTTGAACCTCGCCACCGAGGGGGCGGATGCGATATCGGCCTCGAGATTGCCGGCGAGATCCTTGCGATCGAGCATCTCGCCAGGGGTGTGTTCGCGCTGAGGGTTCTTCGAGGCGAAGAACAGCGGGCGCAGGATCGTCATGTCGAACGGGCTGTCTTCGGTGGGCAGCTGGTCCGTGAGTCGCTCCGGGAGATTCGAGAGCACGATCACGCCCTTCAAGTCGATCTTGCCGGCGCGCACTATCCAGAGTGCGTCCTTGGCATCGAGCTCATCGAGCCCGTTCTGAGTGACCAGCCATCCCTCGAGGTGCAATACCTCGAGCAGCGCCCGCGTCACGGGCGAGCGCGGGCCGGAAGGAGCTTCTTGGAACTGTTCCTTCAGCCCTTGGGGCAATTTATGCCAGAGCGTCTCGGCGAGCGACTTCTCGATCAGGTAGAGACGGCCTCTTTTCTTCCAGCCCATCGGTACGACTTCTTTCGACACGACGGTCGCCGAGAGTCGCAGCGGAAGATTCGGCAACTCGCGACAGAAGATATCGAGCAGCCCGATCGGCTTCTTCTCTGCAGCCGCCGCGCCAGGATCCGAGGCATTCGCCGCCGGCGGGCTGGCAGCGGTTTGCCGACTCGCCGCAGGCTCATCGGCAGGCGCGGGGGGTTTGCCCTCCTGCGTATCCGCGCCACCGTCGATCAGGAAGAACGGGCCCTTCTTCTTCCATACATTCTCGGCCGAGCCCTCTCCATCGAGTGCAAAGAGCACCTCGCGAGCAAGCTTGCTCGACTCCGGCATGCCGGTCATCTCCGGCACCCACTTCAGCGGCTCCACGCGATGCTTCACCGCGAGCAACGCGCCGAAGCGCCGCACCGGAGGTAGCGCCCACCAGGAGGAGAGTGAACAGAGCGCTCGTGCGCGCAGCTGCGGCAGATCCGCTAGGTCGCAGGACACCTCTACGATGCAGGCAAGGCCGGGTTCAGGAAGCTTCAATGCTCGTTCCACGCGCTCGAGCGTGTGGGCGGCATGGGAGAGGCCGGCTGCGGCCAGCATCGCGAGCAGATCCTCGAGAACCGCACGTTCTAGAGGATCGATCCGCGCGAGCAGTTCGCCGACCTCTTTGCCCGTTCCATCGAGAGAGACATCGACACGATCCGGCGGGGCGGGTGCCGGGAGCACGCCGAAGGTGATCCCGATCCCGCGGTATGGCGCAGAGGGCGCCACCCGGTCTTCTCTCCGCAGGTGCAACCCGTAGGCGATGCCCCAGACGAGAGCGGCTGCAAAGAGAGCAAATGCGATCCAGACCAGGGTGAGAGGTCCTGTCCACAGGGCGACGGTATCGCGCTGAATGCTCCAGAAATCGAATATGGTCGGTTTCAGGCGGGGAAGAGAGCGCGCCCAGGGCAGGAGCGCCGCTGCGCCCGTGAGACGCTGTAGCGCCTCCTGCGGCGGCGCCGTTGCCCACCAGAAGGTCAGGACCAGCCACCAGAAGATCAGGACGAATAAAAACGATCCGAGCAAGCGCGTGCGCATGGCTTTTCCGAATAATCGTCGGGAAATATTCCCGGATAAAAATTTCCGCCTCTGATTGCTATAGGCATGAGGTAAGCCCAATCGGGCGCATAGTCATCGAGGAGACCTGAAATGTCCGAGACCCACGCCAGCTCCCCCGCCCCAGCGCACGTACCGGCCGCCGCAGGACAGGCCGGAACGACTGGGAAGAAGTACGACTACGTGCGCGTACGGATCTGCCTGCCTGGCAAGACGATGACCACGATCAGCCTGGATCGCGGTCTGGTGAAAAAGGCCACTCGTGCCCTCGGGTCCGAGGAGAAGGCGCGCGAGATCGCCGCGGCCGCCGCGCTGCAGTATGTCGAGGGCCAGAGCCCGGCGCGTACCCGCAGCGCCTTTGCCGCTCGAGCACTCCAGCGCGTCGTGCTGGCCCGCCCCGACGCTTCTTCTTGATCCGCCGGGGCTGGGGGTGCGGATCAAAACCACCGCTGCCACCACTTCTTCTTCGGGCGCGGCAGCTCGACCGCGAAACTCGCGTGCCGAGCCTGGCGTACATCCAGCACGTGAGTGACCGGATCTTCCGTGATCCTGAGCGGCTCGACCAGTCCGAGCGAGCGCTCGAGCAGTCTTGCGTCCTCGCCGATGTCTCCCGCGAGCATCAGGGTCACTGGCCCGGGCAGCCGCCGGGCACACGCTGAAATGCATCGCAGTCTCAGCTTGTAGCGGGCAGCGATCGCGCTGAGCGGAGCGCGCACGGATGTGTCCGCGAACGCCCTCGGCCCGCTCACCCGCCGCCCGTCCGTCCTGTGCGCGGCATCGATCGCCAACCGGGTGCCGAGCGTCAGGGTCCTCGATCCCACATCCGCGACAACCGCGAGTCTGGACTGCGCGCCGATCCGCTCGTATATACCGAGCGCGGTATCCCCTGCTCTCCAGGAAACCGATCTGCAAAGCGGGGGTGCCCCGGGAAGCTCGAGCCGCCAGCCCTTCGGCAGTATCTCTCTCACCGCCCGCGAGCAGGAGACCCATGTGCCGGGGGAGCCGATCGGGGCCTCGAGTCCCCCCAGGGGGCTGCCAGCCGCCAAGGCCGGCGCTGCGACCAGCCCGAGATAAAAAATACCCGCGACAGCGGTCGCGGCAATGCGTCTACCCGATATCTGCATGAGAGCTCTCCGAATGACCTTATCTTTTTTATAGGTAACGGCATTCGCTATAAAAAAGAATTCGGAGTACCGAGGAATAAAAAATGTCGTCGAACTTGAAGCTGCGCCTCATCCCAAAGCGGGCCACATCGCTGAAGCAGGTGCTGGCGCTGAAGAATCCGCCCGCGGGCGGTCTCGCCTGGCATGCACTCATCGAAGCTGGTCTGCCGCCGGCGAGCCTGCGCACCGTCGCCAAGGCAATCGGCGTCTCGGACAAGTACTTGGCGAATTTCTTAGGGGTGGACCCCGACGCTCTCGAGGCCAGCGATACGCTTGGCGCCCGCGAATCGGATCTGCTCTTCGCAGTGGCGCGGGCCTATACGCGGGCAGCCACCCATCTCGGCACTGAACAGGCTGGGCTCTGGCTCGTAACGCCGCAGACAGCCCTAGGCGATCGCGCGCCGATCGACGCGCTGAGGACCAGGATGGGGACAGAATACGTGAGCGGATTGATCAATCAGCTCGGACAGCAGCGGACCGTGAGCCAGCGGGAGACAAAGGTAGGAGACGAGGCGTCTGCCCACACCGCCCGCGCCTAAAACCTCACGCCGATCATGCGGGCGTTAACTATCACTCGTCTGAGGATGAACTGGACCTGCCGAATCCGTACAGATTCCCTCCAGTATCCATAAGTCCTAGCATAGGAAGCCCAGTGGCGGGATTGATTCCACTCTGACCACGGGGCCTACCGGCAAGCTTGATCCACCCCCGCTTACCCATCCACCAAACCAGCGACACGAGCACCACCGGCCCGCCAAAAAGCAGAAGGTAGAACCAGACCGGGACCGGCCTGTTCACCGCAGCCAATTCGGGAAGCATTTCTGTCCTCCTTTCCATTCAGCCAGCGCGTGTTCCGCGCCATCAGCGCGCAGTATATCCCCCTGACCCTGTTGCGTAGAATTTTTATCCGACAAACGCTCGGAAACAACCGGCACGGCGTGCCCCATTACAGATCAATGGCTTGCGAACATGAACCAGGTCACATTTGCTCGTTCTTGAAGACCGAATCGATCTGCTTCGGCGAGCGATCGACGTTCACGCTAACCCCACCATTCGCCATCGCGTCGATTACGGATCCTGTCTGGACGGCGTGAGCCTTCCCCTTGACATGCCTCTCCTGGATGATCGTAGAGCCTTTGATATCCATATTATGGAAGGTCTCTTTCTTCCTGATCAGATCGGCCGTATGTACAATTCCCGATTTGGTCACGCCAGGCCCGCTCACCGTACCCTGCGCCGTTCCAACAGCCGCCCTGTCGGCGCCGACAGCCTCCCCTACTGCCGCCTGAGCGCCCGGAACGTCATTCGCTGCCCAGTTTGCATCGCTTGCCGCGCGATCAGCACCAGAGACCAATCCACGCGCACCAGCAGAAGACATCGCTCTCTGCCCAACGAATTGACCGAGCGTACCTCCAGGCCCTACCGCGGTACTGCCCGGCGCACCGGCAGATCCGACCGACGGCAGGGCCGCCTGGCTTTCCGTCTGCGTATACCCCTCCGAGATCTGTACGTTCCGCAGGTCGGACACCGTCCGAGACAATGAAGACAGCTCGTCGTGCGCACGCGCGACACTCCGATCGTACTGTTGCCTATAGGCAGAGGAGGTCGAACTCTTATCGTCCCATCCGCTCGAAGTGGACGTGCCATGCTCATGCGAGTACTGGTGCTGTTCCTGCAATAACTTGGAGCTGTCCTCATTCGCTTTGCCGATCAGGTCCTTCGCCTTCTCGATCCTGCCCGTAAGGCCACCGCCAACACCGATCTTGCCTCCAGCCTCACCTTCTGTATCGGCGCTCAAATTCCCCTCGATGCCTCCCTGTATCTGATGCGCGCTCATGAGCTTCGCGGCCTCACTGTAATCGTGAGCAGCTTTCGCCGCGAGCGCGGCTTGACCGGCGGTATTGATCCCGTACCGCTGAATATTGCTCTGCATCCGATGCAAGCCGTCAGACACCTCATGACCGAAGCTCTCGAGCGTATTTGCCCTTTGGGCCGCATCGGTCTTGATGCTCTGGGCCTGGCTCCTGCTCAGATTCTCCATCCGAGTATTGCCGATCTGGACTGCGTACGACCTCTGTAAGCCGCCGCGTGCCGTCACATCGGTCCTGCCTGCCATCGTGTTGTAGCCGCCGAGCTGTGCCGTCGAACTCAGCGCACCGGCGCCGATACTCGAGTTCACCCCCCCGTCACCGATATCGGACGTGATGGACGTCGAGTACTTGTCCATCCCGACGTTATTGAGCGAGGTGTTGCCGAGGGACACGTTGCCGCTCGCCGCGATCATGCCGGCCTGCTGCCCGAAGGCCGTTCCCATCCCGGTCAGGATGAACTCAGTGAACGCAAATGAACCCTTCACGATACCCCAGGCGAGTAGCGGGATGAGCGTACCAAGGAAACTCGCAGCCAGGCTCAGATCGATCGTAGCCTTCGACATAGCCATCGAGTTCATCATCGAGAGACCGGGCGCGAGTAGGTTGTGCAGCTGCATACCGCCATTGAGGACTGCGACGAAGTTGTCGACCGCGAAGAGCGGCCCCCACAACACGAGCCAGAGCAGCACCTGCAGGTAGTTCAAGAAGATCTTCCCCCCGAGTCCCGGAATCAGGAGCATCGCTGCGATGATCGGCACCAGTGCGAGCACGAATGCCTGCAGCACGATATACACGTAGCCGATCATGTTGTGGAACACGGTGACAGTCGTGTACCAGCTTGAGCGCTGCGCCTGGTCCGCCTGCGAGATCGCAGTCGAGAGCATGACCGGATTCTCCCCGAGCTCGGCGGCCGCACGCTGGAACGCTGGTCGCGAAGTGTTGATGAGCGCACTCTGCAGGATATAGCTCTCCGGGCTCGAGTACCCGCTTGTCACTGGATTGCCGTCACCGCCCGCGGCAGCCTGTTGCAGAACGTCCTGCATCGCGGTCCCGAACGGCACCATGATACCCGTCGACTGCCACTCGGCGGACTGCGCATTCAGAAGTGCATTCGCGTAATTCTGCAGATCAGGCGAGAGAGAGCCGTATGCGCTCTGGCATCGCACGAGCGTGCCCTGGTCGGACAGCGCCGAGGGTGGTCCGCCCGTCCCGACCGGGTAGTATGGGGTAAGGAGCGAGGGGGTTGCTGCCTGCCCAAATGTGGCCAGAAGATCGCCCGATTTCATCAGCTGTTCGACGCTCACCCGGCCGAGGCCGATCTCCGGTACAACGCAGTTCTCTACATATCCGGTAAGATCCCGTCTCAAGTTCGGGTCCGTGATGACCATCCGGTTTGCATCCTTCAACGTCCGCCCCATCACGTCGTACATCCCACTGTGCGTGACTTTCAGCCCGTCGGGGATGGAGAAGTCCTGCTCGATGCCGTGCTCGAGCTTATAGCCGATTTCTGAGATCACGGCGGCCGGGACGCCGACGATCGCCGGCACGCCCGGCACGGTGTTGAAGTATCCGTTCGCACTGTCGTCGATGGTAACATTCACGCGGGCTCCCATCGTAAGGAACACCACAAACGCCAGCACGAGGAAGTAGCCGATCAGCTTCTCCACCCCCTTACTAGGGGAAAAACCTGCCTCGACGATCACGAGGAATCCACCGATCAGCGCGATGGCGATGAGCAACCCCTGGAACATGCCCCCGCCGACCGCCGGCAACATGAGGAGCTTGATAGACTCCAAGATGTGGTAGATAGCAGGTCCGTCGCCGAACACATAGTAATCCCAGGCGTTGTATCCCACGGGATTCATGCCGCCGGCGAGAGCGACAGGGCTTGCCAGCAGACCGCAGAGGAGGAGAGGCCATGTCTTACGCATCGGGTGATCCGTCCTACTGCTGTTGGGTCACGACGAGTCCGAACTGAGATGCTCCGAGCAGCCCCTGAGTGACGGTTTCACGCGCCACCGCCGCGTTGATCTCTCGGATCTGCTGCATCAGGGTCTGCTGCATCTGGATAGAGGTCATGAACGATTTGTCGTTTTCCCTGGCCTGCACGATCATGGCGCCGAGGAACTTGTAGAGCTGCACGATCTGCGCCTGGGGTATCTCGGAGCTCGCCTGCAACCGGCCGGCGGTACGGGCAATGTGGCGGATTTCATCGTCCACCAGGAGATCTGCCGTATAGACGCTCATGCTCATGACCATCTCCTGCGAGGCGGATGGGAACACAGCCGCGGCGTTGACCGCCTGGTATAGCGGTGCGGGCACGATCTGAAGCAGCGCGATCACCTGATTATCGAGCGGCTGATTATTGATCACCTCCTGCACGCCTTGATCGAGGATATTGGCGACATAAGGCAGGTACCCCTCGGTGCTCCCGAGCAAGCTCTCCGCGAGCGGTTCGCGCACGATATCGGTGCAGGGCACCGCGGGGTTTGAATACAGGTCAGAATCCCCGCACTGGAAGACCACGATTTTCGAAAACCCGGTCCCGGCCTGTTGCGATTTGTTCGCGCCGCCGCAGTAATAGTTGACGACCTGCTGGACTGCGGCATTCTTTCCCGCGGTACGCCAGTTCATGCCGCAGAGGAAGAGCCGGTAAACGTTGTACATCGATCCCGCCGGTCCGCTCGCGCCCGCGATCCCGAGAGTCGCCGGATAGATCTCAAATCCAGTGCTCGGCAGCTGTGTGCAGCTGCTGCCCTTGGGGCACACGACCTTGGTGCCGATCAGGTTCATCAGGAGCGTCTTGTCCCAGACCACCTCCTTTGCGGTGGAATTCCCGAGATCGCTCTGATCGAGCAGGTTCCACACCGTGTTGCATTCCCCGCCGCTTGCGCAGAGCGTTGCCTGCCCGGCCTGAGAATTCGGGTTCACCCCCGCCGCCTTCTCCTGAGACGTGATGTCACTGTCGAGGTTGTTGAGGACAGTGTCGGCATCGCTCACGCCGTTGTACATGTCGGCGAGGTAGCCTGAGCTCTTGCCCATGGCCGCATCGGTAGCCGCCAGGGTGGATTGCGTGTTATCCGCGAAATTCGCCGTACCCCCCATGAGCCCCGCGCCCTTCTGGATGAGCCACTTCGACATGCCGCAGGAGTTGATGGAGAGGTCCGCCGCCTTC
>JAJZLX010000063.1:4861-14952 GCA_021850555.1 Pseudomonadota bacterium | reverse complement strand
CAGTGGCAACGAGGTTGGGAAGCCCTTTCCCTGGATCGTCTCGGACTTCAGCCTGCTCGAGGCGATCGAGGCCGGGCTTGTGAAAGTGCCGCAATTGCCCACTCAGGAAGACGGCGATGCGCAAGTGCCCCCGTACTTCAACGTGTGGAAGTGGGTGCAGCGGCGGGCGCAGGCGGACGGTGTGATCGGACCGGTCACGGTGGCCGAGGTGATGCGCTATGCGACGGCACCCATCGTGACGCTCGCGGAGAGCTGGCGCGCCACATTCAGGAAGTGGAAGGCAGACCACGGCGCCGGCGCGCGACAGGAAGACGTCCCGCCGGTGTTCATCATCGTGTGCCGGGACACCGTCATCGCCCGGGCACTCTATGCATGGCTCGCGGAAGGCGATGCCCAGTATGGTGCCGGGATCCCCGAGTTCCTATGCAAGGACGGTCTCGAGTATACCGTGCGGATCGACAGCAAGATCGGCGAGGACATCGCCGCGGGACGCGGGGAGGATGAGACCCGCCGGTTACGCTTCGTGCTCGAGACCATCGGGAAGACCCGCTGGCCAGGCCGCAAGATACCCGAGGAGTACGCACAGCTCATCGAGCGCAACAATCGCAAGGTGGATGAGGGCGATGAGAAGCGCCGACGGATCAACCCCGAGGTACCTCCCGGGCGGGATGTGCGCTGCATCATCTCCGTCGCGATGCTGTCGGAAGGGTGGGATGCCACCACCGTCACCCACGTGGTGGGATTGAGGCCCTTTGGCTCTCAGCTGCTGTGCGAGCAGGTCGTGGGCCGGGCGTTGCGCCGAACCTCCTACACCGTCGATCCGGCGACCGGACACTTCGCCGAGGAGGCGGCGCAGATCTTTGGGGTTCCCTTCGAGCTGATCCCGTTCAAGGCGAAGCCCGGCGCGACAGCGCAGCCGACTCCGAAAATCCACCATGTGTACGCGGAGGTGGAGAAAGCCGACTACGAGCTCGAGTTGCCCGTCGTGGAGGGCTATCAGGATCCGGGCATCGTGAGCGTGAAGGCCAACTGGGATCGGATCGGCCAACTGGTGCTCGACTCCCGCGAGGTGCCGGATGATGTCCTAATGAAGGGGTTGGCCGCCTATGACGGGACGCTCGCCCTGCATGGCCCGGGTGCCGGAGTACGCGTGAACCTCGAGGCTTGGCGGCGCGGCATGCGCGTGCAGCAGATTGCATTCCTGCTCGCCCGCGTGCTCACGAAGAAATGGATCGAAGAGCGGGGCGACGGCATACCCGTGCACAGACTCTTTCCGCAGATGCTCGAGGTGGCGAATCGATTCCTGGAAGAGCGAGTCGAGCCGGTCGGCTCGCGCACGCGCCAGGATGTGGGCATCAATCCCTATTTCGGCCAGGCCGTCGCGATGCTGATGAATGCCATGGAGGTGGTGGACCGGGGCGGGGAGAGCCAGGAACGGCCCGTCGTCCCCTCCGGCGCCGCGGGACTGCGCTCGACACGGACGGTGGATTACTACACTGGAAAGACGTTGCACGAAGCGAAGAAGTGCCACTTGAACGCCGCGGTATTCGATTCGGACTGGGAAAGACAGGCGGCGGAGCTGCTCGATGCCCACGACTCGGTGCGCGCCTGGGTGAAGAACGACCGGCTCGCACTCGCCGTGCCGTACCGCAAGGACGGGGTCCCGCGCAAATACCTCCCGGACTTCTTAGTCGAGCTCACCGATGGCCTGAAACTTCTCATCGAGATCAAGGGGCAGCCAGGGGATGCGAACCTCAAGAAGGCCGCGGCCGAGCGCTGGTGCCGGGCCGTGAACAACGACGGACGCTTCGGTCGCTGGGGCTACGAGCTCTGCTACGGGGCGCATGAGCTGCAGGCCGTGCTCGACAGGCACTCGGTTTCCTCCGCGGCATGAGACCTCCACCGGCAGCGGAGCAGTGGGACCAGTTCCCCGGGGGACTCCTCAGGGCGCATTCGGCTCGTGATCGGCGCGTGCGTCACGGACTTCGAGCTCGCTCGGAGCTATAAGACCGCTCACCTGGAGAACGGAAAGAAAGAAAGGGGCATGTGTGGAGTCTGATCTCAAGAGCCGCCTCACCCGCGTCCGCGGCGCGCTCGGGGGTGGGCGCGCGAATGCGCGCACCGTGGCGGCCCTGACCCACAATCCCGGCTGCACCCGCCGGCGAGTGATCGATGCCGCCGGGATCCGCGCCACCGAGCTGGCCAAACGCGCGGGCCATGAATCCACGAGCGGCCAGTCGCCCTTCGCGATTGCCTCCGGGACGATGTTCGAATGGCGCCTGAAGGAGGGCAGCGACTACGAGCCGCTGCTCACCGTGCTGCGAGAGCAGTTCGGGTTCGATGAGCGTGAACCGCGCATCCTCGACCTCAATCAGGGGGCAGGGGAGCTGGGGTCCGAAGCCTGGCTTCAGGACCGGGCCCGCAGGACCGATCAGGCGCTGGGGAACATGGCGCGCGGAGCGGCCGGCGCGCCCGGTCTCGTCGATCATCCGGTCCTGGTGTTCGAGCTCGCCGGCGTGCCGATGTACCTCGAGCCCGATGCGTTGGCATTTCGCATCGCCGGCAAGCTCGAGGTCGTTGAGATCAAGTCCTACCCGGTGATCGACGGCCAGGCCGATCCGAGCAAGGTGGCGGCGACGGCCGGCCAGTCCGCCGTCTACGTGCTTGCGATGCGGGCGGCCCTGGAACGCCTGGGCCTTGATCCCGAGCTGGTCGCCTGGTCGGTCATTCTCATCGCTCCGAGGAATTTCAGTCGCCAGCCGACCGCGCACCGCATTCCGATCCGCAAGAAGGCCGCGGCCATCTCCCGCGTGCTCAAATCCATTCCCAACACCATGGAGGTGCTCGAGCGACTTCCCGTGGACTTCACTCTCGGACCGAGCGGGGAGGGACCGGCGTGCACGAGTCGCACCGCCGAGGCCGTAAAGAGGCTCCCGGCCGTCTACGTGCCGGAGTGTCTGAGCGCCTGCGACATGGCACAGTTCTGCCGCGCCGAGGCGCTCGCGCGCGATGACGTGGGACGAATCGGGCGGCCCGCGCGCGATGCGCTGGCAGGGCTCGAGGCGCTGGGTGAGGTTCTAAGACTCGCGCGCGGTCCGGGGAACATCGCGGTCGAACCCCGGGCCGATGTCACCCTTGCACTGCGGGCGGCGGCGCAGGCGCTCGACCGCGCCCGGGCGAGTGTGCCCGCCGAGCGCGCTCTACCGGCGGTCCTTAAGGCCGCCGGCCGGGGAGCGGCGACGCACAAGAAGGGCAGGGGACGGTGAGCCTGCTGCCGATCCTCCTGGCGGCCGAAGCGGCGAGCCGCCAGTCCGCCGTGCGTCGCACGGCGTACCGGCACGCGATGATGACGCCTGATCCGCTCGTCATCGCCGTCTACAACCTGCCCGGCGAGGCGGCCGCACCGCTCGCGTTCTACTTGGGGACAGATCAGGGCGCGGGCGAGCTGATCGTCGCGCCCGAACCGCGCAATCGCGCCGTCCGCTTCGCGGGCATCCAGGCGTTCAGCACGAGGGTGGTCGCCTACATCGCCCCGTTCCTCGCGACGCAGGCGCGTCAAGTCGGACGACCCGGCGCGCGATGGATGCTCGAGGTGGCGCTCGCGGCGCCGCAGATTGTCGTTCCGAACCGGGCCACCCGCGAGTACCTCGGTGCCCGGCTCGGGCGCTCCCTGCGGTATCTGGGTCTTGGGAACACGCATCCCGTGCCGCAGGAGACGCTGTGGGCAGGGGCCCACCTCTCGTGGCTCGCGGACTACGTGCACATGCCGGGCCAATCGATATTCATGGCGGCGACGGAGGTGCTGAGCCGGCATTTTGCGACGGGGCAATCGGCGCTCGAAGATGAGAATCTGGCGACCTTACTGGCGTGGATCGAGAACGAGCCGGGCTCCGGACTCCAGACGATCGCGCAGGCAGAGCGCGACGCCCCCGCCTTTGGGCCGGTGGCGGACCCGACACTCGATCAGCAGCTCGAGCCGCACGTGCAGGCCTTCGGAAAGGCGGTGCGGGGTGAGGATACGCGCGCCGCAAACCGCCATCGGGTTGAGGTCGAGCGGCTGCTGAGAGCACCCCTGGCCGAAGCCTATGCGGCGACGCATCGCGCGCTCGCGATTCTTCGAGGGCTCCCCGCGGCTTCAGGCGTCAAGGAGCGGTGGGACAACGATCTGCGGGAATGGAGTGCCTACGCGCGGCGCTGCGCGCGCGGATTGCCGCGCTTTCGTCGCCGGCACGATGCACTGCAGGCTGCGCGTCTCCTTGAGCGATGGTCCCGCGCGGCCGAAGAACTCGCCGTTCGGGAAGCCTACGACGACCCGCTGATCATGGCCGAGCACGATGCGGCGGGACTGTGCCTCTCCGGCACGGTCGCGTCTTTCGACCTGGAGAACTTCGAGGTGAAGCCGGGCAACAAGCGCGCCACGCTGGTACCGCTGCTGGAATTAAGCATGACCTCGCAACCGCAGCTGCTGATCGGGGATGAGTTGTGGTGGACCGGGGATGGACGCGTACTGTGCGAGATTCGTGCGATCGCCGAACGCCGCGGGCAGTGGACCGTCACCCTTGCGGTGCTCCAGAATCACAAAGACGGGCAGCGGCTTCCCGCGGTGCATTCGCAGGCAGTATTCGCCCGCCTGAGTGCCTTCGGCGGTCCACCGCCCGACGGTCCGAGGGAGATTCCCTGGACGCACCGGGTCGCCGATGCCGATGCCGAGGAGCGCGAGGAGCTGACGCGGGCGACCGAAGTTGAAAGCCTCGGCGCGACGGATGTGGTGGGCGCGGACACCGACGATGAGCTCGGTCCCGACGTGGCGCCCGAAGATGCCGTGCCGGCTCCGAGCGGCAGCGTGCCGGAAGGGGACGTGCCGGGCGTGCTGGTATGAGCCGCGCCGAAAGTCATTTCGTTCACCTGAACCGCGCCCTGACCACCCAGGTGATCGAGGCGCTGCAATCGGGCCGGAACACCGCGGTGCTGGCCGAGGCGCCGCCGGGTGCGGGCAAGTCCACCCTCACCACTTCGGTCGCCCAGTCGCTGGCTGCGGCCGACAAGCGCCTGCGCGTGCCCGTCGTGACTCAGACCAACGAGCAGGCCGATGATCTGCTGCTGACGCTCGCGGAGCGCTACCCGAAGCTCAAGATCGCGCGCCTGACCGCCTCGCAGGGTCCGTCCGTCGCCGTGACGAGACAGTTGTCGAGTGTCGTTCGCGCGACCACCGATCTCGAAGAGGCCATGAACTCCCAGGTCATTGTCGCCACCGCGCGCAAATGGCAATACGTGCGCGCCGGGATACAGAAACACGGCGGGGGCGCGCGTTTCGAAGTCGCTCTCATCGATGAGGCTTACCAGATGCGCTCCGACACCCTCCTTGGCATTGCCGACCTGTTTCGGCAGCTGTTCTGTGTCGGGGATCCCGGGCAGCTCGACCCTTTCACTATCGTCGATGACTCGGTGTGGAAGGGACTGTGGTATTCACCCGCGCGCACCGCCATGGGAACTTTGCGCGCGGCGCATCCGGAACTGCAGCCGATCCGACTGCCCACCTCGTGGCGTCTGCCGCCAAGCGCTGCCGGCCTCGTCGCCGCCGCCTTCTATCCGACAGCCCCGTTCGCCGCCGGCACGCAAGCCGCTCAACGCTCGCTCACCCTCACCGCGCGAGCGCGCTCGCAACCGCTCGCGCAGCCGATCGATCGCGCGCTCGAGCAGGCGAGCGCGACGGGCTGGGCCTACCTCGAGCTTCCGGAGCGACTGACCGTCCGAACCGATCAGGAAGTCGCGCGCATGCTGGCGTCCTTGATCAGGCGCCTCAAGGAGCGCAAGCCGGTGGTCACCGATGAGCGCAGCACCGAGCCGCGCGCGGTCACCCTCGGACAGATCGCCCTCGTGACCGCGCACAACGACCAGGTGCTCGCGGCCCGCAAGGCCCTGTCGGACGAGGGAGTCGATCCCGATGCGCTCACTGTTTCCACCGCAAACAAGATCCAAGGCCGCGAGTACGAGATCGTATTCGTCTGGCACCCGCTCGCGGGGCGGCGCGACGCGAGCGCCTTTCACCTCGAGTCCGGACGCATGTGCGTGATGCTCTCGCGACATCGCCACGCGTGTATCGTGGTCGGACGCGCCGGGGCATCACGGCTGCTGAGTGAGTTTCCGGATTCCGACCCGATGTACCTCGAGGAGCCGGAGAAATTTCCCGACGGGTGGGAGGCGAACTTTCAGGTGCTGGAGCATCTGGCGAGACACCGGGTATAGAGGCCTGCTGGTTGCCGGCCAAATGCGAACTCCATTTTGGATTCTTTACATGGATTGCGTCATTCATTGCCACGCAATCCGTCGTGCCTGGTGAGGCTAGATCGCGGCGATTCGGTCGTGTCCAAGTGCTGAAGTATCCGAGAGACGTTCACCTGAGTGGAGCGCCAAGGCAGCGCGGGCGTTTTGTAGCCGGTGATGCACTGCACCTCTTCGACCGTGAGACCCCGCTCGAACAGCCTGTAGATCGCCTCACGGCGAAGATCGTGATAGTAGAAGTCATCGATCTCGGCACGGACCAGAATGCGGCGCCAAACGGCCGCGATTGCATAAGGAGTGATTGGAAAGACGCGTCTGTTCCGCACATCGGATACCTGCCCAAGGAGGTTTGCCGCCTCCTGCGTTAACGGTACGGACCGACCGCCGCACTTTTGGGTGCCGCGCAGGAGTATCACTCGGCGCGAGAGATCGACATCCGCCCAAGTGAGGTTCAGCAGTTCACTCTTGCGTGCCGCTGTTTCGAGTGCGAAGCGTACGTTTATCTGTATCAGCCGGTTGTCGGAGCTGTTGAGCGCGTTTTGGAAGCGCGCGAATTCCTCGCTGCTCAAACGGCGGTCGCGCGGGATATCTCTCCCGGGTAGGCGCACCCCCGCGATAGGATTGGCGAGGTTGGGTAATTGCCACGCAGTGCGCGCGATGGTGAAGACGTGGCTGATGAGCGCGAGTTCGCGACGCACCGTGGAGCGCGCGATGCCGGCACTGATACGTTCGTGTGCGTAGGCGGCAAAATGCGATCGGTTGAGCCTCGAAAGCGCGATTCCTGCGAAGTCACTGCCCGACCACGCAACAATACGTCGGCGCTCCTGTTCGAGGCCGATCTTATTCGCTGTGATCTCCATCTCGTAGCGCGCGAGCGCCTCAGCGAGAGTGACCTCGCCCGTGGCGGGCGGTGGCGTGGTGTGGCGGCCGGACAACACGCGCTGCACCCCCGTGGCCTGGGCCGCCGCCTCGACTTTCGCGTCGGCGGTCTGAGACTTGTCCTGGGATATAGGAAGCCGCATTTGGACGCGCGGCTTTGCCTTTCGTGGTCGGTTGATGATGGTCATAGATATTCTCTCCCTTGCGTGTGTGGATAGGACCATCTAGCGCGGCGTTTTAAATTTCCGGGCTGCGGCCACCTTTCTTTTCGACGTCGATTGTTTCGCGTCTCTCAGCGAATACGCTCCGTCTATGACAAGCCCAGCAACTGATCGATTACTTCAGCGACCAGTCTGGGGTTGTCCAGAATGTAGTGTCCGTCAGTCACCTCCTTCGTATCATGCAAGGCGATCTCCGCCCCAGAGTGCTCTTTGCGCCGAGCTAGCCCGGTCGCCACGAGGTAGCGAGCCGCCCGGGCGCCCGCACCGGTGGAGCCCTCCAGGTGCCGTCCGGTGATTTCACTGAATCGGGTGCTAAGTCCCTCCCAGGGGCCGCTGTCATCCTTTCGTGAGGCAAAGACGTATCTCGATGAGCCAAACTGGGGCCGACAGTGCATCAGATAGCGCTCGAGATGCGACCATGCTGATCTCACCACGTAGGCGACAAGTTCTGGTTGATGCTCGCCGTTCTTGAGTTGTGCGCTCGGAATTTCGATGACCCATTCGCCCGAGGAGTTTCGCTTCAGCTGTCCGCTGTTGTCGGGGGCATAGGTCAGCTCACTCATGTTGCGCGGTCTTAATGGGCATGAGGCAAACAAAAACAACATGACCAGGTCGCGGGCCCATATGGCATCATTCATCCCGCCTGATGGGCTGTGGGCGGCGATATGCCGCTTGATTGCATCACCAAAGAGTCGCAGGGGGTTTTCACCCGCAAGTACACCTGCGAGCTTCTTTGCAGGGGCTTGAGTGATGACGATTTTAGGCTTGATATCGCGCCTGATGATGTTTATGAGCTTCAGGGACTGTGAACAGCGCTCCCGCCAAGCTTCCTCACTGACGATGCCGAGTGACTGGGCTAATTCGGCTCGGCGATAGAGAAATCCAGTCTCTGGTCGGCACAACATTGCGGCGAAGGAGAGAAAGCGTGTCGTGGTTCTCGTGTAGGTACCGTTTGATTTCTTCTTGCGCCAGAGGACATACGCTTTGATTTTCTGCGAGTCGGAGAAATGCCCGAGATTTTGAGCCTCGGTTGGCTTCATGCCCAGTCCCCCCTTTTCGGGGCTCAACTGCATCCAGCCAATGTAGGCCGCTACAATGGGAAAGGCGTGCTCGGCGGCGCCACAGCGTTGGCCGCCAATGACATTGAGCCAGGGATAAGGAACCCTTTTTCCGGGTGGCATTTCAAACATTCGCCAGGGCTTGCCGATTTCCGGAATGTCATCCGGGACGAATGTCTCCTCTTCCCACGCGAAGCTCTGTGCCTTGTAGTTGGCAAGCTCCTGCCACTGAGTCGTAAATGGTTCAAGGGCATCCCTGGGCTGTAATTGGTACCAGTCTTCGGGGTCGGCTTTACGCTTCTCGGGCGATGCGGCGAGGGTGCCATTGTCCGCCGTCGGTGCCGACTTGAGGGGCTCCAGCAGGCTTCGTAATTGCCCCGGGGACATACCGAGAATCCGCTCGATGCGGTCAACGTAATGAATGGAACGTAGCGTCGGTGCGGCTCCGTTTTCCCATCGCTTGAGCGTGGCCAGGGGCATGCCGATGCTCCGGGCCAGGCCTTTGCGGGTCGCACCCGCGGCGAAAATATCCGCGAGCGCCTTCACGAAGGGGGAGTCTGCACCGACCACCGCTGCGTCCTGGCGGTCCAATTCGGCCAGCAGGCGCCGCCAGCGGGTGAGACTGCTCTTACGGTTTGCGCGGTAGCGGATATCGGCACCATTGGCGCTGAGGGTTTCCAGATGCCGTGCGACGTGCCGAAAGAACATCGTGCGCAGGGTGGCACCGATGACCTCGGATGCATCGATCTTGCGCTCGGTGAGGAAGCCCCTCAGGGCCGACGTGAGATTGGCTAATACGTTCTCGCCTGGGTCGCCAGTGGCTGCTGCGCGGGCGCGCATGGTGGCTATGAGGTCGTGGTAAGTGGTCCGAGTACTTGGCATCGGGCGTCTCCGTGCCCTGCCTGGTCTTCGGTGCTGTGAGCGCCCGTCATTAATCGAATCCGGTATAAAAAATGATGGTTCCTCGTAAGCAATTGATTTTGCTTGTCTCTTGGCCTTCGATTTCATAGTGCTGGTCTCCAAAACCAGCACCCGAAACATCATTAATTCCGGTACCCCCGGTGGCGTTCGTTTAACAGGTCTCCTACAGTCCCGACGCCCTGGCAGAGCGTTGTTGATGTGGAGACCCGTGTAGTCACGGCTTTTTATATGGGACGAGGGATGCTTCTGAGCAGCGGCTTTTGGCGCCGTCTGGCGATGAAGTTGCAGCAGCGGGGCGGCCGCCCATTTGGCTGATTGCTGAGCGACGCGCGATCAAGGCATGACCGTACCGAACACGCAGTTACTTCTTTTTCAGCGCTGCTCAGGCTGCAAGGAAGATCAGCCGTACATGAATTTCCCCCGCAACGCTCGGCAACCCACTGGCTATCACAACCGCTGCAAAGTCTGTCACTCAAACGCCGAGAAGAAACGCTATCGCGAAAACAAAGCCGACATCGTCGCGAGCCGCAGACTACGTCGTCACGGCGTTAGTGCCCATACATACGAGTTCCTGATGAAGTCTCAAGACGGAAAGTGCGCGGACTGCGAGAGACCTTTTGCCGATCTAGTGTAGTGCTTCATTCTGTTTGGAACTTAAGCGGCTATTTGCACGAATGACCTTTTGCAAGATATCGCGAGCGCTCTTGGTCCAAATGAATGGCTTGGGATT
>JAJZLX010000063.1:0-4851 GCA_021850555.1 Pseudomonadota bacterium | reverse complement strand
ACCTTTTGCCGATTTATAGTCAGGCCCTTGCGTTGATCATGATCACGACACCGGTCGTGTCCGGGCGCTGCTGTGCAATGCCTGCAATTTGCGGCTGGGCATGGCACACCATTCCGTAGATGCGCTGATCCGCGACGTCATTTATCTGCTGAAGCATTCCGCCGCAGCAACGATCAGTCGCCATGTGCGTCCGCTGGCGAACCTCCTTCCGCTGACCTCAGCCGGGCAGCAGGCAGAGAAGGGGCCGTGAGAGCACGGACATCCACTGACTCGAGTGTGGCAGCCGAACGCGAAGCTCGTACGGTGGGCTTCGGACGCACCCGGGGAGCGCTTGTCGATTGGCATCGCACAGAGTACGGGTGCTCAGCGAATCCTGGGCAGCGGTTCGTGTCCGGGCATTACGGGCAAGTAAGAAACTGGCGCGGGCACCGGGAAAGTTCAGGTGGAGGGGGGGATCATCCGCGACCGCTGGGGGACCGAGGCTGTTATGCAGACGAAGAAGGATGCTCGATAAGTGGAGTCGGCCGCAGGGTACCCGCCCCGTCGTGCCGCGAATCATGGGCGACGCAGCATGGGCCGACTGAAGAGCGGGCTCAAGGCATCGCTGCGCCCTCGAAGCGACAATGGGCGGCGACCTCACTGACACGAAAGCGAATGAAGCGGCCAAACTTGTGATGCGGAATGATTCCGGCGCGGGCGGAATCCTCCAGCCACCGAGTGGAGACGGCAAGTTGCGCTGCAGCCTGCGGTGCATCGAGCAACGGCTCATGGGTGAGAGCGGTCGCGGAGGGGGCGGACGCTGCCATGCACTCGGTCCCTGCAATGAGCGCGGCATCAAAGTCCGCGCGAGTCAATGCGAGCCAGCGGCCGTCCGGCAGTGGCACCAGGATGCTTGCAGAGGCGACGAGGGATTCGGGTGTGGCACAGGCGTGCGTCCCTTCGTTTTTCCGGAGGATGGAGTCTCTTCTCGACACGGTCAGCGATCTCGTTTGATGGCACTTGGTCCGATGCCTTCTTTAGCGAGGCTTTTTATCCCCGAGTTGGCAAGGAGCGAGACTGGCGATCGATCTTGTTTAAAAGGAGGCGCTATACGTTTGATCCGTTCTATTTGGTGGAGCTAACGTGGCATCGGTCACCGTCAGAAATGTAAAGAATCGCGGCTGGGTCGTTGACATATCGACAAACGTTGATGGCAAGCGCAAGCGCAGCATGAAGACGTTCGGTCGGGGCGCACGCGCGAAAGACGCCGCCGAGCAGTATCGGGATGAGCAGGCCCGGGAGATCAAGACGGGCAAGTTCTGGGAGCGACGTACCACAACGTTTCGGGAATTGTGGGAGAAATTTGAGGCCCACGAGCTGATTCCAGGGGCCCTGGGTCCGGCAACGATCGCTGACTACAAAGCGAGTGCACGGCTTTACCTGCTGCGGTATTTTGGCGAGAAACCGATCAATGAACTCGAGGACGACATTGAGGACATAAAGAACTTCAAGGCGAAACTGCTGAAGGAACCGGGCATCAAGGCCTCGGGTAAGCAGGGCAGCCAGAAGCCGTTGTCAGCACGCACCGTGGCCAAGATCCTGACGCTTCTCGGTGCGATTTTCCGCTACGGGCAAGACATCAAACTCGTGTCGCGCAACCCCGTCGCCAATGTGAAGAAACCCCGCGTGCGAGTCAGGTCAATCCGCATCCTGGAGCCCGATGAGATCCAGCGCTTGCTCGGTGCGCTCGATGATGCGCCGGAGCGACTCATGGTCGAGCTCGACTTGACGACGGGCCTCCGTTCAGGAGAGATACGCGGGATAACCTGGTCGTCGATTGATCTGAAAGGCAAGAAGCTCTTCATCGTGAGCCAGGCCACGCGGCGTCGCGCGGATGACAGGACGAAGACGGAGAGCAGCGTGCGCATGGTACCGATCGCGTCCCATCTGATTCCGCGGCTCGAGCGCTGGAAGCTCGAGTGCCCGCCGACGCCGGACGGTTTGGTATTCCCAGGTAAACCGGACGCAGACGGCCGGCGCGGACCTCTCGGGGCAGATTACTTGCTGCGCAATGTCCTGCGGCGTGCCCTGCTCAAGGCGGGGTTACCTGCAATGCGATTCCAGGACATTCGGCACCTGGCTTGTACCCTCATGGCCGAGGCGGGCGTTCCGATCAAGCGGGCCCAAGAAGTCATGGGTCATGCGAGTATCCTGACGACCCTCAGGATCTATACGCATGTCATGGCCCGTCGGCACCATGGCTCCGCCGACAAGATGGCTGTGTTCGCTGGGCTCGTGGATGCGGGAAGCACACAGGAAGCAGCAGGCGCATTAGAATCTGCAGAATAGTTTCAATGCTTGATTCGTTGCCTCCAGCAGTGGGACCCGAACAAACGACCAACGGATTAACAGTAACAGTCGGCCCATCCTGAGCACTAAGGGGCAAGAGCGAGCGTCGTAAGCGTCCGCGCATCACATCCGCGATATAAAACTCGCAATGTGGAGCACCGACTTACCAAATCAGGTATAAAACCTTACCGAATCTGGTATATCGCGCGACGACCGTAAGTAAGCGGTCGCGGTAGTGGCGGTCTGGTGTCTTCGGACGCCACACCGCCCGAGCCGCGACCCGAGGGTCAGAGAAATTGAGAACTTACCGGCGGCTCGCTCATGCTCGTTGCTCCCCATGCTTGGCCGGCATATTGCAGACCGCTTAATGGACCGCAGGTCCGGGCGGGCGCTTGGCTGTTTCTCGGAAAAAATGGGCTCATTCAAAGGACCTTGAATGGAGTGCCGATCATTACCGGCGGAGGAGAAATCCGCGGAATTTCCGCTGCCGACCCTGAGCGGAAGTCCGGGCTAACGGCGCGAGGTTCTGCTCATCACCCAGAAGCGGTCCTTGCCTCCTCCAGTATCTTGGCTCGATGGAGGCTTGGTGAAGACGCTGAGTTGAACCACCTGGAAACGCCCACTATCATGCCAACTGAATCGCGATTCATCCGTTCGCGCCACAAGACACCATAACAGCGGTGGCACGGGTCGCCGGCGGACCACGGCGCGTCCCGTGGTCCGAGTGGACTGAATTGCGTCGTGGGTGGCTGCAAGAGGATCCCATCATGGCAAGATGCAACCCCGCTTTCCGTCTTTCTCCTGTGCTGGCAGCACTTCTGATTGTAGTGCCGATTATCCCCGCCCAGGCATCGACGAATCTGGTCAATTTCTATGTCGGCGCTGGCGTGGGACATGCACGCCTCAATGCAAATGATTCCAGTCTGGTCGCTTCCAGTGCTGATTCTTTCGGCGGCTTCGATCGGAGCGATTTTGCCTATCAGATTATGGCTGGCGTGCGTGGGTTGGACCTGCTCGGGGCCGAGGTCGACTATTTCAATCTGGGTAAGGGGCGGGTCTCTCCTGATTACTCAGGGCCATTCGCGCTCACGGATGCTCGAATCTCCCAGAAAGGGGAGGCCGTCTTCGCGGTGCTTTATGTGCCTGCACCAATCATTGATGTCTACTTGAAGGCGGGAATCGCTCACATCACGACGGATCTCAGCGCAACGGTGAGTCGCAGCTGTCGCCCTCCCTTAGATTGCATCGCGGCAGGCCCCCCCTTCATTGGGACTCTCTACACGAGCGAGAATACATTCGCCGCCGCTGCGGGAGCGCAATGGAAGATCGGCGACTGGGCAGTGCGAGCCGAGTACGAACGCTTCGCCGCCCTCGGCGCACATCCCGATCTTCTGACGGTGGGAATAACCTGGAACTTCCTTTAGGGGGGAGTGACGGTTGTTCCGGTCCAGTCAAAGATCATTTCAGTTCCGGCCGAATGGCGGCTTCGGGACGACGAATTGTCGCTAGTGGAGGCCGCCCGAACTTCCGGTCATGGCCGGTCAGCGACCGTCAATTAACGACCCCGCCGACGGCCGCTTCCGACCGTGGTCGTGTTAAAAGACCCGGCCCTTTAAATCCGCGCTACGCCTCGACCCACAAGGGCTCAGACGGCGTCAAGGGCGTCCAGGACCAATATGAACGGTATCACGAGTTTGCGCACCTGACGCGACTGACGATTGCGGCCGGTGCCGATTTGTCGCGCATGGGCGTGCCGCAGTTCGGCGCCTTCTTCGATGCTGGAAAGCTACATGGATACCTGATCAAGGTTCGGAGGCGGACGAGTTTCGCGCGCGTGTTGCCGAATCTCATTGCCGGCGTCGCTCGCGATGTCGCGGGCTGGTGATGCGGGTAGGCCAGGGCGCCCCTCTGCGCGCCGATGCTATTTTGGTTGTTGCTGCGCGTGGCCGTAGCGCGAGTGAAAGTAATAGAGATCGGCCACGTCGAGCGTCATGGCCCTCTTCGAGAAGAAGACAGCGCGAAATGCCTCGACATCATGCACATCATCCACAAGGACAAGCAGCTGGGGAACGCTGAGGAACCAGCAGTTAAAGAATGGCCAATTCACCTGCTTGCCGCCCAAGATCTCCTCGGTCTGTTTCCGGAGAGCTTCAAGGTACTTGTTGAGACGATCGAACTTGCTTGAGAGCGATGGGGAATTGACAGTGTACGTCGCGCCAAGATTGGCGGCCAGAAACTGCTGGATCAGCATGCGATCCTGGAAGCTGCCGAAGTCCAGAAAGGACAGCGCCAGCCGCTCGACGCCTCTGCCCCGAAGCTCGAGCCGGTAAGTCGCGCCATCGGCGGTAAGGTCGAGGAAGCCCTTGCGCTTTATCCGCAGCTCATGCCATCCGGCCTGGACCTGGGCCTCGAGCGCGCTGGCGGCTAGATCGAGGATGAGGTTGGCGTCCACGCCGGCCTGGCCGGCACGCGTCAGGGCCTTTTTCTTGAACTCGAGAAAGAATATGGTTTTCTTGGACTCCA
>JAJZLX010000635.1 GCA_021850555.1 Pseudomonadota bacterium | reverse complement strand
GTCTCGGCCATCACCTTCGTCAGCGCCGCAGTCAGCGTCGTCTTCCCGTGGTCCACGTGCCCGATCGTCCCAACGTTCACGTGCGGCTTGCTGCGCTCAAATTTCTCTTTGGACATGGCTGCTTACCTTGAAAAAAAACTACTTCTTGATGATGCCGTCGGCGATGTTCGGCGGCACTTCGAGATACTTGGCGAATTCCATGGTGAAGGTCGCGCGGCCCTGGCTCATGGAGCGCACGTTGGTCGCGTAACCAAACATCTCAGACAGCGGCACCTCGGCCGTGATGACCTTGCCGGCCGGCGACTCGTCCATGCCCATGATCTGCCCGCGTCGGCGATTGAGGTCACCGATGACGTCACCGGAGTACTCCTCCGGGGTCACCACCTCGACTTTCATGATCGGCTCGAGCAGCACCGGCTTGGCATGCCTGAAACCCTCCTTGAAACCCATCGATCCTGCGATCTTGAACGCCATTTCGCTGGAGTCGACATCGTGATAGGAGCCGTCGAACAGCGTGATCTTGACGTCGACCACCGGATAGCCGGCGATGACGCCCGTCTGACAGGCTTCCTGGATGCCCTTGTCGACCGCGGGGATGTATTCGCGCGGAATGGAGCCGCCGACGATGCCGTTGACGAACTCGTAGCCCTTGCCGGTCTCGTTCGGCTCGATCTTCAGCCACACGTGCCCGTACTGGCCGCGGCCGCCCGACTGGCGAACGAACTTGCCTTCCTGCTCGACGCGGGTGCGAATGGTCTCGCGATAGGCCACCTGCGGTTGGCCGACGTTGGCCTCGACATTGAACTCGCGCTTCATCCTGTCGACGATGATCTCCAGGTGCAGCTCGCCCATGCCGGCGATGATGGTCTGGCCGGACTCCTGGTCGGTGCTGACGCGGAAGGACGGATCCTCCTTGGCGAGGCGCTGCAGGGCGAGGCCCATTTTCTCCTGGTCTGCCTTGGTCTTCGGCTCCACCGCCACGGAGATCACCGGCTCGGGGAATTCCATTTTTTCCAGCGTGATGACCTTCTCGAGGTCACACAGGGTATCGCCCGTGAACACATCCTTCAGACCCACGGCGGCGGCGATATCGCCGGCGCGCACTTCCTTGATCTCGGTACGGTCGCTGGCGTGCATCTGCAGCAGGCGCCCGACGCGCTCCTTGCGGCTCTTGGTCGGCACGTACACGGTGTCGCCCGAGTTGAGCACGCCGGAGTACGCGCGGAAGAAGGTCAGGTTGCCTACGAACGGGTCGTTGAGAATCTTGAAAGCAAGCGCGGCGAACGGCTGCTCGTCGCCGGCCTTGCGTGTGGCGGGCTCGCCGGCCTCGTCGATGCCCTTGACATCGGGCATCTCCACCGGCGAAGGCATGAATTCGATGACCGCATCGAGCAGCGCCTGAACGCCCTTGTTCTTGAACGCGGAGCCGCACATGCACAACACGATCTCGTTGCGGATCGAGCGCTCGCGCAGCCCGGCCCGGATCTCCTCCTCGGCGAGGGTCTCGCCTTCGAGGTACTTGCGCATCAGCGTGTCGTTTGCCTCGGCGGCGGCCTCGATCATCTTGCCGCGATGCTCTTGCGCCTGGTCCTTGAGATCGGCCGGGACGTCGCGGTACTCGAAGCGCATGCCCTGGGTTTCCATGTCCCAGTAGATGGCCTTCATGCGAATCAGGTCGACGACACCCTCGAACCTGTCCTCGGCCCCGATCGGCAGCTGGATGGGCACGGGATTGGCGCGCAGCCGCGCCCGGATCATGTCCACGACACGCAGGAAGTTCGCGCCGGCCCGGTCCATCTTGTTGACGAAGGCGATGCGCGGCACGCCGTACTTGTTCATCTGGCGCCACACGGTCTCGGACTGCGGCTGCACGCCGGCGACCGAGTCGAACAGCGCAACAGCCGAGTCGAGCACGCGCAGGCTGCGCTCCACCTCGATGGTGAAGTCGACGTGGCCCGGCGTATCGATGATGTTGATGCGGTGCTCCGGATAAGCGCCGTCCATGCCCTTCCAGAAGCAAGTGGTGGCCGCGGAGGTGATGGTGATGCCGCGCTCCTGCTCCTGCTCCATGTAGTCCATCACGGCCGCGCCGTCGTGGACCTCGCCGATCTTGTGCGAGACCCCGGTGTAAAAGAGGATGCGCTCGGTGGTCGTCGTCTTGCCCGCATCGATGTGGGCGGAGATGCCGATGTTCCGGTAACGCTCAATGGGCGTCGCGCGTGCCACGATTCACTTTCCTTCGGGTCAGTGCGGTGTCAAGTGAATGGGAACCGCCTGCCTCACCAACGGTAGTGCGCGAAGGCCTTGTTGGCCTCCGCCATGCGGTGCGTGTCCTCGCGCTTGCGCACCGCGGCGCCGCGATTCTCGGCGGCATCCAGCAGCTCGTGCGCCAGGCGGTGAGCCATGGACTTCTCGCTGCGGGCACGGGCTGCCTCGATCACCCAGCGCATGGCCAGCGTCTGACGACGGGTGGCGCGCACTTCGACCGGCACCTGGTAGGTCGCGCCGCCCACGCGCCGGGACTTGACCTCGACCACGGGCTTGACGTTATCGAGGGCGGCCGACAGCAGTCCGATGGCATCCGGGCCCTGCTTGCCTGTCTTCTCGGAGATGCGGTCGATCGCGCCATACAGAATGCGCTCAGCCGCGGACTTTTTGCCGTCCTTCATGACGACGTTCATGAATTTGGCCAGCATCTCACTGTGAAACTTGGGGTCCGGCAGGATGGTGCGGACCGGAGCTTGGGCTCGACGGGACATCGCGTGGACCTCTTACTTCTTGGGCCGCTTGGCGCCGTACTTGGAGCGGCCTTGCTTTCGCTCGCCGACGCCGGCGCAGTCGAGCGTGCCGCGGATGGTATGGTAGCGCACGCCCGGCAGATCCTTGACGCGGCCACCGCGGATGAGCACCACGGAGTGCTCCTGAAGATTATGACCCTCGCCGCCGATGTAGCTGGTGACCTCGTAGCCGTTGGTGAGGCGCACGCGGCAGACTTTCCGCAGTGCGGAATTCGGCTTCTTGGGCGTGGTGGTGTACACGCGCGTGCAGACCCCACGCTTCTGGGGAGAAGCCCCCAGAGCGGGCACCTTGGTCTTTTCTGTCCGCGTGCGGCGCGGTTGCCGGATGAGCTGACCGGTGGTCGCCATACTGTCTCCAAAATCCTGCGTTCGGGCACGGAACGCCTCCTCTGAACCTTCAAAGGGTGCGCCCGCGCGGTGAGCGGCCGGACGAAAACCGGGCTCCCTGCGCACTACGCACCCCGTATTGGCGCGCTCGCGAGGATGTGGCCCGGTGTCGGTGTGTCGCTGTTTCGGGGGTCGGCATGCCGTCGGGCCGACCCGAGAAAGGCCGGCGATTCTAGGGAGGGGGGACGAGAGTGTCAACCGTGGCGAACCTCGAATCCAGCTCCCGAGCGCCCGGGCAGGGTGTGATTTCCTCTGGGAGAACCTCTTCCGCGCCCAAACTCGGGATGGCGAACCGCCAAATCCAGCTCAGCCGCGGCCGGGACGCGTGGGGGCTTCACTGGCGCCAGGCTGGGACGAAGCCCCGGCCGAAGCCGATGAAGCATTGTGCCGCTCCAGGTATCCGGTCAAAAGCTGCCCCAGACCCACGGCGACGATGACCAGGCCCCACCACCACTGGGTGCTCACCCCCGCTGACTGCCGCAGTGCCAGAGTGACCGCCACACCCACCAGAAGCATGATGACCCCCCGATAGCGGCGGCCGCCGGAACCGTATCCGTCGCTGTACCCATACTGGAGGAGCTGCGGCGGCAGGGGCGGCAGCTCGATCCCCTTCTCGATCGCGGCCATGCGCTCGACGTGGTGCAGTTGAAGCAATTCCCGCTGCCGGCGGGCTTTCAGATACAGCGAGTACGCGGCAAAGGATATGCCGCCGACGATTGCGACGATGGGAATGATGACGGCAGTCATGAGCCCCGTGAGAGAGCCAAGTATGGAAGACATGGGCGGATTCTCCGAAACAGTTGCAGGACGCACTGGATACCCGGCAAGCTGGCGGAGGGTTTCAAACGTCACATCAAAATAATGATTGAAACCAATCCCGGTGCGGGCGGGTATTAAAAAGCGACTTGGAGGGTCCCGCACAGGGAATACTCCGGGGATTGCAGGGGGTAACGGGTGCGCACAGCAGCAACCGGGGCGGCCGACCGCGACCAGGACATCGTCGAGCTCATCCGGTCGGGTCGCCGGGACAGCGCGTTCGGGGAGCTGCTGCGCCGCTACGAGGGCAAGGTTTACCGCCTGTGTTGTGCGATGCTGCGCGATCATGCCCAGGCTGAGGATGCCGCCCAGGACAGCCTGGTGCGGGTGTGGAAAGCGCTCGACCGTTACGATGGACGCGCGTCGCTATCGAGCTGGATCTATGCCATCACCCGCAACCGCTGCCTGACGGCGCTCGAGCGGAAACGGACGTTCGCTTCATTGGATGAACCGGGCGAGGTGCCCGAAGAGGCGATGGCGGCGCTCGTCACGCGGCCGTCGGATGGAAGCGCGCAGCAGCTGCGCGACCTGGTGGAGCTGTTGCCGGAGCGCTTGCGCCGGGTCTTGCTGCTCTATTATTACGAGGGACGCGCGGTGGGTGAGGTGGCGCTCATGCTGGGCTGCCCGGAAGGCACGGTGAAAACCTCGCTGTCCCGGGCCCGCGCGACACTGGCCGAGATGTTGAAATGCCGGGGATTGGATGACCCGGCCTATTGGGCGGAGGAACTCTCATGACCGGATCCGCAGGGAATGGCAAGCTCGACCGCGCGCTCGATGAAGCGCTGAGGCGTGCGCTGCACGCACCGGATGTCCCTCAGACCTTTCACGCACGTCTGAAGGCCGGGATGGCCCGCGCCGCCGATGCCCGTCTGTCCACGCTGCGCGAGCGGCTGGAGAGCGAGCAACGGGAGCAGCTCAGGACGCTGGAGAGGACCTACATCCGCGTCCGGCGCAGCTCGCTCGCCACCCTGATCGGCCTCGCCTTCGCCGCCGGCGCCGCAGCCGCGATCGCCCTGCCCTGGCTGCGCGCACACCTGGGGGTCCATACTCCGCTGGCCCTCGCCTGGGGCGGTGTCGCGGCAGGGTTGGGGTTCGTCTTTTTCGAGCCGCTGCGAGACCTCTTGCGGCGTTATTGAGGGTTGCCGGATCCGTGCATCGTGCCCGGCCGGCGCAGCGGCCGCGCCAGTCCGATCGCGTATCATGCGCGTCACTCAACGCCTCAAACCGCGAGAACGCGCCATGTCCGAGCCCTCGCCCGCGAATCCCGCATCGCCGCGCCTGCCCGGCCGGTGGCTGTCCGGGGCGATCCCCCTGCTGTGGCTGGCGGGGATGACGACGTGGGTCTGGATTCGCTGGACAGAGCTTCCACCGATGATGCCGGCGCACTGGGGGCTCAATGGCTATCCGGACTATTGGGTGCGGCGCACTCCATCGGCCGTGGCGATGAGGATCGGGACCATGGGGGCCCTGTGCTTCGCCTTCATCGCGCTCGCCGCGCTCCTGCTTCGCCAGCCGCCGCAAGCGAGGTCGCCCGAGGCCACCGCCGCAGAGAAGGTTTTCCGCCGGCGGACGGCGCTGCTGATCGTGGCCTGTGCCTGGTTCATTGCCTTCCAGCCGGCATTCAGCCTGCTGCCCCTGCCCTACGGGTCGTTCCGCATCTGGATGATCCTGTTCGCGGTCACCCTGTTGACAGGAATCGGCATGCTCGTGCGCTCGGGGCTGGGAATGCGAAGCGCTCGCATGCGCTGAGGCGCCGAGCCCGAGGCGGCTCCTTCTCCGGCAACATCCCGCCCTGCGGCGCCGCCCCTCGCCGTGAGCCGACTCGGTTCACAGAATGTGGCGGCGGCATTATGTTAATGTTAGGCTCACGCACCGGGCCCCGGCCGAAAACGCCGCTCCGGCCAGCTCGTCTCGAACCGCCTGTCCCTTGTTGACCTGCAGGTCGACCGCGAGAATTCAAAATGAACAAACGAGGTTTCGGGCTGCCGGTCCTGATGCCGATCGCCGTGGCTCTGGCCACGGTGTTCGCCTCCTCGCCCGCCCACGCCGCCCGCCGCTACGTCTGCCACTATTACGCCCATCATCGGCGCGTCTGCCACCTTTACGTCTACCGCCCCTATCGGCCGGCCGACCGCCGGATCCTTTCGAGCCATCCTTACGTGCGCTCGAGCGAGGCGCTGGTGTTCGATGCTACCCGCTCCCGGGTGCTCTTCGCCAAACGGGCCGCCGGCGTGACGCCCATCGCCTCCATCACCAAGCTGATGACCACTTTGGTGGTGGCGGAGGCGCACCAGCGGCTCGATCAGGTCCTGACGGTCACTCGGGCGGATATGACGCCGTACTCGCACCTGCCGCTCGGCGCACGGCTGACCCGGGCACAGTTCTTTCATCTGGCGTTGATGTCCTCGGAGAACCGCGCCGCGCACGTACTGGCCCGCAACTACCCCGGAGGGGTGGCCGCCGCGGTGCGCGCCATGAACGCCAAGGCGCGGGCACTCGGCATGACGCACACTCATTTTGTCGAGCCCACCGGACTCTCGTCCGGTGACGTCTCGACGCCCGATGATCTCGCGAAGCTGGTGTTGGCGGCCTCTCACAACCGGATCCTGCGACGGTACTCGACCAGTCCCGGATATGCGATCCGCGTAGGCCGTTGGCGCCTGCCCTACTATCCCACCGACCCGCTGGTCAGGGACCGGTGGTGGCACATTGTGCTGCAGAAGACCGGATTCACCGACCCCGCGGGCCAGTGCCTGGTGCTCGATGCCTGGATCGCTCACCACGACATCATCGTGGTGCTGATGCACTCCTGGGGGCGATACACACGCACTGCAGATGCCATGCGCGTGAGGCAATGGGTGGAGAGGCGCTTCGCCCGCCGCTGGGACCAAACCGTGGCCAGCGACCCGGCCGGCCGGCGATCGTGACGCAGCGCTGAGCCGGGCCGGCATGAGCGATTTCGGTGCCGGACTCCGACGCTTCGCCGAGGCCCAGGCACCGGTGTGGAACCAGGTACTGAGGGAGCTGCATGCCGGCCGCAAGAGGAGCCACTGGATGTGGTTCGTATTCCCGCAGCTGCTTGGCCTCGGCCACAGTCCGACTGCGCAGCTCTTCGCCCTCGCCTCGATCGAGGAGGCCGAAGCCTACCTGAGCGAGCCGACGCTCGGGGCGCGGCTGCGGGAGTGCACCCGGCTGGTGAACGAGATCCAGGGACGCGCCATTGGGGAGATCTTCGGCTATCCCGACGATCTGAAATTCCACTCCTGCATGACGTTGTTCGCCCGGGCGGCCGCCCTCGGCGAGGCGGTGTCCGCAGAAAATCAGGTCTTCCGCGAGGCGATCGAGAAATACTTCGGCGGCCGCGAGGATCCGCGGACGCTGGCGCTGCTCGGGCGGCAGGAGTGAGCGGCGGGACTCCATCGAGGCTTCCGCGCGGGCGATATAGTCAGGGAATCAGCACCGTCGAGCCGGTTGTGCGGCGCGCCTCGAGGTCACGGTGGGCGGCCGCGGCCTGCGCCAGAGGGTAACGCTGCCCGATCCTGACCCGCACTATCTTCTTCCTGACCGCAGAGAACAGATCGCGCGCCGCCGCGTCGAGGTCGGCCCGTCGGGAGATATAGCTGAAGAGCGTGGGCCGGGTGAGATACAGCGAGCCGCGCTTGCTCAGCTCGAGCGGATTGATCGCCGGCGGCGGTCCGGAAGCGTTGCCGTAGGAGACCATCATGCCGAGGGGACGCAAGCAGTCGAGCGAGGCCATGAAGGTGTCCTTGCCGACCGAGTCGTACACGACCGCCGCGCCCTCCCCGCGCGTGAGCTTCCTCACTTCCTCGACCAGCTCGTCGCGCCCCAGGATCAACACGTGCCTGCAGCCGTGCCTGCGCGCAAGTTCCGCCTTGGCCTCGCTGCCGACGACGCCGATCACTGTCGCGCCCAACGCCTTCGCCCACTGCGTGAGAATGAGGCCGACACCGCCCGCAGCGGCATACACGAGGATGGTGTCGCCCCGCTGCACGCGATAGGTGCGTCGCAGCAGCGAGCGAGCGGTGAGGCCCTTCAGCATGATCGCGGCAGCCTGCTCGTCGGAGATGTCCTTGGGGACCTTCACCAGACGGCTCGTGGCCACGTTGCGCAGCTCGCAATACGCCCCCGGCATCGGGTGCACGTAGGCGACCCGGTCGCCGAGCCGGAATCCCCGCGTGTTGCGTCCGAGCGCCACGATGACACCGGCGGCTTCGCGGCCCAGGCCACTCGGCAACTCGACGGGATACAGGCCGGTCCGGTCGTAGACATCGATGTAGTTGAGACCGATCGCGCCGTGGCGGACCTGCGCCTCACCGGGGGCCGGCTTGCCGGGATCGCAATCCTCGACGCGCAGGACTTCGGGACCGCCGTGCTCGTGGAATCGGATGCATTTCATGGACTGCTCCCAAGACACGAAATCCGGCCACCCTCCGCGCCCACGCCGGGAAGCAGAGGCGGCGCGGGGGACTTTGCCGCGCCGCAAGCGCCAGAGGTTGGCACAGGCAAGCGGCGCTGGCAACCGCGAGCTGGCGTTGCGGATTGAGTCTGAAGGTCGGACCGATGCCACCCGTCATTCGGACCGCGCTCCCGCCCCTGCCGGCAGCAGAGGCTTGGTGCCAGGACGAGTTGCGAGGCGCAAGCGCCCAAGCCACGTTTCGCTGGCGCCCGGAACGCCGCTTCGATGCACGTGTTGCTGAAGGTCGGCTTCGAAGTGGCTGAGCGGACCTCATTCAACGAACTGTCGGTGGTGTGTCTCTCCAAATCGATCGGCACCATGAGATCGCCGCACGGGTCACGTCTATAGAGACGGCCAGGCGCAGCGTCGGCGCCGGCTTGCAGCAGGAGCGTGAGGTGCCGCTCACCGGGGCCAGCGAACCCAGAGATTGACAGGCAGTGCATCTGTCTGTACCGTTCGGTACAATACAGCCCGCATGAAACCGATCCCGGAGGGCACCATGTCCGACCGCCCGCCATTGCCGCCGTTCACCGCCGAGACCGCCGCCCGGAAAGTACGCATGGCGGAGGACGCCTGGAACACCCGCGATCCCGAGCGTGTCGCGCTCGCCTACACCGAGGACAGCCGCTGGCGCAACCGCGCGGAATTCCTCACCGGACGCGCCGAGATCATCGCGTTTCTCACACGGAAATGGGCTCGGGAGCAGGACTACCGTCTGATCAAGGAGCTCTGGGCCTTCACAGGCGATCGCATCGCAGTCCGGTTCGCCTACGAGTGGCGTGACGACAGCGGCTTTTGGTTCCGCGCATACGGCAACGAGAACTGGGAGTTCGACGCGCACGGACTGATGCGCCGGCGCTTTGCGAGCATCAACGACCTGCCCATCGCCGAGTCCGATCGGAAGTTTCACTGGCCGCTCGGTCGGCGGCCGGACGGCCATCCGGGCCTGAGCGATCTCGGCCTCTAGCGGCCATGGCGGGAACGGTCGAGGGGCGGGAAGAGGTCCTGCCGGCGCTGGCCGAGGTGTTCCGCGAGCACGGCTACGAGGGAGCCAGCCTCTCGCTGATCAGCCAAGCCACGGGACTCGGCAAAGGCAGCCTCTACCACTTTTTCCCGGGCGGCAAGGCGCAGATGGCGGCGGCCGTTCTGGCCGGGATCGATGCGTGGTTCGAGCGCCATGTCTTTGCCGCGCTTCGTGGCGCGAGGCGGCCGCGAGAGAACATCGCGGCGATGCTCGAGGCTGTTGATCAATACTTCGACGCCGGACGGCGTGTCTGCCTGGTGGGCCTGTTTGCCCTTGGCGACGCCCGCGACGCATTCACGCGCGAGGTGCACGCGTATTTTTCCCGTTGGGTCGGCGCACTCGCCGAAGCCCTGGCACGGTGCGGCAACAGCCGGGCGGCGGCGGCGGCATTGGCTGAGGAGACGGTCATCACCATCCAAGGGGCTATCATACTCACACGCGCTTTGGACGATCCCGGGATTTTCACCCGCGCCATGCAACGACTGAAGAGCCGACTCGGGCTCGAGCAGCGCTAGCCAGAGGATGAGGAACGATCGCAGGGCACCCGGGCGCCGGACGGTCCAAGGCGGCCGTGGGCGAGCATCCGCGGACCGGCGGCCTCGCGGCGCACTCAGGCATCCACAGGCACCAAGACCGTGAGCTTCAGCCCGGAGGGCTGCGCCGGACGAAGTGTATGTTGCTCGTACCGGCATTTCCCCCGCGCGGGATGGTGAAACACCCGCGTGCCGCCCTCGCGGGAAAGGACGTGTTGGGAGCGCCATGCGCCATCGAAGGCGGGACTCGCTTCGCACAGCTCGTGCACGAGCGCCTGGCGCACCGGATCCTCGCCCCAGCTCGCGGTGTCGGCGCGATACTCGGCCACAAGGCGGCGTGAGCGCTCCTCCCAGTCCGCGATGAAGCCGGGCGCGCGCGGGTCCAGAAACACATAACCCAACAGGTTGCGCTCGTGGGGGACCAGGAAGCCTTTCGCCTTCGCCGCCCCTTTCCCCAGCCAGTCGACGAACAGCTGCGCGGCGGACCGATTCCAGGCGATGGCATCCCAATGACGATCGAGGACATAGGCCGGCGTGCGGATCGCCCGGACGAGCGCCATCAGCCGCCGCGGATCGGAATCCTCCAGGCGCGGCGGCGCGGGATCGGCACGCGAGCTGATCTCGAAAAGGTACGCTCTCTCGGCCCGGGAAAGATGCAGCCCGTCCGCAATGGCATTCAGCGTTGCGACCGAGACGGCGGTCGTGCGCCCCTGCTCGATCCAGGTGTACCAGGTCGGGCTGATCCCACAGAGCTGCGCCACCTCCTCGCGCCGCAGGCCCGGAGCGCGGCGCCTGCCCCGGGGCAGCCCAAAATCCTCCGGCCTGAGCCGGTCGCGCCGTGCGCGCAGGAACTCACCCGGCGACAGGGGCGAGTACGGCTGGGCGCCGCCGCCGGACCGCTTTCGTAACGACATGGGGCGCGACCGGGAAATGGGTGGTCCTTATAATAGGATAACTGCCTTTCTTGTACCAGCATGAGCGGCCGTCTAGGCTGAACGATGTTCAAACACCGGAGCACGCCCGATGCGCACGCACCAGCAGACTGTCCAGCATCAATTCGATCCCCGCGCCGAAGCGTATCTCAACAGCAGCGTTCACTCCGCGGGACCCGACCTCGAGCATGCCAAAGGTCTCGTGCAGCGGACGGCGGCGCGCACGGAACGGGCGCTCGACATCGGCTGCGGCGCGGGACACCTCTCGTTCGCGCTCGCACCGTACCTCGGCCGCGTGGTGGCGCTCGATCCCTCCCCCGGCATGTTGGCGGCGGTATCGAGCGGCGCAGCGCAGCGCGGCTTGAGCCAGATCGAGGTGCGCCAGGGCAACGCCGAATCTCTGCCGTTCCCGGACGGGGCCTTCCCCCTGGTGTGCACGCGATACAGCACTCACCACTGGACGAGGCTCGAAGCCGCCTTGGGGGAGATGCGCCGCGTGCTCGCGCCCGGTGGTCATGCGTTGATCATCGACACCTTGGGCGCAGAGGATGCGTTGACCGATACGTACCTGCAATCCACTGAGCTTCTGCGCGATGTGTCACATGTCCGCAATCGCACGATGCGCGAGTGGCGCTCCCTTTTCCAGTCGGCCGGCCTGACCGAAGTGGAGTATCGGGAGTGGCCGACGCGCCTGGAATTCTCTTCCTGGGTGGCGCGGATGCGCACGCCCGAGGACAGGGTCGCCGTGATCCGTGGTCTTCAGGATGTCGCGCCGCGCGAGGTGAGAGAAGCCCTGGCTATCGAAGCCGACGGATCGTTCTCCCTGCGCACGGGACTGTTCTGGCTGCGCAGGGCGATGTGAAGCCCAAGCGCCGCGCCTACTTTCTCTCGCTGTCGAGACTGGCCATTTGAGCCGGCGCGTAACGCTTGCGCCAGAGGTGTCTGCGCGCATTCTTGCTCCGCCCGCGCTGCGCGGCAAGGGGGCGCTGTCTGTTCGGCCTGAGCGGATTTTGGTCCGCGGACACAGCGGACAGCCTTTGCCACGGGGCGCGCCGGCCGGGGCCGAAGACAGCCGCCGAAGAGCACGCTCAGAACAGATGGATCCCCGTGAGGCCGCCGTACACGCCGAGCCCCGCGGTCAACATCGACACTGCGATGACGACCCGCGCGTACGGGCCTTTCAGACGATGCTCGGGCGGCAGCGCCTTGAAGGCGAGCGCCACGAGGAAACCCAGCACCAGAGGCAGCATCAGTGCATTCATGACCTCGACGCCGATGTTCAGCTGCACGAGGTTGGGCACCAGGTCGACCACTGCGGCGCCACCGATGACCGCAAAGGCATAGATACCGTAGAACCACGGAGCTTCCAGTGGTTGGTGCTCGAGCGAATGACGGTATCCGGTCACCTCGCCGAAGCCCCAGGCGCAAGCCAGCGACACCACGATCGCAGCCACCATGGCCGCGCCGATGGTGCCCAAGCTGAATATGACGCGCCCGACATCCGCACCGAGGAAGGGCACCAGCATCTTGGTGATGTCGCCGATCGTGCTAAGGCTGGCGTCCGGATGGCGCTCGCCAATGGTGGCGGCGGCCGCCACCAGAATCGCGGCCATCACCAGCTGGGTCAGCACCGAGCCGATGGCCGTATCCCACCGTGCAAAGCGGTAGTGATGGGGCTGCAGCTTCTTGTCGGCCACTGCGGACTGCTGGTAGAAGATCATCCACGGCATGATGACCGCGCCGATGTTGGCGGCCACGAGATACAGGTATGCGTCGTTCCCGAGCGGCATGTGCACCAACCCCCGGATCACCTCGGCGCCCTGCGGGTGGGCACGCCAGGCCACCACGAAGAAGGCGAATTCGAACAGTCCGAGCATGATGGCCACCCGCTCGACCCGGCGGTAGCTGCCCGTCAGCACCACGGTCAGCAGCATGATCACGGTGAGACTCAGGCTGAGCAGCCTCGGGATGCCGAACAGCTCGCCGACACCTGCGATACCGGAGAATTCGGTCACCAGCGCGCCCAGGGTGGCGACCCCCAGGCCGCACACGGACAACCAGGCCCAGCCCGTGCCGAAGGTCTTGCGGATGAGCTCGCCATGGCCCTGCCCGGTGAATACACCCAGGCGGACCGTGAGCTCCTGCACGACGAAGAGCACCGGGATGAGCAGCAGCTGCAGCAGCAGCAGCCGATACCCCCACTGCACGCCGCTCTGCGCGGCTGTGATGATGCTACCGACGTCGGTATCAGCCAGCATGACCACCAGCCCCGGCCCCATGACGAGGAGAAAGGTCTTCCAGCCACCGGCGAAAAGCCGGGAGGGGGTGAGGACGTCAGCTGCGGGTTGGTCCACGGTGAAGGTATCTCATGCCACGGGGGGGCGAAGGGCTCTGTACTCCGAAGCGTCCGGCCACACGAACGGCCCGGCGCTCAAGCTCTGGCGACCCGAGCAATAAATAAGATTGATTCGCATTTGCGGAAGATTATCAGTGCTTCCCCGGAGAAGGCAATGCCGGAAAGCCGAAATTCGGTAAAGGAAGTGCGCCGCCTGAAGAAATCCGCGGCAGGAGACGGGGACGGATCGGTCGCCCGCGGGAAGCACGCGGAAGCGATGAAAATAGCGGCCGGGGCGGCCTCCTCAACGAGCGTTGGCAACTGCAATTGTCGAACTGGGGCGCGCCTGCGCGACTACGGGATGCGATAATTGTTCCAAATATCCAGGGCGGAGGCTTCCATGAAGCTCTACGAGTTCGGTCCCGCCCGCTCGATCCGCGCCCGCTGGATGCTCCAGGAGCTCGGCGTCGACTTCGAAGCCATCACCGTGAATCTCGGGGCAGGCGGGCACAGACGTCCGGAATTCCTGCAGATCAACCCGGCCGGGAAGGTACCGGTGCTGATCGATGGCGGCCGCCGTGCTGACCGAGTCGGCCGCCATCGTGCTGTATCTTGCCGAGAAATACCCTGAGGCCGGTTTCCTGCCCTCGGATATCGGGCAGCGGGCGGAGGTGTATCGCTGGACGCTCTTCGCCTTCACCGAGCTCGAGCAGCCCCTCTGGCGCATCGCCCGCCACACCACCCTGTACCCGCAGGCCGACCGCCTGCCGGGCGACGTGCCCATCGCGCAGCGGGAATTCAGGGAGATGGCCGCAGTGCTCGAGCGCCACATGTCGGGCCGCGCCTTCGTCGTGGGCGAGCGGGTGAGCGCCGCTGACTTCGTCGTGGCCTTCACGCTCGATTGGGGGGATGTGGCCGGCCTGCTCGGCGGCTTTCCGCAACTCAAGGACTACGTGCAGCGCATGTACACCAGGCCCCGCGCGCCCCGCCACATCCGCGATTTATTGGCAGTGCCGTAGATACCATTCTTTTCGGTGCGTGGCGCCGCTGCCTCCTCGCGGCTCGCCGGGAGGCAGAACCCGCGAAAGCCCCGCGCGACAGCGCATGGAAAAGGCCGGCGCAAGCTCACGCTCCCGCCGGCCAGTCCGACCACTCCAAGTCTTCGGGCTACCCGGGCGCTCGAGCCACCCGGGCCATCGCAAGCACACTTATCCCGCTGCGCTCTCGGATTCCTCCCCGACGCTGCTCTCATCCGCCTCGGGCATCCCGCCGCCGACCTCCATGAAGCTTCGGCGCTCGGCGCCTTCGCTCTTGCGGCGCCGCGACGCGTGGGTCGCGAACCCGGTGCCCGCCGGGATGAGCCGGCCGACGATGACGTTCTCCTTCAGCCCGCGCAGATCGTCCTGCAGACCACGTACCGCCGCTTCGGTGAGTACACGGGTCGTCTCCTGGAAGGAGGCCGCGGAGATGAAGGACTCGGTCGCAAGCGAGGCCTTCGTGATGCCGAGCAGCACCGGCTGCAGTGCCGCGGCCTGCTTGCCGTCCTGCTGCGCGCGATCGTTGATGTCGAGCGCGCGCGCGCGGTCGAGCTGCTCGCCGCGCAGGAGCGAGGTTTCACCCGAGGCCTGCACCTCGGCCTTGCGCAGCATCTGACGGATGATCACCTCGATGTGCT
>JAJZLX010000281.1 GCA_021850555.1 Pseudomonadota bacterium | reverse complement strand
GGTGACCGGGATCGGGCTTGCGATCTCGGCGCTCTCGGCGACGCAGCAACAGGCGCTGCTCGGGGCGTTCCTGTTCCTGGTGCCGTCCATCATCCTCTCGGGCTTCGCCACGCCGATCGCCAACATGCCGCGGTGGGTGCAGGAGCTGACGCTGGTGAACCCCATGCGCTACATCCTGGTGGTCGTACGGAGCGTGTTTCTGCGGGGCTCGGGCGTGGCAGAGCTGCTCTCGCAGCTCTGGCCCATGGCGCTCATCGGCCTCGCCACCCTGACGGCGGCCGGGTGGCTGTTTCGCAAGCGGGTGACCTGAGCGCCACGCCGGCGCGCGCACCGGGTCCGGCCTCCCGCGGGCGAGAGGCGGCTCAGGCCTCGGGGGCGGTCGGCTGCACGCGGATCCGGTTGTCGATGTCCTTCACCCCGAGGCAGGCGTCCGTCAGGTCCTCGATCGCGTGTTTCATCCGCCTCGCCGGCACGGTGCCCTCGAGCAAGACCTTGCCTTGGGCCACCTCGACCGTGACTTCGCTCGAATCGATGTGGTTTGCCGCCCGCATGAGGCGGTCGCAGATGTCCTCGCGTATGCGCTCATCGGAGCGCTGGTATCCCTTTGGACCGGGTGGATACCTGTAGAGGTGGCGGGGGCGTGCCGCGCCGCCCGGACCTGCTGCAGCGTATTCACCCGGCCCGTAGCCTGGCAACTCCCGGCCCGGCCCATAGATCTCGGCGGCATATTCCCTTTCCAACTCCGTGGAGATCTCCGGCTGCTCGTCCCCGTAGCCGTAATACCCGCCGGTGAAGCCCGGTCCGCTCGTGTAGCCGGCGACACCGGTGCCGTAGTAACGCGGCTCGTTGCCGTAGCTGAACGGCGCCCGGCCGAAGAGCTCCTCGCTCGGGATCCTGCCCGGGCGCCGCGGAGGCCAGTGGCCCGGATGCGCCCACGGGGCGTAACGCCCGGGAGGCGCGCCTGCGCGGCCGCCGCCGCGGGGGTTGAAATTTCGGTTGTGGCTCATCGTTCGCTCCTGACACACAGCTCGCCGACGCCTGCGATGCGATGCCACTGTGGCCGAGCGTGCCGGGGGCGGCAATCGTGGCAAATGCGGACCACTCGTGCGGCGGCGCATCCCTCGCTCGGGACCGACTGCGCGGGTGTTGTCATGTCCGTCGGCCGACTGTGCTCGCCGCGCGGATGAAGCGCCCGAGCGTGGCGAAGGTCTGCACCACCTTCACCAGAATGTCCGGGTCCGCTGGCTTGTGGGCGCAGAAGAGCGGGGCGCCCGGAAGCCAGGGCAGGCTCGCGCTGCCGAGCGCACCGCTCAGCAGTATCGTCGGCACGACGTGCCCCAGGGACCGGCAGATCGCCTGCGCCACCTCGGCTCCGTCCATCTCGCCCGGGATCAGGAAGTCGATGATCAACACGTCAGGGCCGGCAGGATGTCCGGCGACCCACGCCAGGGCGCCGGGACCGTCCGGCACCGTGAACACCTCGAGCCCGTGCGTGCGCAGCAGCGTTGCGACCGCGACCCCGAGCTGCTCGTCGTCCTCGAGGTGCAGAACGATTGGAGTGTTGGTCTTCTGCGACATCGCCGCCCCGCCCCACGAGGGCGTCATCGGGTTGATAGGCCGTCAAATCGCAGGCACGGTAAAGAGGCCGCCGCGGCGCGTACATAAGGGAAAGGACTTAGAGCGAAGGCTTGGCCGGCGCTCGCGTACGCGCAGTTACGCATGGACAGGCGGCGTGCTTGGCTTGAGAATGGATCGGCCGATGCAGCGGAGCCTTGGTCGGAAGAATGCGCAGCGTCGTCATCGATTTCCCGGCCGCTCGGGCGAAGGAATCCCACCGCGTAGGTACGCGCGGGGTCGGGGAGTGCTCGATCCTGCCCTTCCCGTCCCGGGAGAGCCGCATCGTCCCGACACCGATGTCGCGCACGCTCAGGTTGCTTCTGTTTGCCTTGCGCTTGCAGCGGATCTTCAGGCGCTCAAGTGGCCGGTGAGCCCGCCCTGCAGCGTCGCTAGAGGCTCGGCGGCCGAAGCGCCGCGGGCCGCGACTCGTACGTGCGCTGACAGTCGAGGCAACGCTTGGCGGTCGGGTGGATCCCGAGCCGGTGCGGGTCGATGGGCTCGCCGCAGTCGAGGCATGCTCCATAGGTGCGGCTCGCGATCCGCCGCAGCGCGGCGTCGATGTCGCGGATCTCCTGCACATCCCTGGAGATTTCCGCCAGATTGACATCGGTCAGAAGGTCGGCCAGAGCCTCCTCCTCGGCATCGTGCACCCGGCCGGCGAGCTCACCGTACGTCTCGGTGTCGGAGCGCAGCAATGCTTCGTGGATCGCACGGCGCAGCACATCCAGGCGCGTTCGCAGCAGGCTGTCGAAGCGCCGGTAATCGAGAGGCGAAGCGGTCTCGGACATTTGGCTCGCAGACTCAGGCTCGTGAGGATTCTGACGCGCGGCTATCGTCATCGCCGGCGCGGGCAGCCGGCAATGCGTACTCACCGCAGCGCGGTCCGCCGGAGCGCAGGAGGTGAGGGGCGGCGCGCCTCGCGAGCCTCGCCCCGCTGCGGCTCGATCGATCGGCTCGACGGAAAGTGCGGATTTCAAAACCGGCCCGCGGGTGAGAAGGTTTGCTCGATGTCAGATGCTCATCGGGAGTCCATATCATGGCTGGCGGTTACGTCTCGGCGCCGGCGCGGCTGCTGAGCTGCGCGGCGGCGGTGCTCGCGCTTGCGGCCTGCGCGACGCTGCGTGTCGGCAGCGACTACAGTCGCACGGCGAACTTCGCCGCTTACCACACCTTCGCGTGGATGCCGCCGCACAAGGGATACTACTCCGAGGCCTCCAATCCGCTCGTGGTGCAGCGGGCCCATGACGCCATACAACAGGTGCTGACGGCCAAGGGATATCGGCGCGTCAGCGACCCCGCGCAGGCCGATTTCGTCGTCGACTTCACCATCGGCTCTCGGGAGCGAACCGATATCTCCTCGTATCCGGCGCCCTACGGGGGGCCTTGGATCTGGGAGGGGCCGTACTGGTGGGGGGCGCCCTTCTGGGGCAGCACCATCGATGTCGATCAATATCGCCAGGGGACGATCTCGATTGACATGTTCGACGGGCGCACGCACCGGCCGGTCTGGCACGGGTGGGCGCGCAAGCGCCTGACACGCGCCGACATCGAGCACTCGCAGAGCAGCATCCGCGAGGCGGTCGAGGCCATCCTGGCGCGATTCCCATCGAAGTGAATATTCCAACATCCGTTGCGGGAGTGGGCAAATCATGAAAGTCGGCGATATCTGCGGGCGAAACGTCGTCACGGTCCGGGAGTTCGAGGAGCTTGCCGTCGCGGCGCAGCTCATGCGGGAACACCACATTGGTTATCTGATCGTCGTCGAGCCGAACGTCGCCGATCGGATGGTCGTGCCGGTGGGTGTGATCACGGATCGGGACATCGTGGTCGGGGTCGTCGCTCAGGGAGCGGACCCGCGCACCCTCAGGGTCGGTGATGTCATGACGCGCGAGCCGGTCCTCGCTCAGGAGGACAGCTCCGTGTCGGCCGCCCTGCAGCGCATGCGCGAAATCGGCGTTCGACGGCTGCCGGTCGTCGGGTCGATGGGGCAGCTCGTCGGCGTGCTCTCCCTCGATGACGTGCTCGATGCGTTCGCGGAGGAGTTGATGGACGTGGCGCGATCGATCCGGCATGAGCTCAAGATGGAAGGCGCGCTGCGTCCGTGACTGCGGCGGGTTGCGCGGGATGGGCGGCTGCGGCCTCATCCGGCGGCAATCGGACGGGAGAATCGATATGATCAAGACGCTCGAAGGGTTCCCGGACTCGGTGATCGCGATTGCCGCCGAGGGGCATGTCACTACGCAGGACTACGAAAGCGTTCTGATACCGCGGATCAACGCAGCCCTCGCCGGACACGGCAAAGTGCGCCTGTACTACGAGCTCGGCGGCTCGTTCGACGGGATCGACGCCGGGGCGGCCTGGGAGGACTTCAAGATCGGGCTCGAGCACTTCCGGCGCTGGGAGAGAACGGCGGTCGTCACGGACGTGCATTGGATCCGCATGACGCTCAATGCGTTCCGATTCGTCGTGCCGGGAAAGCTTCGCGTCTTTGACACGAGCCACCTCGCCGAGGCGCGCTCGTGGATCAAGGCCGATCAATAGAAGAGACCCGTGCGGCACTTGGGGCTCGGTGCGGCCGCGATGCCTTGGGATGACACGCACTTTCCGCGCTCGATGGCGCATCTGCCGGGGCCCGTGCGCGCGAAGGCCATCGCGATCGCCAACGCTCTCCTTGCGCAGGGATACGAGGAGGGGCGGGCGATCCGCATTGCCATCGCGCAGGCCAGGCGGTGGGCCGTTGCGCACGGGAGGGAGCCCTTCCCTTGGGAGGGGCCGCGGCGCTGAGCGAAGGATCGAGGAGGCGCGAGCGTGACCCGCATCGCCCCTTGCCCGGCGACACACGCCTGAAGTCGAGCGCGGCTGAGCGAAGTGCCCGGCAGCGGCTGGCGTAAACATTCGCAGCCATTATACTAGGGCAATTCATGCTGGCTGGTGTCGGCGCTCGAGGCCCCGGGGGAGTGCGGCGGCGGGGTGGATGAGGCGCTGCCGGCAGCGCACCGTCCCTGCGCGGTGGCGGCTTCGGCGCCTGAGGTCATGACATCACCGGCAATCATCAGCACGACCGAGTGAGGGCGGATCATCCGCCGTGAAAGCAGGGCAAGCCTACGATGACTCTCTTGCATGTCGTTATCCTGGCGATCGTTCAGGGACTCGCCGAGCTTCTGCCGGTCTCGAGCTCTGCGCACGTGATCGTCGCGGAGGAGTTGATGGGCATGAACCCCTCCGCGCCCAAAATGACGCTCCTGCTGGTCATGCTGCACACGGGCACGATGCTGGCCGTGATCGTGTACTTCTGGCGGCGCTGGCGGCGTACGTTCTTCAACTCCCTGCCGGAGTTCAAGAACTTCGCGATCGCGCTGATCGTCGCCACTTTCCTCACCGGCCTCGTCGGCGGCGGCCTCATCGAGTTCATCGAGAGAGTGCTGATGCGCAATCAGCCGCACGCCTGGATCGAGCAGCTCTTCAGCCACCTCGGGCTGATCGCGGTCGCGCTCGCCGTCGGGGGCGTGTTCATTCTCGTGGCGGGTCTGTTCGAAAGGCGCCGCGCACGGACCACCGCCGCGCATGAACTGACGCCCAGGCAATATGGCTGGATCGGCGCGATCCAGGGGCTTTGCGTTCCCTTCCGCGGCTTCTCGCGCTCCGGGGCGACGATTTCCACCGGGCTGCTGCTGCGCACCTCGCGCGCGACCGCCGAGGATTTCAGCTTCGCACTCGCCGTGGTATTGACGCCGCCGGCGGTCGCGCGCGAGCTCTGGCGCCTGTATCAGGCACAGCACCATCGGCTCGCCGCGGTGGTTCCGGCTGCGATGCCGAGCATTCTCGGGATGTTCTTTGCGTTTCTTGCCGGGCTTGTGGCGCTGAAATGGCTCAGCCGCTGGCTGGAGAGGGGCCGCTGGCATTTCTTCGGCATTTATTGCCTGTTTGCGGCGATCGTCGTCGGGTACCTCAATTACAGAGGCTTCTAGCCTCGTGTTGCCGGCGCCGCGGCTCGAGGGATCGAGCCGGCGTGCGCATGAGCGCGGCAGGCCCGCCGCTCAGCCATGCGCGGCGGAGGCGCCGAGGCTCTCGGGCTCCTTTTCGGTGGCGAGCATCTGCTCGAGTGCCTGCAGCACCGGCTCCACCGCGAGTGAGGCCAACGTCCTTGCCGGCGTCGATACGATTCTCCCCGCAGTGCCGTAAGGGCCCCAGTGCGGGCTGCCGTTGCGGGCGTACATCACGACCACGGGTTTGCGCAAGGCCGCGGCGATGTGAGTCACGGAGGTGTCCGCAGTGAAGGCCAGATCGCAGGTGGCCACAAGAGCCATCATCTGCCGCAGCTGAGGGGTTCGGGCAATGGGCACGGCGCAGGCCTGTGCCACGTTTCGCTTGAGGGGCTCGTCCGAGGGAGCGCCGAGGAGGACGATCGCTGTGTCCGGAAAGCGCTCCCGCACCCCGCGGATCGTCGCGATGAACCGCTCTTCGGTCCAGCAGCGCCAGGGCGCTCCCGCCGAGACATTGACAAGAAGCCTGCGCCGGCGTCCGGCGCCGCGCGCCGCGGTCCTCGCTTCCACGAAACGCCAGAAGGTCTCCGCTTCGGAGAGTTCGGCCGGCGTCAGAAAAAGTCTCGGCCGCCATACGCCCCATCCGACGCCGCCATCGCTCCCCGCCCCTTGTTCGTGGGTGCTGTGCCGGGACTCGCTCTGCGGATGCGGGGCGCTGCGCGACGGATCGACGCCGAAGGCCTGGAGCAGGGCCGCGCTGTGGTCCACGTAGTGACTTGCGCGCGGCACCTTGGGGACGGACAGCGTGAGAGCGAAGTCGTTGCCGCGGTCCGCGACTCCGATCCGGTGCACGGCCCCGCTCGCCCACATGATGAGCATGGAGGTCAGGGAGGCGCCGGTCACCATCGGATCGAGCACGGCGTCGTAACGGACCCGTCGCACGCGCATCAGGGCAGACAGGAAGCTCCAAGGGCGCGCCTTGTTGACGCGGTACACCGTCCCTACGTCGGGATTGCCGGATAACACCGCCGCATTGCGCACCGAGGCCAGCACATCGATGGTGACTGTTGGCTGGGCGAGCTTGATCGCGTGGAAAATGCCCGTCACCAGCACCATGTCCCCGATGTGATCGTATCGCAAATAGAGGATGCGGTGCGGGCGCCCGCTCCACCGCGGAGCGGGCCGTGTCTCCGGGGGGCGCATGAGTCGTCCGAGCGCCGCGATGGCGAGGACCTTCAATCGACGCTCGAGCTCACGGAACGGGTCGTGCCAGCGATAGCTCACGGTGCGGCCTCTGGGTCGCGGCAGGGCGAGGTCAAGTCGTATCGTATCCGCACACCGACATCCTCTTGCGGCGCATCATATTCCTTGGGGGAGCGGCGGATCATAAGCCATGAGATCGACCGCTGTCTTGCGTGCCGACGAAGGAAAGGGTACCGATACCAGAGGCCCGCCCGCGTAGCGCGGGCTCGAGCGTCGCGCCCCCCAAGCTGCGGCGCCCGAGCAGGCGCCATTTACCACATCAGTCGCGGGCGCGGCTCCGATCCCGATGCGGCATGATGGGATTGCCGGCCCACCGGAGTGCGAAATCCCGGCGGCTTGACGATGAGCACATCGCTCTCGAGCGCATCGAGCGCCCGCTCGGCGGTGTGGCCGATGAGGGCCCGGCGCAGCCGGGAGCGGGACACCGCTCCCATGGCGACGATGTCCGCCTTGAGCCGATTCGCATAGCGGGGAAGGGTCTCGGCAGCGGGACCGTCCTCGACGTGCACCTGCTCAGGCGCGAGGTTGTGTCGCTGCGCAAGCTCCCGAACCTTTTCCTCCACCTGCGCCAGATACGCCCGATGGACCTCCTCGTCCCGATATTCCGGCAAGTCGCGCAGCTGCGGATCCATGCGAGTGGCCTCATCCCACGGAGTGCGCGCGTGAAATGCCACCAGTCTCCCCGACAGCGCATCGCTCAGCAGACCGGCGGAGTCGAGGATGCGCTCATCGAGCGCGGCCGGCTTGTCGTGGGCGTGACCGGGATCCACCGCGGCGATGACGAGCGGCTGGGAGTAGGGATGGTCGCTCTTGAGCAGGAGCAGGGGACACGGACAGGTCTCGATCAGCTTCCAGTCCGTGTTCGACAGAAACAGACGCTCGAGAGGCCCCCGGCGGCTCGACTGGGCGATGAGCAGGCGAGGCCGGTGACGCAAGACCTGGCGGACGATGCCCTCATGGACCGGATAGTCCCAGCGAACGCTGGTTCTCACCTGCGCTTCGAGCGCCCGAAACCGCTCGGCGGCCCGCTCGAGTCCTCGCCGCGCATCAAGGACGAGCTGACGGATGTCCTCGGGGGCCTTCGCGGGCACGAACTGGCCCGAGCGCAGGGTGTCGACGTTGGATGCGCAATGGAAGAGCTCGAGCTGCGCACCGAGCGCCGCGGTGATTCGAGCCACCTTGTCCGCCTCGATCAGTCCGATCTCATGCGCCGAGGGGACGGCGAACATGACCGTGCTCCAGTTCATCTCGCGCAACTCCTCGCCCTCGGGACGGCCCCGGGGCACTTTGAGATCCGAAGCGGACAGGCGCCATTGTGTCCCTCCATGCGGCGCAAGCCATCCGTATTGGTGCGTAGCGCCCGCCTCGCACGCTTCCGCGACCGTCAAAAGCGGATCGCGGCAGCTGCGGAGGGGGCGCATGCGGATTCACCCTCGAGCTGCCGGCATGTGGTGGCCGCGGCGGATTGCCCCGGAGGCCGCTGAGTTACGAGTCAGATGTGCTCACAGGCGAGCGAACCGCAGCCGCAGCGCATTGCCGATCACCGAGACCGAGCTCAGGCTCATGGCCGCCGCGGCGATCATCGGGCTCAGCAGCAGGCCGAATTGCGGATACAGCGCCCCCGCGGCGATCGGAATCCCGATGGCGTTGTAGACGAAGGCCAGGAACAGATTCTGGCGGATGTTGCGCATCGTGGCGCGACTCAGCGTGCGCGCACGCACGATCCCCGCCAGATCGCCCTTGACGAGCGTGACACCGGCGCTTTGCATCGCGACATCGGTCCCCGTGCCCATGGCGATCCCGACTTCCGCCTCGGCGAGCGCCGGGGCATCGTTGACGCCGTCTCCCGCCATGGCCACCGAACGGCCCTCCTCGCGCAGGCGGCGCACGATCGCGTTCTTGTGGTCCGGAAGTACCTCTGCCTCGACATCGGTGATGCCAAGCTTGCGCGCAACCGCCTCCGCGGTAGCGCGATGATCGCCGGTGACCATCACGATGCGGATGGAGTCCTTCCTGAGACTCTCGAGCGCCGCAGGCGTGCTTGCCTTGATCGGGTCGGCGACGCAGATGATCCCGGCGGCCCGTCCGTCGATCGCGACGAGCATGGACGTGGCCCCCTCATGGCGCAGCAGCTCTGCCTGCGATTCGAGCTCCTGCGCCGGGATCCGAAGCTCGCGAAGCAGGGCGGCATTGCCTACCGCCACCGGGCGGGAGGCCACCGTGCCGGTCACTCCCTTGCCGGTCACCGAGCTGAAATTCGCAACCTGCGAGAAGGCGAGACGCCTCTCGCCGGCCGCGGCGCACAGGGCCGCCGCGAGCGGATGCTCGCTCAAGCGCTCCAGGCTTGCGGCCAGGGACAGCACCGTGGCCTCATCGAATTCCCGGGCGGGCAGGACGGCGGTCACCCGCGGTTTGCCCTCAGTCAGAGTCCCGGTCTTGTCCACCACGAGCGTGTCGATCTTCTCGAAGCGCTCGAGAGCCTCGGCATTCTTGATGAGGACACCGGCCGTCGCGCCCTTGCCCACGCCGACCATGATGGACATCGGCGTTGCAAGTCCGAGCGCGCAGGGACAGGCGATGATGAGCACCGACACGGCGGCGACCAGCGCGTACGGGAGCTGCGGCGGCGGGCCAACCAGCATCCAGAGGACGAATGCCCCGATGGCGACAAGGATCACCGCGGGCACGAACCAGCTCGAGGCGAGATCCGCGAGCCGTTGGATCGGTGCGCGGCTGCGCTGAGCTTCGGCCACCATCTGCACGATGCGCGCGAGCATCGTGTCCGACCCGATATGCTCGGCACGTATGAGGAGCGCACCTGTCCCGTTGAGGGTGCCGCCGATGACTTTTGCCCCGGGCTCCTTGGCGACCGGGATGGACTCGCCCGTCACCATGGACTCATCAACGGCGCTGGCACCCTCGAGCACCGAGCCGTCGACCGGCACCGCCTCCCCGGGGCGCACGCGCAGACGGTCTCCGATCTGAATCGCATCGAGAGGCACCTGTTCGTCGCTTCCATCCGGCTGCAGTCGACGCGCGCTCTTCGGGGCAAGGTTCAGAAGCGCGCGGATCGCCCCGCCGGTCGCCGCGCGTGCGCGCAGCTCAAGCACCTGCCCGAGGAGCACGAGCACCGTGATGACGGCGGCCGCCTCGAAGTAAACGGGAACGACGCCGCCTGCACCCCGCACGCTGTTCGGAAAAGCCTCCGGAGCGAGCAGCGCAGCGAGGCTGTACAGATAGGAGGCGCTGATGCCGAGCCCGATGAGGCTGAACATGTTGAGCGAGCGGCGGCGCACCGATTCCCAACCGCGCTCAAGCAGCGGCCAGCCGGCCCAGAGCACGACCGGCGTTGCGAGCGCAAACTGAATCCACGCCGAGACGAGCGGCGGGATGTATTGATGCAGGTTCAGCGCCCGGATGTCCGCGCCCATGTCAAGCAGAAGCAAAGGAACGGCGAACACGGCGCCCACCCAGAAGCGCCGCGTCATATCGCGCAGCTCCGGGTTCGTCTCGGCTTGAGCGGCCGGCTGTACGGGCTCGAGCGCCATGCCGCAGAGGGGACAGCTGCCGGGCTCGCTGCGCCGGATCTGCGGGTGCATCGGACAGGTGTAGACGGCACCGGCGACCCGCGCAACGACCGTGCCCGAGACGGCCGGTCCGGAAGAGTGGGCGCTGTGCAGGGGCATCGGTGTGCGTCGGGTGGATGTTGGAAGGCCAAGCCCGTGCAGCCGGCCATGGTCCGAGGACCGGGGCCAGGCGCAGGACCCAGCGCGTGTACAAGCTTACAGCCGGGGACGGGCGAGGACCACGTGAAAAACACACAGACGCTTCGAGGGAGGATCGAAACATCCAAAAAGCCGGAATTTACGTACAAGTGCGGATGCAGCGCCACCAACCCATCCTCGATGATGGCGTTGCCGCAGGCACTCTGATCAACGGCTGTCGGTTATCCGGCTGCGCAGCGGCCTCGGCCGCCGGCCTGAGTGTCATGACTGCGCGCAATGTCAGGAGACGCAGCATGAAGTGCAAGCCCTTGACCCCCTTGCTGGCGGCCGCCGTGGCGGCCCTCTCGGTGGCGGCCTCGCGCGCCGCGCCGCCGCCACCGCATCCGGCTCAGAGCGCGGCGGTGACCCAGAGGAGGTCCGGACAGATCCGGCAACTGCAGGCGCGCATGAGACTGATGCAGGAGCAGATGCGCCGCATCGATGAGACCCACAGTCCCGAGGAGCGGGCGAAACTGCTGCATGAGCACATGCAGACCATGCTCGAGGCGATGCGCGCGATGCGTGCGATGGGCGGGGGCATGATGCACCACATGATGGGCGGCGCCGTGACGGGTCGAGGCATGATGGGCGGCGCCATGACGGGTCGAGGCATGATGGGCGGTGCGAGCTCGCGCGCGACGCCGGCGGCGCAGCGACGGTGGATGCAGGACCGCCTCGACATGATGCAGATGATGATGGAGCAGATGATGGGCCAGATGCGGGCGATGGAGGGGATGGCAATGAACGGCCGCGTGCGCCCCGGAAAATGATCCACAGCGCTCGAAAGAAGCGGGATCCGGATAACTGAGGTGATGCGGTATCTCCCCGGCGGACATTCCGAGCACCGCTGCGTAAGGATCGCAGTTGACCCTGGAGCGTAGTCCACGATCTACGGTAATGCCCGGGATCTGCGGCAATGCCCGGTGCGCCCCAGCGCGGACGTTCCCGGTTGTGGGCAGTGATCCATGAAACGCTCAGTGTCAATGGGCATCGCCGTCGCTCTCGGCGCCGGCGCCGGGCTGATCACCGGCGCCATGCTCCTCTCCAACGGCAGGACACCCGCGAAGAAGGCTGTGACGCAAGCGGTTTTCTCCGGTACGCCCTCCACCCGGGTGAAACGCAGGATTCTCTACTGGTGGGATCCGATGATCGGACCGTCATCGATTTCGCCCAAGCCGGGTGTCGGCGCCATGGGCATGAAGCTGGTGCCGGTCTACGCTTCCGGCGGCGGCACCCGCCCCGGCGAAGTGACGATCAGTCCAGCCATCGAGCAGGACCTGGCCGTCGAGACAAGCACAGTGCATGTCGGTTCTTTGCACAAGACCGTGCGCACCGTCGGCTACTTCCGGCAGGCGACTCCGGTCAGCTACGTGGTCACCCTGCGTGTGAGCGGCTGGATTGGAACACTGTACGCGACCACCGACGGCACGGCGGTCCGCAAGGGGGATCCTCTTTTCACACTGTACAGTCCGCAGCTTCTCGCCGCGGAAGAGGAATTGCTCGTCGCGGGGCAAAACAGGGCGCTTGCGGCCCGCTCCGCAGAGCCGCACCTTCTCGCCCAGGCACGGCGGGTCTACGAGTCGCTGCGCCGGCGCTTGATCTATCTCGGTGTCAGCCCCGCTCAGCTCGAGCGCATCGTCGCCCGAGGCAAGGCGCAGGAGTACCTCACCTTTCTCAGCCCGGTATCCGGCTATCTGGCGCAGGTGTCGGTGCGGCAGCGCTCCTTCATCAAGAGCGGCCGCCCGGTCATGCGCATCGAGCAGCTCGGCACGGTGTGGCTCGATGCGAAGGTCTACGACAACCAGCTGCCGTGGGTGCGGCTCGGGCAGTGGATGCAGGCGCGCACCGCCGCCGCGCCGGGGCGGGTGCTCGAGGGCAGGATCTTCTTCATCGATCCGGAGGAGAATCCTCGAACGCATACCGTCACGGTCCGGGCCCGTGTCGCAAACCCCGGGGGGCTGCTCCGTCCCGGGATGTACGCCCTGGTCGATGTTCTCACCACGCCGGTGAGGCAGACCCTGCTCGCGCCGGCCTCGGCAATCATCCACACGGGCACGGGGGAAGTGGCGTTGCTGGCGGTGGGACACGGCAGGTTCGTGCCGTGCAAGGTGAGCACGGGCCTCACCGGAGGCGGCTGGGTCCAGGTGCTCTCCGGTCTCGAGGCCGGTCAACGGGTGGTCACGAGCGGCCAATTCCTGATCGATGTCGAATCGAACATGAACGAGGTCACCGCCAAGCTCACCGCGGGCGGGGGATCGATCAAACATCATGGGGGCCCGGGCGCAAAGGATGCCGCCTCGCCGGTCATGAAGTCGCCGGCCGCCGCCGGCCGGCCGCCGAGGGCGGCGAAGGCCGCCGCAGCGGCGAGCGCGGGCGAGTGAGCGGTCGCGGACGAGCGTCATGATCCGCAGAATCATCGAGCTCTCCGTCAGGAACCGCGAGCTCGTGCTGCTGCTCGCGCTGACGGTCATCGCCGTTTCGGCCTGGATGGCTTTCCACAGCAAGCTCGATGCCGTGCCGGACCTCTCCGACACCCAGGTACTGGTCCTCACCAACTACATGGGCGAGCCGCCCGATGTGGTTCAGGACCAGGTGACCTACCCGCTCGAGACCGCGCTGCTCGATGTGCCGAAGGTGGAGTCGATCCGCGGCGAGAGCATGTTCGACTACTCGCTGATCCATGTGACCTTCCAGCCCGGCACGAACCTGTACTGGGCGCGCAGCCGCGTGCTCGAGTACCTCGACTCCGCGAGCGGCGAGCTGCCCCGCGCAGTCAAGCCCGAGCTGGGCCCGGATGCCACGGGTGTCGGCTGGGCTTATCAGTATGCGCTGCTCGCCGGCTGGTACTGCGCCGGGTATCCGCACGGCATCTGGCACGATCCGGGCACCGGCAGGTGGTACGGCTCGGCCGGCGCCGCGCCCCCCGGTGCGCGTTCCCGTTTGAGGCTGGTACGGGGTTTCACCCGCGACGGAGTCTGTCCGCTCGATGGTCGGCCATTGGCGAAGGCCGCCGTCAACCTCGCCGGTCTTCGAAGCCTGCAGGACTGGTTCATGCGCTTCGAGCTGGAGGCCGTTCCCGGAGTGGCCGAGGTCGCGCCCCTGGGCGGGTTCGTGCGCGAGTACCAGGTGATCATCAACCCCGATCGCATCCGCGCCTACCACCTGTCGCTTGCCCGGATCCGCAGCGCCATCGAAAACTCCAACAGCGATGCCGGCGGATCGACGATCGAGCGCAGCGAGCTCACCTACATGGTGCGCAGCCGCGGCTATCTCAGGAATCTGCGCCAGCTCGGCGAGGTGCCGGTCGCAATGCAGCGCGACGGCACACCGGTACTGCTGCGCGATGTGGCGACGCTGCAGCTCGGTGGCGAGCAGCGCCAGGGTATCTGCGACTGGGAGGGCAAGGGCGAAGCGGCCTGCGGCATCGTGGTCGTGCGCTTCCACGGTGATACCTACAGGGTCGTCCAGGCCGTCAAACGCAAGATCGCGCGCATCGAGAGCAGCCTCCCTCCGGGGGTGCTGGTGCGGACGGGGTACGACCGGACGTTGCTCATCAACCGCGCCATCTCGACCCTTTCCGATACCCTGACGGAAGAGATGATCGTCGTCGCGTTGGTGTGCATCCTGTTCCTGCTTCATGGCCGCAGCGCACTGGTGGCGATCATCGTCATCCCGACGAGCATGCTGGTGAGCCTTGCGCTCCTCTATCTGATGGGGGTGAGCGCGAACATCATGAGCCTGAGCGGCATCGCGATCGCGATCGGGGTGGTGGTCGACTCGGCGATCGTCACCGTGGAGAACGCTCACCAGCAGCTCAACGCGGAGGAGGCGCGCATGCGCGGGGGCGAAGCCCGGCGCGAGCGCCCGGCCATCATTCTGCAGGCGGCCACCGAGGTCGCGCCGAGCCTGTTCTTCAGCCTGCTCATCCTGACGGTGAGCTTCCTGCCGATCTTCATCCTGCCGGGCGAGAGCGGCAAGATGTTCAGTCCGCTCGCGCTGACCGGTACGTTTGCGATGGCGGCGGCGGCGATCGTGTCGATCACCCTGATTCCGGTGCTGATGGTGTACTTCGTCGGGCCGAGCCTTTTCCCGGACCGCTGGCCGCGCCGGGTGCAGTGGGCGCTCGCGGCCGTGCTCGCCGCGGCGGCCGGGGCGAGCGTGCTCATATTGTCCGGACATTCCCCGCTGCTCGCCCGGCACCGTGCGACGGCGGCAATCGCGGTCACGGTCCTGATGCTGCTGCTCACCGTTCCGCAGCGCATCATCCGCGAGCAGCGCAATCCGGTCAGCCGGGCGCTGCAGGGCGCGTTCGCCCCGGTGTTCCGGTTCGCCATCCGATACCGTTGGGTGCTGATCCCGGCGGCGGCGGCGCTGGTGCTGTCGATCCTCTGGCCGCTGTCGCGCCTCGGCACGCAGTTCACTCCGCCGCTCTGGGAGGGCGATCTTGAGTACATGCCGACGACGTATCCCGGA
>JAJZLX010000740.1:12849-15172 GCA_021850555.1 Pseudomonadota bacterium | reverse complement strand
CCAGTGGATCGACACGGGCGGCAGCAGACGACCCGGCGCCGCGGTGCGCACGATCAGGCGGGCGACATTCAGCAGGGCGCCATTTGCGGCGCGGGCGTGTACCGCGACGTTATAGTAGCCGGGAGGCAGAGCGCTTCCTGCAGCCATGCGCAACCGCACGGTCCGGTGCTGACCGGCGGGAATCGTCAGTCGGCCTGAATGGGGCCGTACACGTAGGCCCGCCGGACTCTGCAGATACCAGTGGATCGACACGGGCGGTGAGCCGGTCGCGACCCGGATCGTGAATCCAGTCGTCGCGCGCTGTCCGGGCCGCAGCAACGTCTGAGTCTGTGTGGGCGCGATGCTTGCCGCTACCGCCGGCGGAAAGTGCGTAACGCCGGCCCTGAACGACGGCGGAGCATCGTGCCCGCCGCTTCCCCAGTGTCGGTCCGGGGTGCTGCCGAGAGTGAAGTGCAGCCGGACGGTGCCCGTGAGCGGCAGCTTGATCCAGGGCCGCTGTGTTGGGTGGCCATTGACGCTGAGCGCGTGCACATAGGGCGTTGCCGCGCTCGCACCGGGAGCGTCGATTTCGATGGTGGGTCCGGCGGGAGAAATCAGTGTGATGTGACTGAACAACGGACTGCCCACATCGAGGCCTCGCACTGCCGGGATCTGCGGATAGAGCCCGATGGCGGACCAGACATACCAGGCGCTCATGGTGCCGAGATCATCGTTGCCCGGCAGGCCCGCGGGGGTGTCCGAATACAGCGAATCGATCGCGCGGCGCACCACCTTCTGGGCGCGCCAGGGCGCGCCGGCGGACAGATAGACCCATGGCGATCCGAGCGAGGGCTCGTTGCCGAGCCAGGCATACGGGGCGGCCTGGCCGGCGTTGAGCTGCGAGAAGAATGTATTCAGGCGCCGCCGTGCCGCGGCCCGCCCGCCCATCGCCGCAATCAGGTCGTGCAGGTCCTGTGGCACCATCCAGGTGTACTGTGCCGCGTTGCCTTCCTGGAAGCCCCGCTGGCCATTGGAGTTGATGGGCGTCTGCACGAACGCGCCGCTTGCCTGGCGGGCGCAGATCGAGCCGCTGGCGGTATCGAAGACGTTCTGCCAGTTCATCGAGCGGCGCAGAAAGCGCTGCGCCAGCGCCGAATCGCCCGCTTCAGCGGCCAGGCGCGCGATTGAGAAGTCATCCTCGGCATACTCGAGCGTTTCCGACGAGCCGTTCGGCACCGGGGCCGAGGAGGTGGTCAGGTCGTCGTCCACATAGCCCTTGCGCAAATACTGTGGGAGACCCGGGCGCTCGACATACCAGCCCTGTCCGAGGGGTCCGTGCGTATCGGTGGCGCCCTTGACCATCTCGCGCAGCGCCGCGTGGACATGGAGGTCCCGCGCGCCGAAGGCCCAACCGCCCGCCAGGATGTTGTCCGCCGAATCCCCGCCCATCACCCCGGTGTAGCCGTTCTCGAGCGGCCACTTCGGCAACCATCCGCCCTGGCGGCCCGCATCGACCAGCGATTGCATCATGTCGCTTACACGGTTCGGTGCCAGCAGCGCGATCAGCGGTATTTCCGTGCGGTAGATGTCCCAGCCGGAGTAGTTGGCATACTCGGCATGGCCGGGTGCGACGTGGTGCACCTTGGCGTCGAACCCCCGATATTCGCCGTTCACGTCGCTGTAGAGGGTCGGCTCGAGCAGCGTGTGATAAAGCGCGGTGTAGAAAGTCGCCTGCTCGGCATGCGTGCCGCCGGTGATGCGGATTCTCCCCAACATGTCGTTCCAGGTCTGGGTCGCACGCCGGCGCAGGGCCGCGAGGTGCCACTGGTCGGGTGCGGCCTGCAGATTGGCGAGCGCATCGGCGCGGCTTACGTAGGAGAGGGCGACTTGCATCTCGACGCTGCGCGCGCTGCCGGTGTGGAAGGTGACCCAGCCGCCGCTGTTGATGCCCCGCACCTGCGCGGTCCCCGGCATCAGCGTGCGGTTGTGCCAGGTGCCGAAGGCACTCATGGGCCGATTGAAGCGGGCCACGAAGTAGACTGTATAGGTGTCAGGTGCGCCGCAGAATGCTCCACCGGTGGCCGAGCCGCTCACTTGGCGTGGTCCGTCGACCTGAAAATGCGCCGCCGTGACCCCCGCTTGATTTGACGACACATTGAAGAGCAGGTTGGCCGCCTTGTCGGCCGGAAACGTGAAGCGTCCGAGCCCGCTGCGCAGGGCGACGGCGAGCTGCACGCGAATGCCGGTGTGAGCAAACGAGACGTCGTACCAGCCCGGCCCGGCGCGCTCATCGGCGTGGGAGAAGGGCTGGGCGGCGGTGGCGGGCGAGCGCACCGGGCCGCTC
>JAJZLX010000740.1:11327-12839 GCA_021850555.1 Pseudomonadota bacterium | reverse complement strand
GCCGCTCGTGGGCAGGATGCGAAAGTCTCCGGCCACGGCGCATCCGGGGCCGCTGAGGTGGGTCAGACTGAACCCGGTGATCGCGTGATCGGTGTAGTCGTATCCCCCGCCGTCGGGCGAGGTCGGCGTGTCCGGGCTCCACTGGATCATGCCGAACGGCAGGCTCGCTCCGGGAAAGGTGTCGATCGGTCCGCCGGCCGTCGTACCGGAGGTGCCGACGAACACGTTCACGAGGGCGGCGGGGTCGGTCACGGGCTGCGGGGGAATGGGCGCTCGTGTCGCCAGTGCGCTGGTCGCGGCGGCGAGCATTCCGGCTGTGAAGGCCCGCGCGAGGAAGCGGTTGGAACCTGAGGGGAATCGTCTCATTGCGCGCTCCCGGTGCGAGATGGCGTGCCGGTCGGTACGGCAGGGCCGAGGGCGGTAGGGTACCGCGCCCGGCGCGCAGTACAAGCATCTTGCGCCGAGCGGACGGGGTGGCGCGGCTCGATTGCCCGGCCAACGGCGCCGCCATGTATGGACGGCGCTGATTGATACAATATATCATTTCGCGGATGCGCACTTCGGTCCGAACGCGATGGTGGAATTTGATGTGGGCAGGGCTCGCGGGCTATGTGGCGCTGGCGGCCGGCTGCGCGCCGCAAGCGAATCACGGCGCGCCAATGGCGATCGGGGTGGAGAGCCAGTACGCCAATGTGCTCTGGCAGGTCGGCGCGCCGTACGTGACAGTGCGCGCGATCGAGACCAACCCTAACACGAACCCGCACGCTTTCGAGGCCAGTCCCGCGGTGGCCCGAGAGATCGCGCGGGCGAGCCTCATCGTGGAGAACGGCCTCGGCTACGATGCGTGGATCAAGCCCCTCGTCGCGGCGGCTCCCAAGCCGGATCGGCGGGTGCTCGTCGTGCGCCGGCTGCTCGCTCTGCCGGCCGACACCGTCAACCCGCATCTGTGGTACGACCCGCGCACCATGCCGGCGGTGGCCCGGGCAGCGGCCGCGGCCTTCGCGGCGATGGATCCGGCGCACGCGGCATACTTTGCGGCCAACGCCCGCCGCTTCGACGCCTCGCTCGCGCCCTGGCGGGCGCAGATCGCAGCCTTCCGCAAGCGCTACGCGGGTACCGCGGTCGCGGTCACCGAGCCGGTGGCCGATCTGCTGCTGCAGGCCGCCGGCTGCCGCATCCGCACGCCGATGGCATTGCAGCTGGCCCTGATGAACGGCACCGATCCGGCACCCCAGGATGTGGCCGCCGAGCAGGCGCTGTTGCGTGACCGGTCAGTGAAAGTATTCGTATACAACCAACAGGTCACCGACGCGCTGACCACCTCGCTTCTGCAGCTGGCCCGGGCCGAGCACATTCCGGTGGTGGGGGTCTACGAGACGATGCCGCAGCCCGGCTATGACTATCAAAGCTGGATGCTTGCGGAGACGCAGGCGCTGCAGGCCGCGGTGGCCCACGGCCTCTCGACCGCCACCCTCGGCCGATGAACGCCGGGGAAGCAGCAGTTGCGCTCGA
>JAJZLX010000740.1:0-11317 GCA_021850555.1 Pseudomonadota bacterium | reverse complement strand
GGCTGTCACGCTCGGTGAGCGGCCCGTGCTGCGCGAGGTCAGCTTCAGGCTCGAGGCCGAGCAGTTCTGCGCGCTCATCGGCACGAACGGCTCGGGCAAGACGACGTTGCTACGGGCGATTCTCGGTTTCATCCCGGTGCAAGCCGGGCGGATCGATCTGCCCGCCGGAGCCATCGGCTACGTGCCGCAGAAGATCACCCTCGACCCGGGGTTGCCGCTGCGCGCCCGGGACGTCATTGCCCTCGGGCTCGACGGGGCACGCTTCGGAACGCGATTGCCCTCGAAGGCGCGTGCGGTGCGCGTGCAGGAGATGCTGCGGGCGGTCGGGGCCGAGGAATTCGCCGAGCAGCGCGTCGGGACGCTCTCGGGTGGGCAGCAGCAACGGGTTCTGCTTGCCCACGCCTTGGTTCGCCGGCCGAAGCTGCTGTTGTTGGATGAGCCGCTTGCGAACCTCGACGTCGGCAGTACCGCCGAGATCGTTGCGCTGTTGCGCCGGCTTTCGCACGAATTCGGCGCCGCGGTGCTGCTCTCGGCCCACGACATGAATCCGCTGCTGCCGGTGGTGGACCGTATCGTCTATCTGGCCAACGGCTGCGCCGTCTCCGGCAAGGCCGATGAGGTAGTGCGCACCGAGGTGCTCAGCCGCCTCTATGGCTACCACGTTGATGTGCTGCGGGTACACGGCCGGGTGGTGGTGATCGCCGCCGGGGCGCGCACTGAGAGCCGGGACGCACTCGAGCGCGACCCGGTTCATACCATCACGGTGCCGTAGGACGCCATGGACTCGATTTGCACATGGGGGCACATGGGCGGGTTCTGGTGCAACCAGCCGGTCCGGGTCGCACTTGCGGTCGGCGGGGGGGCGGCGCTGGTGTGCGCAGTGGTCGGATTGTCGACCGTGATGCGCCGTCAGGCGTTTGCCGGCCACGCACTTGCCGATGTCAGTGGCGCGGGTGGTTCGGCGTCCTACCTGCTCGGGATCAATCCTCTGTTTGGCTTTCTGGGCATGGCCGCCGCAGCGGCCGGAGTGATGGAGTGGGCCCAGGTACGCGAGGCCCGCGAGCGAGACCTGCTGACCGGGGTCGTGTTGGGTGCGGGCCTGGGACTGGCGGCGCTGCTGCTCTACCTCGATATGACGGTGCGCAACGTCAGCGGCGCGGCGATCACCGTGCTGTTTGGCTCGATGTTCACCATCCCGCCCTCGATCGTGCCCGTGGCGCTCATCGTTGCCGCGGCCGCGCTGGGGGCGAGTGCGTTGATATTCCGGCCGCTGCTCGTCAGTACGCTGTCGATCGATCTGGCGCGCGCGCAGGGCGCGCGCGTCAGGACCATTGCGCGGATTCACGCGATGGCGCTTGCCCTGGCGGTGTCGCTCGCGGCGATGACGGTCGGGGCCATCCTTTCGACCGCGTTGCTGATCGGACCGGCCGCCGCGGCGCTGCAGGTTGCGCGTCGGCCCGCGAGCGCACTCGCGCTGGCGGTGCTCATTGGCCTTGCTGCCACCTGGGGCGGCATTGCACTGGCGTACCAGAGCTACTATTGGACGCCCGGGCGTGGCTGGCCGGTGAGCTTCTTCATCGTCATGCTGATTGTTTGCGCCTATCTGTTGGCGAGCGCAGTGGCACGCCGTCGCAGCGGCTCTTCTGCCACGGCACCGCTTTCGGGCTGCCAGGAGCATTGAGGTGTTCTCCGCGTTCATGCTGCATGCCTGGATCGTTGCCACGCTGGTGGCTGTGGCAGCCGGGTGCGTCGGGTTTTTCGTGGTGGCACGCCGGGCGGCATTCGCGGCGCACGCGTTGCCTCTTGGCGCGTTTCCGGGCGCGGCGGCAGCCAGCCTGATGGGGGTGAACGAGTTCTGGGGCCTCGCGGGGTTTGCCGTGCTGGGAGTGCTGGCAATCGGCCAGCTGCAGCGCGCCGGACGGCGCGAGGTCGCCAGCGCACTGTGGCTCGCCAGTGCACTGGCGCTCGGGGTGCTGCTGCTTGGCCTCTCGGGCCGATACGCACAGAGCGTCTATGGCCTGCTGTTCGGCGATCTGCTCGGCATCGACACGAGGCAGATGGCGGTCGTGGCCGGTTTCAGTGGACTCACCGTGGCGCTGGTGGCATGGGTTGCCCGGCCGCTTTTGCTGGATTCGCTCTCGAGCGAGTTGGCCTCGGCGGCCGGGGCGCGCGCTGCCGCCCTCGAGTTCGTGTTTCTGGGCATTTTGGCGCTCTCGACCGCGATCGCCGTGCCGGTGGTGGGCGCACTGCTGGTGTTCAGCCTGATGGTCGGGCCGGCCAGTGCGGCGCGCGCGTTCACGGATCGGCCGTGGCGCTCGCTCGCTGTCGCGGTCGGGATCTGTCTGGCCACCGTCTGGAGCGCCATCGCACTGGCGTACGTGACCAACTGGCCGGTGGGATTCTTCGTGGGTGCGTTGAGTGCATTGTGTTATGCCGCAGGACGGCTGCGTGGCGGCACTGTCGCGCTGGCGCAGGTGGCATGAACGGTACCGCGCCGATGTACAAGGCAACCCAACGCCCCGAAGCCGAGGCGCAGCTGCGCACGCTCGAGCGGCTCGAGACCGTGTGCCGCGCCCGCGGGCGACGTGTGACCCGCCAGCGGCGTGCGGTGCTACGCGCGTTGCTTGCGGAGGGCGGCGCTCTGACGGCATACGAGCTGCTCGAGCGACTGCGCGTGGAGGACGGACGCTCGACGCCGGCGGGGGTGTACCGCGCGCTCGAGTTTTGGATGGCCGCGGGAGCGGTGCACCGTCTGGAGTCCACACGCTCGTTCATTCTGTGTGAACATCCCGAGGCACCGCATCCGGGACAGCTGCTGATCTGTCGCGAGTGCGGCCAGGTGGTCGAGACCGAGGATAAGGGGGTCGCGGCCGCTGCCCATCGCCTCGGCGAGCAGCTCGGCTTTGTGCTCGATCGACACCTCGTCGAGCTTACCGGTGTGTGCGGCTCGTGCCGCGCGCGAGGTCGGGCAGCGGAGCCGGGGCGCCGCCCCGCCTGATGAACTTATGACGGAGCACCGACGGACATGACTGACACACTCGATAAGCTGCAACGCGTGGCGCTGCTCGCCGGCGCGGTCTTTTCCCTGGTGCTTCCGCTGACCTCGTGGGCTACCCCAACCGGGCCGGCCACGGCGATGAGCGCACACCCCTGTGCCGGGGAGCCGAGCGGCTTGCCGGGACCGGCGTTCATGCACATGATCCTCGCGCCCGGGGCGCATTTCGTGCTGCCGGCGCAAACGGCGCGGCAGAAGGGGCGGGCGGCGAGGGCGACGAACCTGCAGCGCGCCCGGGACTGGGCGGATCTGTGTCGCTATCGAACCGCAAACGCCGCGCTGAAGCACGGGGCGCGAGTGGTGTTCATGGGCGACTCGATCACCGATTTCTGGCAGGATGCGCAGCCGTCGTTCTTCACCGATGGCGTGGTGGATCGCGGTATCAGCGGCCAGACTACGCAACAGATGCTGGTGCGCTTCTGGCCCGACGTAATTGCGCTGCATCCGAAGATCGTGCAGATCCTCGCCGGCACGAATGACATCGCCGGCAACACCGGTCCGAGCACCGCGCAGTGGTACAAAGACGATATCAAGGCGATGGTGACGCTGGCGCGCGCCAATCACATCCACGTCCTCCTCGGCTCGATACCGCCCTCCAAGCGCTACTGGTGGGCGCCGCAGTACCGCCCGGCCGCCGAGATCCGCCGCCTGAATGCCTGGTTGGGCCGCTATGCCCGCGCGCATCGCCTGCGGTTCGTGAACTACTACGCCCATCTGGTCTCGTCCAGCGGCGGTTTTCGCCGCACTCTCTCCAATGACGGCGTACACCCCAATCGCAACGGCTTCAAGGTGATGAGCGCTCTGGCGCGGGCGGCAATCGACAAGCCGTGGCGGCATCGTCCGGCTCGAGGCATGCACCGCTAGCGCGCTCCCCGCCCGGTGGCGGGTCGAGACGGCAACTGCGTATGGACGCGCAGGACCCGCCGCTCAAAGATTCAGCCGATGCGGATCTCGACCCGCAACTTCACCGCACTGCACAGCCCAGTCGTGCTGCTCGCCGGGCTGCTGCTCGGCTGCAACCTACTCGTGTGGCTCTGGGCACTCGGCGCATTTCGCCAGCATGTGCTGTTGCTGGGCACCGCGGTGCTGGCCTATGGCTTTGGCCTGCGGCACGCGGTCGACGCCGATCACATCACGGCCATCGACAACGTGACGCGCAAGCTGATGCAGGAGGGCCAGCGGCCGGTCACGGCCGGGCTGTACTTCTCCCTTGGACACTCGACGGTCGTGGGGGCGCTGACCGTGCTGGTCGTGCTGGGGACCGGGATGATGCGCTATCACTTGGGCCATCTGAAGGTCATCGGCGGGGTGATCGGCACGTCCGTGTCTGCGCTGTTTCTCTTCGCCATCGCAGCGGTAAATGTGGCAGTGCTCGCTGACACCTGGCGACACCTCCACGAGGTACGTTCAGGCGCACAGGTTGCTGACGCCTCGGACACGCCCGTCGGCGGTGGTGTTATGGCGCGCCTTTGGCGCAGAGCCTTCCGGCTGGTCGACCGGAGCCGTCAGATGTACGGGATCGGCCTGCTCTTCGGGCTCGGCTTCGATACGGCCACCGAGGTGGGCGTGCTCGCATTATCGGCCGCCGGCGCCGCGAAAGGTCTGTCCCCATGGGACATCATGGTGTTTCCGGCGCTCTTTTCGGCCGGCATGGCGTTGATCGATACGGCCGACAGCATCCTGATGGTGGGCGCGTACGGCTGGGCGTTCATCACGCCCATTCGCAAGCTCTATTACAATCTGTCGATCACGACGTTGTCGGTTGTGGTGGCGGTGATCGTGGGGGGTATCGAGACGCTCGGGCTCATCGGCCGGTATCTGCATCCAAACGGCGCGCTCGGTCGGCTCACCCGCACGCTCACCGGCCATTCCGATGCGCTCGGGTTCGGTATCGCAGCAATGTTTCTGTTCGGCTGGCTGGTCTCGTTCGCGCTCTACAGACTCAGGCGCTACGAGACCGCTTGATGTGATGGTGGGTGAGCCCGCCGGGTGCGCTGAAGCGCCCCCGGCGCATGGTCGTTTCAGCGAACGGCGAGGTCGCCGCTCAGCTGCGAGCGTTGAACGAAGCGCACCAGCCTTGAGCGTCGACCGAGTAGCCGGCAAAAATTTGGCAGCCGGCATAGCCGGATTTCTGCCCGGGCGTTCCCATGAAAAAGCGGCATTTTCCGCAGCGTTCACCCGGCTGATACGTGGGGAATTTCTTGCGGTCGACGTTGTGCGCATTCATCTGGTAGCCGAGGGACTTCGCCAGCGGGTCGGCCTCGGACAGGTGCGGTAGTTTCGTGTCAGCTGCGCGTGCACCGCGCGGGCGCAGCCCGATGGCGGCTACGGACGCTGCAACCGCCGCGGTCGCGAGGAAGGCGCGGCGAGACGGATCAGTAGTATTTTTGGACTGGGACACGGCACACCTCCACATCGACGTGTGGCGGCAGTATCGGTCAAGGGCCCTGACGGAGGCAACCGGGCAGGCGCGCGATTTGTGCGTATGGGCGGTCCAGGGCCTGGTTGGCCGGCCGCACCCCCCCTGGATTCAGGTGGGGCAGGCGCGCCGCAGCGTCAGATTGATGCGCTGGCGGCCGAGTCCGGAGTGAAGCCCTGCGACGATCGGCGCCACGCCATGAAAGATCATGCGGGCCGGTCCTCCCCAGACGATCACGTCGCCGTGGGCCAGAGGGAGGCGCACCGGGCGCGCACTGCGCTCGAGGCCGCCGAGCAGGAATACGGCCGGCAGTCCCAGGGAAGCCGAGACGATCGGTGCGTTCAGATCCTGTTCGTCACGATCCTGGTGCAGCGACATGCGGGTTCCAGGCGCGTAGCGATTGATCAAGCACGCATCGGGCGCGAATCCGACGAACCCGGCGGCCTCGGCGGCCCGGCGCGCCAGCGTCGAGAAGGAGCCTGGCAGCGCAGGCCACGGCTGGCCGGTGTGCGGATCAAGACTTGCGTAGCGATAGCCCGAGCGATCCGAAATCCAGCCCACCGAGCCGCAATTGGTCATCGCAGCCGACATGCGCTGACCGCCCGGGGTGATCATGTGGCGAAAGGGTGCCGCGGCGACCACACGGTTGATGTCGGCGAGCAGGGCCGCCTCCCAGGGCAGGGAAAAACCTCGCAGCAACCGCACGCCGGGGGGCAGGCGCACCTGTTCCGGGGGTTCGATCAGCTCGAGCTCGATCACACATCTGCCCATCGGTGAACCATGATCAGGATTCTACGCTGAGGAAGGATCGGTCCCGGCGCGCGCTCCGATGAGACGTGACCGTCAAGCGCCACGGCTGCGGTATGCCGATGCTCGGGAGAGTCCATGTAATAACTTAGGAATAATCTGCAAGAACATGATTATTCGCATATACATAGCTCATCCCAGACGGCATTTCCGACCAAATTCCCGGCGGCCGTTCTGAGTCGGCTCACCGCTGGCGGTCGGTCTGCGCGTCGATCAGACGCTCGGTTTGAGTCTCCCGGGAACGTCAGCGCTTTCTGAGCCGGCGGTAGTTGGCGATTGCCCGGCGCAGCAGGCCGGCCTGCTCGGGGGAGACGAGCCGGTGGAGGATCTTGCCCGCCTTCATGGGTCCCCATTCGTATACCGTGTTCACGGACATCGGTCTGTTGCGGCTTTGCAGGGACGGGAAAGGATATCGGCTCTTGCGGGTGACGCCGCGAAACTCCCGGAGCGGGGCGATGGCTTGCGGGGACAGCGGGACGATGTGCCGCTCGCGCATCTTCAAGCGCTCTGCCGGGATGGGCCACTCGGCGGCGTGCAGATCGATCTCGCTCCATTCAGCGGCACGTCGGGGTAGACGCCGAGCGAGATCCGGCGTTCCTTGCCGCCGAAGTAGTACTTGAACCCCACCGGCGCGATCCGTTGGGGTTCACCAGCAGGTAGAGGCCCCTGTGCGCCTTCTCTCTGGGGTTGAGGCTTCGAATCTTCCCATTCCACAGCATGGCGCCACTCCTTCGAACGCCGGGGATAACCCGAACCTGCCTCGGTCCAAACCAGGAACTCACAAACATTGCGACTCACAGCGGACGCAATTACCCCAGCACGAACCTGCCGTACCGGCAGGACTTCCTCGGCAATCCCGCCCTGACCAAGGCTTGCTCAGTCGGTTGCGCGAGCGCTGCCACACCGTGCTCATTGACGGGCCGTGCCTGCGGTCACAAACCGGCTGAGCGCCGCCACAGCTCCACCTGCCTGCCTCCCATCGGTCTCGACGGCCCCGCCCGCAGGCGCCCTCGCGCCGCTGGCCTCATCCCATCCCGCGCGCAATCGTGCGCGATATCTCGTCACCCAAGCGGGTTCTTCTTGACGAGCAGACCCGGATCATTTTTGCCGAGCGCCGCAGAGCCGGTGAAGGGGCCGGCGTTCGGGAGCTACCCTAGCCGCGGCGCATCCAGTCTATTGCCTTATGCCTCGCGCCCGATCGGCACGCCGTTGGCGCTGTCCGTGAGCAGATCGATGTAGTGCGGTGCTGCCTGCATCATCCGATCGTATCAGGCCGCGTCGGCAGTCTCTGCCGGCGGGGTGGTGATGCGGCGCACCTTGGCCCTGAACTGGCGCTGCGCATGCCACAGGTCGTAATCGGCCTGCATGCCGTACCAGAGCCCGGGGGTGGTGCCGAGGGCCTTCGACAGGCGCAAGTCCATGTCGGCGCTCACGCCGGCCGCGCCATTGAGCACGCGCGACAGCGCCGCGCGCGTCACGCCCAGCCGCTTGGCTGCCTCAGTGACGCTGATCTCGGAAAGCCACTCGCGCAGCACTTCGCCGGGGTGCGGGGGGTTGTACATCTGGGTCATGGCGGTCCTCCTCAGTGGTAGTCGCGGTAATCGACGAGGACGGCATCCTTGGCCTCGAATGCGAACGTCAGTCGCCAGTTCTCATCCACCCAGACAGCCCAGTGGCCCTTGAGTTGAGGTCCCCGTGCAGCGGGTGCAGGTGCCAGCTCGGCACGGCCATGCCGTTCGCGCCGCTCGCGCGGTTCAGCGAACCCAACTGCTTGCGCAGCCGGTTCGCATGCTTCGGCTGAATCCCTGCCTTGGAGCCGGAGCGGAAGAACGCCTCAAGTCCAGCATGGCGGAACGAGCGGATCACGGTGAGCAGTGTATAGGTGCGCTATACGAATGTCAACGGACGGTGGCGGATTGCTGCGGATCGTGAATCGCGTCATGCCTTGCGCCGGATCGGCGTCACCTTCGCGCCCCCGGCCTTCAGCCCGTCGAGGTAATCCGCCCACGCCTGCATCATCTTGCGGCGCTCAGGCAGGCGCTGCGCCCGGTTGTACGCGGCCCGGACCTTGTTCCGCTCCGCACGCGCGAGCTGCAGCTCGATGACATCGGGCGGGACCCCCTGCTCGTTGAGCAGCGTCGAGGCCATTGCCCGGAAGCCGTGCGCGGTCATTTCGTCTGTGGTGTACCCGAGCCGGCGCAGCGCAGCGTTCAGGGTGTTCTCGCTCATCGGCCGCTCACGCGAGCGCAGCGACGGGAACAGATAGCGGCCGTTGCCGGTGATCGCCTGCAGGCCGGTGAGAATTCCAACGGCCTGAGAGGAGAGGGGGACGATGTGCGCGTCGCCCACCTTCATGCGCTCGCCCGGGATGCGCCACTCGCCGCCCTCGAGGTCGAACTCACGCCACTCCGCACCGCGGAGCTCGCCGGGACGCACGAAGGTGAGGGGGGCGAGCTTCAGAGCCGCTGCGGTCGCTGGTTCGCCCGCGTAGCCGTCGATGGCGCGCAGCAGCTCACCGACGCGCACCGGGTCGGTGATCGCAGCTCGATTCTTCGTCGGTACGGGAGCCAGCGCGCCGCGCAGGTCGGCGGTGATGTCGCGCTCGGCTCGGCCCGTCGCGATGGCGTACCGGAAGATCTGCCCGCAGCGCTGCTTGGTGCGCATCGCAGTCTCGTGTCGGCCTTTGGCCTCGATGACGCGCAGGGCCGCCAGCAATTCCGGCGCCTTGATCTCGTTGATGAGCTTGTCGCCCAGGCGAGGGTAGATGAACGCCTCGAGCATCCATCGGCCTTTCTCGAGCGTCACGTCGGCGAGCTTCTTTGCTTGCAGTCCCAGCCACTCCTCGGCGACGAGTCTGAACGTGTCGGCCTGAATGACCTTGCTGCTGCGCTTTTTCTCCGAGGGGTCAGTGCCGCGAACCAGGAGCTTCTTGGCATCGTCGCGGGCCTCCCGGGCTTCCCGCAGGTTGATATCGGGGTAGGTCCCGATCGCCAGCACCTTCTCCTTGCCATGCACACGGTACTTCAGGCGCCAGTAGCGCCCCGCTGAGCCGTCTTTCTGGGCGGACACCATAAGGTACAGCCCCCCGCCGTCAAACAGCTTGTAGGGCCTCTCACGCGGCTTGGCGGTGCGGATCTTCGTGTCGGTGAGCTTCATCAGATATCCCCTGATACCCCGAACAAGGACCCACATTGGGGAACTTGAAGCGCACGGTACCCCCGAGTATGCTCGGCTGTCAACGGACGGTGACGGATCCTCGCGCACGGAAAGTACGGGTTCTCAGGGGATTTTCCGAGCGGTCAGGATGCTGGCGGATGGCTGCGGACGCTTGAGTGGTGCCCGGGGCCGGACTCGAACCGGCATGGGGTTGCCCCCGAGGGATTTTCGTACCCGCTACGGCTTTCGCCGCTGCGCGCCGCTGCGAACAACGGGCGCATTTGGGGTCTGGACTTTACCTTTACCATGCCGCACGGCGTATACCGCGTGGTTTAGGCAGGGGCCGTCAAGTCTCTACACTTTCCGCGCGCCGAGGCGGCGGCTTAGCTCGGTATTGCAGGCACCGCAACGTGCTGCTGTTCCACCGACTTTGACCCCATTCACGCCGGGCGTTTCCGCCCCGGGTGCTCAATTTCGTTAAGTCCCTTGCGTCTACCTATTCCGCCACCCGGGCAGGGAGGTTGTCCCATTCTACCTGAGGGGCCGCGAAGAAGCGGGCCGCCGTGCCGTAAAACGCCATGGGAAGCAATACGCAGGGGTACGTACCTCCCGTAGCGCTGTCCCTATGGCGATATCCAGCGGAATTAGCGAGACTTATCTCCCTTGGAGACTTTCACGGGCCGACAACCGGCATGTCCGAAGCGACGCTTGAGGGCGAGAAGATTCATCTGTGGCGGGGTGAGCGGCATGTTCTGCGCGGCGTGAGTTTCAGGGTCACCGGCGGGGAGTGCCTGCAATTGACCGGGCCGAACGGGGCGGGCAAGACGAGTCTGCTGCGGACCATATGCGGCCTGTCCTATCCGGAGGCTGGAGCCATCCACTGGCGGGGCGAGGACGTGCGCCGGGATCTGCCGGCTTTCCACGCGGAAATGGCTTATCTGGGTCACGAGCCGCCGTTGAAAATGGAGTTCACAGCGCGGGAGAATCTCACCTACTGGATTGGCGTGCGGCGGCGGTTGACTCGCGCGGAACTTGATCAGAAGCTCGAGCGGGTGGGCGGGGAGCGCTGGGCCGACCGGCCGGTGCATACGCTTTCGGCCGGGCAAAAGCGGCGCGTGGCGCTGGCGGGGCTGCTTCTCATGAACGTTCCGCTGTGGCTCCTCGATGAGCCCACGACCAATCTCGATATGGACGGTCAGCGATTGGTGGGAACATTGCTCGACGAGCACCTCGCCGACGGCGGGCTCGCCGTGGCGGCCGTACATCATGCTCTGATGATGTCGCAGCGGGCACTGCGGTCGCTGGAGCTCGGCGTTGTCTGAGGTCACCGCATGGTCCGCCGCGCTACCGGCCGCGGCACCCGAACGCAGGGCGGTGCCCTCGGCACTGGCCGTGGCCCACCTGATGCTCGAGCGTGATCTTCGCCTCGCGTTCCGCAAGGCGAGCCAACTCATCCAGCCCCTGGCGTTCTTCGTCATCGTGACGACGCTCTTTCCGCTGGCGGTCACCCCCAGCCTCGCCGAGCTGCGCCGCATCGCCCCCGGGGTGGTGTGGGCGGCGGCTCTGCTGTCCTCGCTGTTGGCGCTCGAATTTCTGTTCCGTGACGACGCCCAGGACGGCACGCTCGAGCAGTTCGCACTCTCGGGTCGGGCACTGACCGGGTTGCTGGTGGCCAAGACCGCCGCGCACTGGCTGCTCACCGGCCTGCCGCTCGCGCTGATGGCGCCGATCGCCGGGGCGGCCCTCGGTGTACCGGAAGCCGCGATGCCCGGCATCCTGGCCTCGGTCAGCCTCGGAACGGTGACGCTGAGCCTCATCGGCGCGGTCGGAGCTGCGCTCACGATGGGACTGCGCCGCTCAGGTGCGCTGCTGTCGCTGTT
>JAJZLX010000311.1 GCA_021850555.1 Pseudomonadota bacterium | reverse complement strand
TGGCCCGGCCCTGGACGAATGCGCGCATCGAGCGGGTGGCCGGCATCGAGGCGCGCGGCTTCATTCTCGGCGGCGCGGTGGCCCACCGCCTTGCGTCGGGCTTCGTACCGATCCGCAAGAAAGGCAAGTTGCCGCATGAGACGGTGCGCGTGGCCTACTCGCTGGAGTACGGCATCGATGAGATGGAAATGCACCGCGATGCGCTCGCCGCGGGCGAGCGCATCATCCTGATCGACGATCTGATCGCCACCGGCGGTACCGCCGAGGCGGCCGTGAGGCTGCTGCGCTCCCTCGGGGCCGAAATCCTCGCCGCCTGCTTCGTCATCGACCTGCCGGAGCTCGGCGGCGCACGCCGGCTGGAAGCGCTGGGCGTACCGGTCCGCAGCCTTGTCGCTTTTCAGGGACATTGAGCAGACCTGAAGATTACGTTCTATTCATCCAAGGCTTGCGCGGCATTCTTCCTGGGATAATTCGGGCCGTTCCGGGGCCGTGCGCCCGGGGCAATTCTGAAACCGCCCGGTTCCCCCTTTGGAGATGTCGATGTTCAAGAAGCTCGTCCCCGTCCTCGGTGCGCTGCTGGTCGCTGGCTCGCTGGCCGTTGCCCCTGTCGCGGCCGTCGCCGCTCCGGCTCAGACCGCCAAGCACCATGTCGTGCACAAGAAGATGACGCATAAGGTGATGCACAAGAAGTGGGCCAAGAAGGCCACCTGGCACAAAAAGACCGCCTGGCACAAGAAGGCCAAGTGGCACAAGAAGGCCAGCCACAAGACGATGAAGATGCATAGGCCCATGAAGGGCAAGAAGAAGGCCTGATCCGGCCCTCTCGAGGCTGGATGCCCGAAGAGCCCCGCCCCGCGCGGGGCTCTTTCGTTTGAGCGACTGCAACTACAATCGAGGTCATGCAGCCGCTGACCCAGGTGCTCGTCCTGCTCGCCGCAGCGGTACTGCTGGTGACGATCGCTCGCCGGCTGGCCCTGCCGACGGCGGTCGCCTACCTCGTGGTGGGCCTGACCTTCGGCCCCCATGCCCTCGCAATCGTGGCCGGCTCGGCCACGGTCCGCCTGCTTGCCGAGCTGGGCGTCGCTTTCCTGCTGTTCACGCTCGGGCTCGACTTTGCTCTGCCGCGCCTGATTGCCATGCGCCGGGAGGTCTTCGGTCTCGGGGCCCTGCAGGTGATCGCCACGACCGCGGTATTCGCGGCGCTCGCGAGGCTCGCCGGCATCGCCTGGCCTGCGGCGGTGGTGGCCGGTGGCGCGATTGCCATGAGCTCCACCGCCATTCTCCTGCACCAGCTCACCGAGCGCGCCGAGCTCAACCGCACCCACGGGCGGCTCGCCTTCAGCATGCTGCTGTTCCAGGACCTCGCCTTCGTGCCCTTCCTGGCGCTCACCTCAGCGCTCGAACCTGCCGCGAACCACTCGAGTCTGCGCGATGCGCTGATCGCCGCCGCACTCGGCGTGCTCGCCATCGCGGCAGTTCTGGCCGCTGGGCGCTGGCTGCTGCGGCCGCTGTTTCACGAGATCGCCCACAGCCGGCTGCGTGAGCTGTTCACGCTCGCGGCGCTCCTGGTGGTGCTCGGCGCCGCCTGGGTCTCGCGCCTGACGCACCTGTCGGCCGGCCTCGGCGCCTTCCTCGCCGGCATGATGCTGGCCGAGACCGAGTACCGCCATCAGCTCGAATCGGTCATCCGCCCATTCCGCGACATCCTGCTCGGCCTGTTCTTCGTGTCGGTCGGCATGCTCCTCGATGTGCACCGGCTCGCCGGCGACCCCGGCCGGGTGCTCGCGTTCCTCGCCGCCATCGTGGTTTTGAAGGCGGCGGTCGCGGCGCTGGTGAGCCGCCCGTTCGCTCATTCGTCGTTCAAGGCATTGCGCACGGGACTGGTCATTTCCATCGGCGGTGAGTTCGGCGTGGCGTTGGGAAGCGTCGCGGTCGCAAGCAGGCTGATTCCCCCGCCCCTCGGCCAGCCGCTGCTGCTCTCGCTGGTGCTGTCCATGGTGCTGAGCCCGCTCATCCTCAATCACAACAAGCGAATCGCGCGGTTCCTTCTGCGGGAGAAAGGTCCGCCACGGACCGCCCTGGAGCGGGAGGGGGAGGCGACAGGCGAGATCGGGCGGCGCGAGCACGTGATCCTCTGCGGATTCGGTCGGGTCGGCCAGAACGTGGCCCGAGTGCTCGAATCCCAGGGATTCGAATACATCGCGCTCGATCTGGACCCGGCGCGCATTGCCGCGGCGCGCCAGGCGGGCGATCCGGTCATCTTCGGCGATTCCTCCGACGAGCAGATCCTCGCCCGCGCGGGCCTCGACACGGCCACCGCCGTCGTCATCAGCTTTTCCGATCCGGCCACGGCCATTGGCGTCCTGCGCACCGTGCGCAGCGAGCGCCCCGACGTACCCGTGCTCGTGCGCACCCAGGACGATGCGCGGATCAAGGACCTGCAGGAAGCCGGCGCCACGGATGTGGTTCCCGAGACGTTCGAGGCGAGCCTGATGCTGGTCTCGCACGTGCTGATGCTGCTGCAAGTGCCGGTCTCACGTGTCGTACGCACCATCGGCGATATCCGAGCCCACCGTTATTCCGTGCTGAGAAACATCGTCCGCCGCCCCGACGCACGCCCGCTCGATGATTCCCACGAATTCCGCGAGGAGATCAAGTCGGTAGTGGTGCCACCCGGGGCCTGGGCCGTGGGACGGACGCTCGGCGAGGTGCGAAATCGGGGCGCGGAGGTTGTCTTCACCGGTGTGCGCCGCCACGGCATCCTGGGACGGGAGCCCGCCGGCGACACTGTGCTTCGCGACGGGGACGTCGTGGTGCTCTATGGGCTGCCCGAGGAGCTGGAGCGGGCCGAGGCGATCCTTCTGGCCGGGTGAGCCGCCGCCGTCCCGGCGGCAAGCGACCGGCCGGGATGGCCGGGCCGGACGCGGGCCCCTGGAACGGGTGCCCGTAATATACAATGCGGCGCTCGTGATCCGCAGCGACATCCAATTTCCCCCGGAGCACGCGGCGCTGCGGGAAGACGTTCACGCCCTCGGCGAGCTGATCGGGGAGATCCTGCGCGAGCAGGGCGGTCAGCCGCTGTTCGATCTGGTCGAGCTCGACCGCCGCGCGGCCATTGCTCGCCGCGAAGGCGACGAGCAGGCCCGGCTCGAGCTCGCCGCATCGGTGAGGGACCGCCCCCCCGAGCTGGCACGCGATCTGGTGCGCGCTTTCTCCATGTGGTTCAGGACGGTGAATCTCGCCGAGAACGTCCACCGTGTCCGCCGCCGCCGCGAATACTTCCGCAGCACCGACCATCCCCAGCCTGGCGGGGTAAGAAGCGCCATCGCACAGCTGAAATCCACAGGTGTCGCCCTCGAGGAGACGCTCTCCCTCATCGGTGGCCTGCGCATCGAGCCGGTGTTCGCCGCGCACGCCCTGGCGGCGACCCGCCGGACGCTTCTGCGCAAGCAGCAGCGGGTGGCCGAGCGCCTGCTGCGGCTTGGGCCGGGACTGACGGCGCAGGAATCCGGCAGACTCTGGAACGGCATCCGCTTCGAGCTCACCACCGCCTGGCAAACCGAGGACGTGCCGCGCACGCAGCTGTCCGTGGGAGATGAGCGCGAGCAGATCCTTTTCCACTTGGTCGAGATCCTCTACCGCGTGGTGCCGGCGTTCTACGAGGAGATCTCCCAGGCGATCGGCGAGATCTACTCCGTGCCGGCCGACTCGATCGATCTGCCCTGCATCGTGCGCTTCGGCTCCTGGGTCGGCGGGGACATGGACAGCAACCCCGACGTGCACGCCAAGACCATCCGCGAGACCTTCGCCCGCCAACAGCAACTCATCCTCAATGCCTACTTCGAGGAATGCCAGCGGCTCGCCGAGCGTCTCTCGCAGAGCGAGGAGCGAACGAGCATCTCGGCGAAGCTCGCCCAGCGCATCGAGGATTACATGCGGCTCGCTCCGGGAGCTCGCGCCGCCACGCCCGCGCGACGCGAGCGCATGCCATACCGGCTGTTCCTGATGCAACTTGCCAAGCGGCTGCGTTACACCTATGAAGGGCGGGCCAACGGCTATGACGATGCGCGGCAATTTCGCGACGACGTGCAGCTCATCGCCGAGAGCCTGCTCGCCGGCAAGGGCGAGCATGCCGGGCTGTTCCATATCCGCAGGCTCCTGCGCCGCATCGACACGTTCGGTTTCCATCTGGCGAGCCTCGACGTGCGCCAGCACGCAGCGGTGCTGCACCGCATCATCTCCCAGGGCGGCGACGATCCCGCCTGGCCTGATCGCACCGGCGCCGAGCGCACCCGGCTGCTCGCCGACGCCCTGAACAAGGATGCCGGTCCGCGTGTCGAGCTCGATGCCCTCGGCAAGCGCAACCTGGCGGTCTTCGAGACCTTTGCGCAGATCCGCCATCGCTACGGACCGCGGGCCGTCGGCTATTTCATCGTCAGTGGCGCGAAGGGCCCCGACGACGTGCTGGCGGCGTTGCTGCTTGCCCGCTGGGCGTCGGTCTACGACAAGAACACCAACCAGGTCACGCTCGACATCGCGCCGCAGTTCGAGTCGCTCGCCGCGCTGGAGAGCTCGGGGGAGATCCTGCGCGCGCTGCTCGCCGAGCCGGCCTACCGCCGGCACATCGAGGCCCGCAACCTCTGTCAGGGCGTGCTGATCGGCTACTCCGACAGCAACAAGGAAGCGGGTCCGTGCGCTTCGCGGCTGGCGATTCACCAGGCGCAGACCGCGCTCGCCGAAACCATCGGATCGACCGGGTACCGCTACGCCATCATGCACGTCCGTGGTGGCAGCACCGCCCGCGGCGGCGGCCGCATCGACGCCGTGCTGAAGTCCGCGCCCGCGGGCGCCGTGAACGGTGTGCTGCGCCTGCGCGAGCAGGGCGAGACCATCAAGCAGGGCTACGGCCTGCGGCCGCTCGCGATGCGCACCCTGGAGCGGGCGTTCAACGCATTGAGCCTCGCCATGGCCGAGCGCAACGCGCCGGCGACCCCCGCGGCCCATCAGGAGTGCGCCGCGACGCTCGCTGCGGCCAGCCGCGAGGCCTACCGGCGCCTGGTGTACGGCGAGCGCGGATTCCACGATTTCTTCCGCGCAGTGACCCCGATCGACGTCATCGAGCGGATGCAGGTCGGCTCACGCACGGTGCACCGGCAGGAAGGCTCGGGGCTTGCCGGACTGCTGCCTGTTCCATGGGTGTTCGCCTGGACCCAGACCCGGCACATGCTGCCTGGCTGGTACGGCGCAGGCGCCGGCATCGCCGCGGCGATCGAGCGGCACGGGGCGTCACGGCTGCGCGAGGCGTACGCCCAATGGCACTTCCTGCGCAATCTCGTGAACGACATCGAGGCCATGCTGGCGCGCGCGGACCTGGAGATCGCCTCCGCCTACAACGTGTTGGTACCCGAGGGGATGCGCCACTTCGCCGAGACGATCCGCGCCGAGTACGAGCGCACCCGCGAGCAGGTGCTGTGGCTGAAGGATGCCACGGAGCTGCTCGACGGCGACCCGATGCTCCAGCGCGCCATCCGGCTGCGCAACCCCTACATCGACCCGATGAACCTGATGCAGGTGGACCTGCTGGCGCGCTGGCGCGCCGGGGACTGCGCCGACCGCGGCCTGTTCGAGGCGCTGCTTGCCAGCCTGACCGGCATCGCGCAGGGATTGCAGAGCACAGCCTGAGCCCTCCCGGACCCGCCTCATGAGCACAGACATCACCATCCGCCCGATCATCGGCGATGACATCCCGCAGGTGCTCGCCTTCATCCGCGAGCTGGCCCGCTATGAGCGCCTGGAGCACGAGGTCCTCGCCACGGAGCAGGACCTGCGCGATACGCTGTTCGGCGAGCCCCGCCATGCCGAGGTGATATTCGCCTGCCTCGGGCCGAACCCGGTGGGCTTCGCGCTGTTCTTCCACAACTTCTCGACCTTCAAGGGCCGTCCGGGCATCTACCTGGAGGATCTGTACGTGCGGCCGGAGATGCGCGGCCGGGGAATCGGGCGCAAGCTCCTTGCCTGGCTCGCCCGCACGGCCCTCGAGCGGCGCTGCGCCCGGTTGGAATGGGCGGTGCTCGACTGGAACGCGCCTGCCATCGCCTTCTACGAGAGCCTCGGCGCCCGCCCGCTCGAGGAGTGGCGCACCTTCCGCCTGACAGGGCCCGAGCTCGAGCAACTCGGCGCTCACGAGCCCGCGGACTCGTGACGGACCGGCCGCACCGCGCCGCCCCACGTTGAACGCGCGCTGAACGGCCGCTGAACGGACACCATAACTCCCGCATTGCCATGCACTGCGGTAAGCTTCACGCATTGGAGGCCCCTGTTATGCACATTCGCTCTCGCTTGCTCACGGCATTGACCGGCATTTTGATCGCATTCGCGTCGGTCGCCGCACACGCCCAGGCCCGTCAGGAAGGCCGGCTCCTGCTTGCCACCCAGGTGCTCAGCGATCTGCAGGGCACGCACGACCAGGGCATCCCCACCTGGCTGCTGCAGCGCGCCTACGGCATCGCGGTGATCCCGGGCCTCACAAAGGTCGCCTTCTTCTTCGGCGGGCAGCGAGGACACGGGGTCCTGGTCGTTCGCAAGCCCGACGGGCAGTTCTCCGATCCGGTGTTCATCACCCTCACCGGCGGCAGCTTCGGCTTCCAGTGGGGTGTGCAGAAGACCGACCTCGTGCTGGTGTTCACCTCGCGCAAGGGTGTCGCCGGCATCCAGGGCGGCAAGCTCACGCTGGGAGCGGGCGCTTCCGTGGCGGCCGGTCCCGTCGGCCGGGAGGCTTCCGCCTCCACCGTCCAGACCTTCAACGCCGCCGTGTACTCCTACTCGCACAACCAGGGACTGTTTGCGGGCATTTCGATCCACGGTGCGGAGATCACGGTCGACAACGGAGCGGACGCGAGCTTCTACCGCCAGCCTAAGGTCCGCGCCTCGGACATCCTTTCCGGCGCGGTGGGCACCGACGATTTTGCCGCGCAGCGCTTCCTGAATGCGGTCGCGGTGGCCTCGGGCGCCGAGGCGGCACCTTCCTCCCCCTCCCCTGCAGCGGCGCCGCCCCGGGCCGCCGCCGCGCCGGGGCCGGAGCCGGCGCAACCGAATACGCCGGCGGCCCAGGCGTTCCCCCTCCAGGATCAGAACCCCGGCAGCAACCCGCCGCAATAGTCCGGCATGACGCGCTGAATCCGGGCATTGTGCGGCCTCGCCCGCCGCGCGCCGTGCTCTGCGCGCCCGGGCACCCCCCAAGGGGAGATGCCGGCATTGGGCGGATGCGGCACAGTACCCGCGGGGAGTTGCGGGAGACATCTTGAACGACACCGTTGCCGGCGACGGCACGCGCGCCGCCAGCCAGACCGCGTTCGCGGTGCTCGCCGCGATCAGCTTCAGCCATCTGCTCAACGATATGATGCAGTCGCTGCTGCCGGCGCTGTATCCCATGCTCAAGGACCGCTACGGCCTGTCCTTCGGGCAGATCGGGATCGTGACCTTCGCCTACCAGATCACGGCCTCCATCCTGCAACCGCTGATCGGCCGCTACACCGACGCGCGTCCCCGGCCCTATTCGCTCTCCACCGGCATGACCTTCACCCTCACCGGCCTGGCGCTGCTCGCCTATGCGCACAGCTACCCCCTGCTGCTGTGCGCGGCCGCTCTGATCGGTACCGGCTCCTCGGTGTTCCACCCTGAATCCTCTCGCGTGGCGCGCATGGCCTCCGGGGGCCGCCACGGTCTCGCCCAGTCGGTGTTCCAGGTCGGCGGCAACCTCGGCTCCTCCATCGGACCGCTGCTCGCCGCCTTCATCGTACTGCCCTACGGGCAGTCGAGCGTCCTGTGGTTCTCCTTCGCGGCCCTCGCCGGCATGTTCATATTGCTGCAAGTGGGGCACTGGTATCGCACCCAAGGGCTGGCGCGCCTCGAGCCCCGTATTTGCGCGCGCGCGCCCGCCGCACACTCCCGCAAGCATGTCACTGTGGCGATGCTCGTACTGCTTGCGCTCGTTTTCTCGAAGTATTTCTACTTGGCGAGCCTCACCAGCTACTACACGCTCTATCTGATCAGCCGCTTCCACGTGTCGGTACAGAGCGCGCAGATCCATCTGTTCGTGTTTCTGGGCTCGGTAGCGGCGGGCACCCTGCTTGGCGGGCCGCTCGGGGACAGATTCGGGCGCAAGTACGTGATCTGGGGCTCTATCGTCGGCGTGCTGCCATTCACCCTGCTGCTGCCGCACGCGAATCTGTTCTGGACGGGTGTGCTGACGGTGCCCATCGGGATGATCCTGGCCTCGGCGTTCCCGGCCATCGTCGTCTACGCGCAGGAACTGCTGCCCGGCCGCACCGGCACAGTGGCAGGCCTGTTCTTCGGACTCGCCTTCGGGATGGGCGGGATCGGAGCGGCTGTGCTCGGCCAGCTTGCCGACTCGCTCGGCATCAACTTCGTTTATCAGATCTGCGCGTGGCTGCCGATCATCGGCCTGCTCGCCGGCTTCCTTCCCGACATCAACCGCCGGCGTGCCGCCGCCTAGGAGTGCTTGGCGGGCGGGCGGTCCGGCACCAGCACTTCAGTGCTGAGGTAGGTGCCGAGCATGACCTGGTGCGGGATGCAGGTGGTGTGGTAGCGGATATTGCGGGTCGCGAACAGGGGCAGGAAGCTGCGTTTGAATTGCCCGATCAGCTCGCAGTTGCCGCCCTCGTCGAAATCGGTGTTGGAGGGTGCCAGCACGACGGTATGCCAATGCGCCTGCACCCGCGGGGCTGATCTTCCGGCTTTCCCAGCCTGGGCGGCCGGCACCAGCACTTGCATCCTCACCCTCACCCCGGGGAAGGGGCTGGGCCTTCCCATGGGGCTCGAGCAGGGCTCTTCGCGGACCTTGAGATGCCGCGCGCCGAGTTTCCAGAGCATGTGCCGGATCTTCTCGCGCAGGCCGTCACAGGAGTAGTGCGTCGTGAACCCCATGTAGACGAATTGGATGTGCCTCGGGACCCAGACCGCCGGCACGCGAGCCACCCCGCCGGCCGGTGCGGCCCAGGCGGGCAAGGACAGCAGCGCGCCGGCCAGCGCCACCATGGCCGATCGACGGAAAGCGGCTATACGCATGACGGCTATCTCCAGATCCCGGTCAGGGTGCATCGCGATAGACCTCAACGGGCGGTGATCGTTCAGGTTGCCCCCTTCGGGTTGAAGGCCCAGCCCGGGGCGGGTCGGAGCCGCCACGACAGGCCTCAGGCAGGCTCAGGTCACGTACGGGGAGACCACCATGCAGACCACCGTGACCGACAGCAATATCGCGGCAATCCGTTGTGAAACCACCGGCGAGCGGCGCATCGCACCCTGCACCACCGCTGCGGCAACGGCACAAAGCGCCCCGATCGCCAACGTCCTCGCCATCGGGCCGCTCGAGCCCCGGATCGCGATGCCCCAGAGCGCGAGGCCTGCCCCGACCGTCAACGCCGCCGCCCACATCTGCGCCCGAAACAATTTCGGCGTCAGCTCGAAGAACGAGTGTGTCAGGGCGAGTGTCGAGCCGGCCCAGAACACCCCGGAGAGCGCGTGCAGCGACAACAAGCACATCACGAGAATGCGCACAGGCACCTCCGCTGCGGCCGACGGGCCGCATCCGGCCGATCAAACGGCATTGGAATAGGCGACTCCGCAGCCGCCGAGGCCGCAATACCCGTCCGGGTTCTTCGCCAGGTACTGCTGGTGGTAGTCCTCGGCATAGTAGAACGCGCACGCGGGCTGGATCTCGGTCGTGATGGCGCCGCGGCCGGCGGCCGTGAGCCGTGCCTGGTAGGCCGTTCTGGAGGCTTGCGCGGCGCGCTGCTGCGCCTCGTCGAAGAAATGGATGACCGAGCGGTACTGAGTCCCCACATCCCCTCCCTGGCGCATGCCCTGCGTGGGGTCGTGGGACTCCCAGAACGCCTTGAGCAGGTCTCCATAGGCGATCCTGTCAGGGTCGAAGATCACGCGGACCACCTCGGCATGTCCCGTGAGCCCCGTGCAGACTTCCCGGTAGGTCGGGTTGGGCGTGAAACCACCCGCATACCCGACAGCCGTGGAATGGACGCCCGGCAGCTGCCAGTACAGCCGTTCCGCGCCCCAGAAACAGCCCAGGCCGAACACGGCCTCATGCAGCCCCGCCGGGAAGGGCGGCATGATGCGGTGGCCGTTGACGTAGTGGAGCTGCGCCACCTCGAGCGGGATATCGCGGCCGGGCAGCGCCTCGGCGGCGGTTGGCAGGATGGACTTGTTCTGCGACGCCATGGGGCGAACCTCCTGAGGAGCCTCGGATTGACCCCGCGCACCCGCGACGGAGGCTCCCCGAGCATGATAGCGGCTTGCGCCTGCGAGGGCTCGCACCTTAAGCTTCGCCCGCCATGGGAATCAGCCAGCCACAGAACCTCAAGACGCCCCCGATCGAGCATCAGCGGCCGTATGGCGTGCGTGTCAGCCTGCCGCCGGGCGACCCGTTCCGCAAGCTCCTCGGCCCCGAGTGGAACCGCGTGCATTGGTACGCCACCTCTGATGAGCGCGACGCCGCACTTGGGGAGATGAGCCGGCGTCACGAGTATTCCCGCTCGGGCGACAAGCCCGCCCTGATTTTCGAGAAGGTCGAGAACCTGGTCGAGAGCCGCGGACTCTAGCCTGGGGCGCTTCAGATCCGGGCTTGCCTGCCCGGCCCAGCTCAGGCCTCGCCCGGCGCCGAAGCGGCTGCGCATGGTTTTTGCTCAACGCTCGCAGTGCGCTGCGCCGTGCGGGCTTCGCGCAAGTCCAGGGCGCAATCTTCATCCCCCGGGGTCGCCCTCAGCGTGAGGGACGCCTTGCTAAAACGTTCTGCCGAGGAACAGGTAGAACGACTGCTGGCCGTGGTCATCGAAGCCGCTGCCGAGGTAAACCGGCCCCAGGAACGTATCCAGTCCGAAGAACACGCTCGCGTCCTTGTGCATCGTGTTCCAGCGGATGTCGCTCAAGTTGCGCCAGACGTTGCCCGCCTCCAGCGACATGCCCAGATACACCGGCATGTCGAGATAGCCTGGCCCGCCGCGATCGATCTTGCGGTACAGCAGCAGGCGCGCGATGCCGTAGTGCGGACCGTACAGTGAGTATTGCTTCAGCCCCGACAGATTGAGAAAGCCGCCGAGCGGGAATTCCATGCGTAAATCGGTGGCACGGTTGAGCAGGCTTCCGCCCGAGACCGAGAACGCCACGGTATTGCGGTCCCGCCAGGTGTGAGCCGCCAGAAAATCGAACGTCACCCGGTTGTAGCTCGACTGCGGCCCGATCACCTGGTGCGCGCTGCTCCACTGCAGCTTCGCCTGCTCGCCGGAGTGCGGAAAGTTGATGTTGTCGAGCGTATCGTAGCTGAAGCGCACGAAATAGGTGAGAGAGCCGAAGGCCTGCTGCGCCGGGAAAGGCAGCAGCGGATCACCCGGGTCGCCGACGGTCAACCGCGTATGGCCTTCCTCGCGGTACGCTCCGGCGCGCACCTCGCCCCAGTCGCTGAACTGCTTGCCGAGATCCAGGCCGTAACGGAACACGTGCGCCCGGTACACCGCTCGCATGCTCTGGCCGATGAAATATGGCAGATCGCTCGCCTCGACAGACACCTGCGGCATCACGAACCAGCCCGAGAATTTGGAAAACGGCAGGTACACCTCGGTAGCGAGCCGCGATGTCTGACCGATCTCCCCGTCCGTGACCCATTCCCCCCCCGAGCGGGTGATCTCGGACATCACATAGCGGGCCGCCGCCTCGTAGGTGGCGTCCCCGGAGAAGTCATCCCGCAGACTCAAGCCGAAGCGCATGTAATTTGGGCCGATCGAGGCGCCGCGCGCATCGATGAGCAGCCCATATCGCCCGTTGCGGCGCACCACGCGGTAATCGAGCGTATCGAGCCCGCCTTGCCCATAGAGCGTAGTGATGCGGCGGGCGATCGCATTGGGATTGAGGCGTTTGCCGACCATGTCGCCGAAGAGCCTCTCGATCGGCGCCGAGAACTGCTTCGAGCCCGTCTGGACCTTCACGAACTCGATCCGCGGCGGCGGCCGGCGCAGGCTCGCGCGGCGCCGCTCATAGCGCCGGTATTGCGCCGGACTCACCGAGAAGGCCGAGAGCCGCTTGCGCATCTTCCACGCCGCGGCTTCTCCGATTGCGACCAAGCGGTTCACATCGCCGAAATCGAACGAGGATATCCCGTCGAGCGCCGGGCGGATGAGCACATCGCGGGGTGTGAGCGAGGCGAGTTCCTCCTTGGACTTGCGCTCCATCAGGATCGTCAGCGCCTGGGCCGACACGGATGCGACGCCATTGAGCTTGTTACGGGGTCGCAGCCGAGTACTCACGTCCACGACGATCAATACGTTCACCCCCATCGCCCGGGCCACATCCACCGGAACGTTATCCGTGAGCCCGCCGTCGACAAGCAGCCGGCCACCGCGTGGTACGGGCGCAAATACCCCCGGAGCGGACATGCTGGCGCGCATGGCGCTGGTCAGATCGCCCGAATCCATGACCACCTCCTGGCCGGTCTCCAGATCCGTGGCGACCGCCCGAAAGGGGGTCGGCAAGTCGTTGAAATTCGTAATTCGCGCCACCGGCAGCGTCAGGCGGCGCAGGATCTCGGTGAGGCTCTGTCCCTCGATCAATCCCTGCGGCAGCACCAGATGCCAGCCCTTGACGCCGATCGGGAAATGCACCAGGAAGTTCTCGTCCTCCTCCTTGCGGCGCAGCGACAGATCCTGGCGCGGCGGCTGGTCGCGAAAGGCCTCCTGCCAATTGAGCGATTTCACCACCGCTTCGATCTGCTTCGCCGTCAGGCCGCTCGCGTACAGCCCCCCCACGACGGCCCCCATGCTCGTGCCGGCAATGGCGTAGATCGGCACCCGAAGCTTCTGCAGCACCCGGAGCACGCCGATGTGCGCAATACCGCGCGCCCCGCCGCCCGAGAGCACCAGGCCGATCCGGTATCGTGGCGGGCGTGCGCCGGTGGAAGCGAAGCGCTGCGGGCTGCCTGGTGAGCCGGCGCCGGCGGGGCCGGATCCCGGTGTCCCGGGCGGTCTCGAAGGCGCCCCCGCCGGCGCAAAGACGTACACCACGGTCCGCAGCACCTGAGTCCGTTGTGCGCGGGGCGCGGCATGCAGCACCGGCGTCAAGCCGAGAGAAATTGCAAATCCCATCACCCCGAGCCGGATACCGCTCACCGGTTGTCTCATGCCGCGAGAATAGCAGTATCGCGGCGGGCTTCGTTCGGGCGCTACGCCGCTTTGCGGGAACGGGCGCCTTGGACCTGAGCGGCAATGCGGTAGGATGCGCGCCATGACGTATCTGCTGTACGCCGCCCTCCCCTATATCCTCTCGCTCGGGCTCATCGTCCACTGCATGAAGACGGGCCGCAACTGGATCTGGGTCTGGGTGATGTTGTTCCTGCCGATGATCGGCGCCCTGGCCTACGTGGCGGTGGAAATCCTCCCGGAGCTGTTCCGCAGCCACACCGCGCGCAGCACCGCGCGCGGCCTGAAGAAGGCCATGGACCCGTTCGGGGACCTGCGCCGCTTTGCGAGCGAAGCCGAGCTCATCGGCAACGTGGCGAGCCGCCAGCGCTACGCCGAGGAGCTCACCCGCCACGGCCGCTATGCCGAGGCGATCATGCAATACCGGCAGACCCTGACCGGCCTGTACGAGCATGATCCCAACCTCATGCTGGGGCTCGCGCACGCGCAGTTCGGCAACGGCGAGGCATCCGCGGCGCGAGCGACGCTGGAGGAGCTCGTCCGCCGCAATCCCGACTTCCAGTCGCCGGAGCGGCACCTCCTCTACGCCCGCTCCCTCGAAGCCGAAGGCAGCCTCGCAAGGGCCCTGGAAGAATATCGCGCCCTTGCGCACGCCTACCCGGGCGCCGAGGCCGCCGTGCGCTACGCACAACTGCTCGATCGGCAAGGACAGCGGGACGAGGCGCGCAAGGTGGCGCAAGATCTCCTGGACCAGGCCCGCGTCGCGCCGCCGCACTACCGTCGCACCCAGCGTGCCTGGCTCGACGCGGCTCAGAGGCTGCTGTAGCCCGCAGCGTTTGCGGGCCGGTCGAAGACGCCTCGACCAGAAAGTGCCCGCGGGCGGATTTTCCCCCAATGTCCTCGCGCGAGCCGCATGGGCCACTGCGCCGCGTCGCTCGCTGGGCCCGCCCTGCTCCGCGGCGCACCGGGGCAGACTTCCGTCTGCCCGCGGGAGGCCTGCCGGGCAAATCAGCGCAACTCGCCGATCGCGGGGAAGCCCGCCTTTTTTCAGGCGATCGTCTGTCCGAGCTGCCGCTCCAGCTGCGCGAGCACGCGGTAGCACGGCAGCACCTGGGCTACGCTCGCGTTGGGCTCGCGTCCTTCGCGGATGGCGGCCACGAATTCCCGGTCCTGAAGCTCGATACCGTTCATCGACACATCGACCTTGGACACGTCGATATTGTTCTCCTTGCCGTCGATGAGATCATCGTAGCGGGCGATGTAGGTGCCGTTGTCGCAGATGTAGCGGAAAAAGGTGCCGAGCGGCCCATCGTTGTTGAATGACAGCGACAGCGTGCAGATCGCGCCCGTGCGGCTCTTCAGCTGGATGGACATGTCCATGGCGATGCCGAGCTCGGGATGGATGGGGCCTTGCAGGGCGTTCGCCGCCACGATCTCTCCGCTCTGGTAGGCGAACAGATCGACCGTATGTGCGGCGTGGTGCCAGAGCAGATGATCGGTCCAGGAGCGCGGCTGGCCGAGCGCATTGATGTTCTTGCGGCGGAAGAAATAGGTCTGCACGTCCATCTGCTGGACGTTGAGCTCACCGGCGACGATCTTCCTGTGCACCCACTGGTGGCTCGGGTTGAAACGGCGGGTGTGTCCGACCATGGCGAGCTTGCCGGCGGCCTTTTGAGCCCTCGCCACTTTCTCCGCGTCCACCAGGCTGTCGGCGAGTGGAATCTCCACTTGCACATGCTTGCCGGCCTCCAGGCAGGCAATGGCTCCAATGGCGTGGATCTGCGTCGGCGTGCACAGGATCACCGCATCGACGTCGGAGCGGGCTAGGGACTCCTGCAGCTCTGTCGTCACGTGGGTGATGCCGTAGCGCGCCGCCACCTCTTTCGTGGGCTGCAGGGTGCGCCCGACCAGCGAAACGACACGCACGTCCGGGATGTTGCGCAGCGCGTCCAGGTGCTTGATACCGAAAGCGCCGGCGCCGGCCAGCGCGAGATTGAGGGTCTGGGCCATGTGCTCTCCTTCAGGATTGAGTCATCGGCGGTCAGCGGCTTTCCAGAATGATATTCCCCACCGCCGTCGAGGACGCCGGGATGTGGTAGAAGCGGTAGACCTCCTCCACCCTCGGCCCGAGCGCCCCGCGCATCAGCAGCCACATCACGAGCTCGATGGCCTCGGCGCCCGCCTCGCGCAGGT
>JAJZLX010000560.1:12808-15418 GCA_021850555.1 Pseudomonadota bacterium | reverse complement strand
GGTTTCCTTGGGGATTCCCGCGCTCATCGCTGCAATGCGGCCAAGATACGCGTCCCGTGGCTCAGTCGGAATGACATTGCCCATCACGACGTGGCCGACCTGACCCGGTGCCACGCCCGAGCGCTCCAAGGCCGCGCGCACCACGATGGCGGCAAGGTCCGAGAGGGGAACGTCCTTGAGCGCGCCGCCGAAACTGCCGATGGCGGTACGGGCGGCGGCGACGACGAAAATCTCAGTGTTCGACATCAATCTCTCCGGTCTCACCGTCCGATCGCCGTCGGGCGAAGGACGCAAAGCCACTTTTCAGCTGAAGTAGCGTTCCCCCGCCCGCGCCATCGACCGCATGCGCTCGGTGGGCGCATAGAGGGACCCCAGCGATGCGTAAGCATCACACCGCTCGAGCACACGCTTCAGCCCCAGCCAGTCGGCATACTTCAGAGGCCCTCCGGCGTAGCGTGGGAACCCGAGCCCAAGAACCAGGGCAAGATCGATCTCTTCGGGCGAGTCGGCGACGCCTTGCTCGAGACACAGCGATGCCTCGATGATCATCGGCAGCATCAGCCGGTCGATGATCTCCTGCGCTTCGAGCGGCCGCGCCCCGGGAGCCTGAAGCGAGGCGAGCAGCGCACAGGCCTCGGCATCGGGGAGCTTCTTCGGCTTACCTTTCGGATCAGCCTCATACCGGTAGTAGCCGGTACCGCCTTTCTGCCCAAGGCGGCCTGACTCAAGGAGCAGGCCGGGGGCTATCGGAAAGTCGAAAGCCATACGTCGCGGATAGCCTGCCGAGATCACCTCCACGACCCGCAACAAGGTATCGAGACCGATCACGTCCTGTAGATATGCCGGCCCCATCGGCCAGCCGAAAGACTCCATCACTTGGTCCATGACCCTGAAATCAGCTCCTTCGCGCATGGCACGGAAGCCGCCGAGGAGATACGCCGTCAAGATCCGGTTGACGAGGAAACCGGGACAGTCGCGGACTACGATAGGGGTTTTGCCTAGTGCAGCCGCGTAGCCAACAGCGCTGGCCAGCGCGATAGCACTGGTACGCGACCCGCGCACGACCTCGACCAGAGGCATCACGGGAACCGGATTGAAAAAATGCAGGCCGAGGAAATTCTCGGGTCTGGCGAGCCCTGCGGCCATGCTTTCGATCGACAGCGACGAGGTGTTCGAGGCAATGACTGCGCTCCCACCCGTGCGTTGCTCGATCTCGCTCAGCACCCGCTTCTTTACCTCCATGTTCTCGACCACCGCCTCGATCACGAGGTCGAGTGATCCGAAGTCCGCGTAATCGAGCTGTGGGTGGATCGTGCTCAGCGCGGCCTCCATCTGGTCCGCGGCGAGGCGACCGGCGCGGACCTGCTTCTCCAGGAGCTTTCTCGCCTCCGCCATGCCTTGCTCCAGCGCCTTCGCGGCGATGTCCTTCATCACGGCCGGGAAACCGCGTGAGGCGCAGGTATAGGCAATCCCGCCCCCCATGATGCCGGCGCCTACCACTCCCACGCGTCGCACGGACGTCGCCTGCTTTCCGTAGGACTTGGCTTTCCCCTTTACTCGCTGCTCACTCACGAAGAGCTGCACCAGCGATGCGGCGGCTTGCGTGCGCGCAATACGTGCAAACGCCCGATGCTCGCGATCGAGCGCCGGGTCTCGTCCAAGCGCGGCGCAAGACTCCATGAGCTTTACAGCTTCCAGGGCAGCCGGCTGCAGGGGAGAGTCCTTCTCGAGCCGAGCGCGAGCCTCACCGAAGGCGCCCGGATCCGGTGGAAATGGACCGTGCCGGCGTACCCTGCTTGCCCGCCAGTCGCCGGAGGCGATCAAGGCCTCGAGCCGCGCCAGGGCCGCACTTCGCAGCTGGCCGGGAGTCGTCACCTCGTCCACGACGCCCTCTGCGGCCGCCTGCGCCGCAGAGTGTGACTTGCCGCTGCAGATCCACTCGATCGCCACCGCGGCGCTCGTGAGGCGCGGTAGCCTCACAGTGCCGCCAAATCCGGGGAAAAGCCCCAGCTTGACCTCGGGCAGCCCCACCTGAGCGGTCTCGGCAGCGACGCGGCAGTCGCTCGCAAGCGCCATCTCGAGCCCCCCGCCGAGCGCAACGCCGTTGATGGCCGTGACGATCGGCACACCGAGGTCCTCGAAGCGGCGAAACACGGCGTTCTGCCCGGCGATATGCGCGGCGATCTCATCTTCCGGTCGCGCGAACAGCTGCGTGAACTCGAAGATATCCGCCCCGACGATGAATCCGCTCTTTACGCTCGTGACCAGCACGCCCCGTAAGCCCTCGCTGCGGTAAAGCTCCTCGGTGGCCGCTCCTAGCTCTTCTACCGTAGTCACATCAAGCTTGTTGATCGACCCGTCGCGGCGGTCAAAGCACAACTCCACCACGCCCGCCTCGATCAATTGCAATCGGATGGTTTCACCTTGGAACATGGACGTGCGGATCCTATGCTGGGGTCAGACTGAGTTCTTTGAGGGGTCGCGAGCGATCGCCGAGGGCATCCGCCGCCGGTCGTGCACCTGTCGCGACGAGCTTTCTACCCTGGATGTAATCCTTGGTGGCATTGACGCAGTCGAGGGCGATCACTCGGCCGCCGCGCAAGTAGATCA
>JAJZLX010000560.1:8155-12798 GCA_021850555.1 Pseudomonadota bacterium | reverse complement strand
AGTTCTCTGATGGATCGCAAGGGATCGCCGAGGTCATCTGCGGCCGGTCTCGCATCGGACTCGACAAGCTTTTTTCCCCTGCACGTAATCCTTGGGGACATTGACGCAGTCGAGGGCGATCACTCGGCCACCGCGCAGGTAGATCACCGAGAAGCTGCGCGTCTTCGGGTCCCCAGGAACGACCACGGCATCGAATCCGGTGGCCAACCCGATCGTTTGCAATCGCAGGTCGTACTGGTTCGACCAGAACCCGGGAATGGACCGGTAGACCTGCGGCTTGCCGATAATGGCGCGGGCAACGCAATGCGCCTGGGTCCACAGCATTCTGCACGGATTCCAGCCGCACTCGAGCCCCGCCCCCAAAGGCATTCACGTGCGCGGTACAATCGCCGATTGCATAGACATCGGGCAATCCGGTGCGGCAAAATTCATCCACTTCGACTCCGTTACCGCCGGACGCACCGGCACTTGTGACCGGACCGACGGCAGGGATGATGCCAATGCCGGCAATCACCATATCGGCGGGTAGAATCTCGCCGGCTGCCAGGCGAACACACGTCATTTTGCCGCCCGAGCCCTCGATGCTCTGCACGCGGACGCTAAGATGGATGTCCACACCATGAGCCCGGTGTTCAGCCTCGTAAAAGCGAGACAGGGGTACGCCTACAACTCGTGCGAGAAGCCGGTCGAGCGCTTCGAGCACCACCACCTGCTTGCCGATCCTGCTGAGCACTGCAGCCGCTTCAAGACCGATGTAACCGCCGCCGATTACCACGATGCGCTGTGCCGCCGGCACTTCGGCCAGTATGCGGTCAATGTCGGTACGCGTGCGCACCGTGTGCACGCCCGCGAGATCACCGCCGGGGCAGGTCAGGCGTCGCGGCACTCCCCCGCCGGCCCAGACGAGCCGCCCATAGCGAATCCGAACCCCGTCATCGAGCGTCACCCGGTGTGCGGCGGGATCGACCGTCTCGACGCGCCGGCCAAGGTGCAACGTGAACCCCTTCTCAGCCCAGAACTGGGCTGGCCGAATGAGCAGGCGGTCAAAGGGCTTCTCCCCCGCGAGGTATTCCTTCGAGAGCGGCGGGCGCTCGTAGGGCAATTCGCTCTCTTCCCCGATCAGTGCGATCGATCCGTTGAAGCCGATCCGGCGCAGCGTGATGGCCACCTGGGCACCGCCCTGACCTGTCCCGATCATGAGGACATCGAATGAATCCTTCTGCATACGTCACCCGCAGGCGAGCAGCCGCTCCAGCTCCGGGACGATCTGAAACAGATCCCCGACGAGACCAATGTCGGCCACCTCGAAGATGGGAGCCTCGGGATCCTTGTTGATGGCGACGATGGTGCGCGCGTCCTTGATGCCGGTGAGGTGCTGAATCGCGCCGGAAATCCCGATGGCGACATAGAGCTCCGGAGCGATAATCTTGCCGGTCTGGCCCACCTGCAGCTCATTGGGAGCGTAGCCGGCATCGACCGCCGCGCGCGAAGCCCCGACTGCCGCGCCGAGCTTGTCAGCCAGAGGATAGAGGGTGCTCTGAAACGCCTCAGCGCTGCCGAGCGCTCGTCCACCCGAGACCACCCGTGAAGCGGTCTGAAGGTCCGGACGGTCGCTCTTGGCCGCCGAGACGGACACGAAGCGTGTGTGCGAGGGAATCTCGGCGCTCACTGCAGACTTCTCAATGGGAGCCGCCGCGCCGGTCACCGCAGCCTGGAACGACGCCGTACGTACCGTCCCCACGACCTTGGCACCCGCCTCCACCTCGACTGTCACGATGGCGTTGCCCGCGTAGATTGGTCGGCGGAATCGGGTCGCACTCTCGACTGCCATGATGTCGCTGATCTGGGCGGTGTCGAGGAGCGCGGCCACGTGCGGCATGAGATCCTTGCCGAAGGTGCTCGAGGGGCCAAATACGTGGCTGAACGGACCCGCCAGCGCGGCAATCTGCGGCGCGAGCACGGCGGCGAGTAAATGAGCGTTCGCGGGATGCTCGACCGCGAGCACCCGCGCGACCCCTCTCAGGGCCGCGGCCTGGGAAGCGACTGCGCCCGCATCCGTAGCGCACACCGCGACCGTGATCTCTGCATCGGCAATGCCAGCGGCGCAGGTGACGCACTTTGCGGTACTGGGATTGAGGTGGGTGCCGTCGTGCTCGGCGGCGATGAGAATACGGGGGCTCATGGGAGAAGTCCCTTGGTCTTCAGCGCCGCCACCAGCTCCGCGGCGTCTTGCACCTTAATGCCTTTCTGGCGCTGCGGTGGCGGATCAAAACGTACGAGCTTCAGGCGTTGCCGCTGCTCGACTCCGAGCGAGGCGAGCGTCAGTGTCTCGAGCGGCTTTTTCTTCGCCTTCATGATATCCGGGAGCTTTACGTACCGCGGCTCATTGAGCCGCAGATCCACGGTCACCACCGCCGGCAGGTCAATCTCCAAGGTCTCGAGCCCGGCATCCACCTCGCGGGTCACCTGCGCCTTCTCGCCCTCCAGCTGCACTTTTGAGGCAAAAGTCGCTTGCGGACGCCTCCACAGCGCCGCCAGCATCTGCCCGGTCTGTCCATTGTCCTCATCGATCGCCTGCTTGCCGAGCAGCACCAGAAAGGGCTGCTCCCGCTCGATGAGCTTCAGGAACGTCCGGGCGACCGTCAGCGACTCGATCGGGGCATCCGCCTGTACATGCAGCGCGCGGTCTGCGCCCATGGCGAGCCCTGCCCGCAGCTGCTGCTGGCAATCGGCCGACCCGACGGTGGCGACGATCACTTCTTCGGCCGCCCCGTGCTCCTTCAGCCGCAGCGCCTCCTCAAGCGCGATCTCATCGAAGGGGTTGACGCTCATCTTGACCCCCTCGGTGACCACCCCGCTGCCATCCGGCTTCACCCGAATGCGCACGTTGTAGTCCACAACGCGCTTGATGCCGACCAGGATCCGCTTCATAAAGAATCTGAGATTGAAGAATCTACCGTCAGTAGTAGTTCTTCATCCGGCGGGGCCGGACCCCGTGGGATGAAGCGTAAGAGTGGAATTTCACGGGCGTTTGAGGCATAGGATGCTCCTGGCGTCGGGAACGAGGTCGGCTTTCCCTTGGTGCTAAGAGCCCGTTCAGTAGTTGGACCCGGGACCCTGCGAGCACCCCGTATTGTTGCCACGGGCGCTTGCGCCCCGGAGCACGGTTAATAGACTTCGATGACGAGGGTTCCTCCCGGCGCCATCCGATCGATCGGACTCTGGAGGTTCTACTATGCAAGTTCTTTATCCGCGCTGCGCGGGCTTGGACGTGCATAAGGATATGGTCATGGCCCGGGTGCGCTGTGTGAGTGAGCCTGCGCACGATGAGACGCGCAGTTTCGATACGACCACCACGGCACTGCTGGAATTGGGCGACTGGCTCACCGAGCACGGCGTGACGCACGTGGCGATGGAGGCGACGGGGGTGTACTGGAAGCCGATCTGGCACCTGCTGGAGGAGCGCTTCGAGCTGATTCTCGCCAACGCCCAGCACATCAAGAACGTCCCCGGCCGCAAGACCGATGTGAATGATGCGGGGTGGATTGCAGACCTGCTCGCGCATGGGCTGATCCGCTCGAGCTTCGTACCCCCGGCCCCGATCCAGGAGTTGCGGGACCTGACGCGCACCCGAAAGCAGCTCGTGCGAGAGATCTCCCAGCACTCCTTGCGCATCCAGAAGACCCTGGAGGATGCGAATCTGAAGCTCGGGAGCGTTCTCTCGGACGTGCTGGGCAAAAGCGGGCGGGCGATCCTTGCGGCTCTGGTCAAGGGGCAGACCGATCCGCAGAAACTCGCCGATCTGGCTCAGGGCAACGCCCGCAAGAAACGCACGGAGCTGGTGGAGGCACTGCGCGGCCGGGTCCGCCCTCATCACCAGGAGCTGCTGCGCATCCACCTGAATCTCATCGATGCGCTGCATCAGGCCCTCGCGGATGTGGACGCTCGCGTGGGAAAAACCTTGGCGCCGATCAAGGACAGCGCCCGCCTGCTGACCACCCTGCCGGGAGTGAGTGAGCTCACCGCGCAGGTCATGGTGGCAGAGATCGGCGTCGATATGGGGCGCTTCGCCACCGACGCTCATCTGATCTCCTGGGCGGGCTTGTGCCCGCGCAACGATGAAAGCGCCGGCAAACGCCGCTCGACGCGGGTGCGCAAGGGCGCCCCGTGGCTCAAGACCGCACTCGTCACTGCCGCCTGGGCAGCCGTGCGCGTCAAGGGCTCCTACCTTCAGGCCCAGTTCCTGCGCCTGAAGGCGCGGCGGGGCGCCAAGAAGGCCATCCTCGCGGTCGCCGCCTCCATGCTCACCGCCGCTTACCACATGCTCAAAAACGGCGTCGAATACCAAGATCTCGGCGCCGACCACTTCTCTCGCCGCGATCGCTCCAAGGCCATCCAGCGCCTCGTGCGTCGCTTGAACGACCTCGGCTGCGAGGTTCAACTCGCCCCGCTCGCCGCTTGAACCCAATGTCATCGCGAGATCCATAGTCAGCAGTCAGCGCTTCTTAATAGTCGATGGAAACAGATCAGACCGACGCAGGAAGAGCCTGATAGTCCGAACGGTGGCTGTGACACCGGGAATTTCATGAGGCTCCTGCGAGCGAATTGTCATCAGGGCCCTGCCTCGACGGAGGCAACCAGAG
>JAJZLX010000560.1:0-8145 GCA_021850555.1 Pseudomonadota bacterium | reverse complement strand
TTGAAGAATCTACCGTCAGTAGGACTTCGGCAACCCGAGTTCCTTTTCTGCAATGAATGACAGAATGAGCTGTTCCGTAATCGGCGCGAGCCGCTGCAAAATCGATTCCCGGAACAGCCGTTCGACCTGGTATTCCTTTGCGTACCCCATGCCCCCATGGGTCAACACCGCTTGCGTGGCAGCCTGAAAAGCCACTCGGCCACCGAGGAACTTGGCCGCATTGGCATAAGAGCCACAAGGCTGCTTGCGGTCATACAGGTTCGCCGCCTTCATGGTCATCAACCAGGCAGCTTCAATTGCGCACCAATTTTCCGCCAACGGATGCTGGATGGACTGGTTCTGACCTATCGGCCGTCCAAATACCACGCGGTCTTTTGCATAGGCGGCCGCACGGCGGAGCGCGTCCTGCGCGATTCCGATTGCACCCGCTGCCACAATGATGCGTTCAGGATTGAGGCTGTGCAGCAGGTAGTGGAAGCCCTTTCCCTCTTCTCCAATGCGGTCATCTTCCGGTATAAACAAGTCCTCTATAAAGATCGCGTTGGAATCAACCGCCGCTCGTCCCATTTTCGGGATCCGTCGCACTTCGATCTTTTGTCGGTTGAGTTTAGTAAAGAAAATGGTCATGCCGTCGGTCGGCTTGCTGACCGAATCCAGTGGTGTCGTTCGTGTCAGCAAGAGGATGTTGTCCGCCTCTTGGGCGGTGGATGTCCAGATCTTGCTACCGGTGACCCGGTATCCTCCCTGCACCTTGCGGGCGAAAGTCTTGATCTGCGTCGTATTTAAGCCCGCATCGGGCTCGGTCACGCCAAAACAGGTTTTCTCGGAGCCTCGAATCAGTGGTCGGAGCATGCGCTCCTTCTGCTCCGGGGTCCCGAGTACGACGATGGGATGGGGCGCGAACAGATTGATTTGTAATGTTGACATCGCCGCCGCACCGCCGCCGCTGGCGGCGACCGTATTCATCATGATAGCGGCTTCCGTCACGCCGAGATTGGCTCCCCCCAGATCTTCAGGCATCGTTATACCGAGCCAGCCGTCCGCCGCCATCGCGGTATGAAACTCGTGTGGGAACTCGCCAGCGGTATCCTTGTGACTCCAATACTCGTCAGTGAAATTGGCGCAGATGCGCTTGACGGCATCAGCAATCGCCCGTTGATCGTCGGTCAGTGCGAAATCCACAGCGACTCCTCAATATTTAAGTCCGCTCCCGGCACGGAGGGAATGTGGCAATTGGCACGGCACTCCATATGTGGGATCCCGCCTTGTTTAGGGATTCGATCGGCATCCGCCATTTCTTGGATTGGTCGCCAATGGTATTGTACAATATCAGATGCGCTGCAGTATAGGGGGTCTGTGATGGTTCAAGTGCGGGCCAGGCTAGCGTGGTGTGGAGAGATCCCGGGGCGGCGAACCTGGTGTGTGACAGTAACTGGCGGACAATTACGATCCGGGGGCGCTTGACCATGGCAGCGCCGTTGCGCCGGCATGACATCAGAGCCGTGATGAAGTCCTTGCGTCCTGGAATCACGGTATTCGTCCCAGGCATGTCAGGGGAAAGCCTCGCATTCTATGAGCAATTTTGCAGTGACCGGGAGCGGGCCGCCGGCATCACGTTTGTCGGGGTGCATTTCCCCGGGATCAATTGCACCGACTACCTCGGCCTGCACCCGGAGGCGAGATTGCGCGCCTATTTCATGTCTCCAAGCGTACGTTCGGGGATCATGAGGGGACGGGTTGACCTGATTCCGCTAGACTACCCGGGCATTGTACGGGAGCTTGAGCAGGGTATAGCCGTAGACATGGCCATCGCCCAGGTTGCGCCCCCAGATGAGAACGGCCGTTGTAGCCTCGGCGCATGCCAGGACTTTCTTCCCTCCGTCTGGCGCAATGCAGGCTTGCGCGTCGCCCACGTGAATCCGAGGCTGCCCCGGACGCACGGCTCGTTTTCAATTTCGCTGGGTGATTGCGATTTCATTTTTGAGCGTGACTGGGACATTCCAATGCTTGCCGCGGACGTCCCCGATTCTGTCACCCTTCAGCATGCTGGGCTCGTCGCAAATCTGGTGCCTGATGGCGCGACCCTTCAGCTAGGCATTGGCCGTCTCCAGACCGCTATTCTGATGTCCCTGAAGAACCATCGGAGGTTGCGCGTGTATTCGGGCATGGTTTCCTCGGCGGTGATGGAATTGCTCGACGGGGGCGTCATCCAGGGAGACGGAGCGATCGAATGCGGTGTTGCTCTCGGCGACAGCGAGTTTTATGCCCGACTGGATTCCGATCCGGTGTTCTACTTTCGTCCGAGCCGGGAGACACATGATATTCGCCGTATTGCATCGATCACGGATTTTTGCGCGATAAATTCGGCTCTTGAAGTCGACCTGTTTGGACAGGTGAACGTAGATTATCTAAATGGCCGGCTCGTCGCCGGCGTGGGGGGTCTGCCGGCGTTCTCAGCCGGTGCACGGCTGGCCCCCGGCGGACGCTCGATCATCGTGGTGCCTTCAACGGCCGAAGGGGGCCGCCGGAGTCGAATCGTCTGTCCAGAGCACCATAGCCTCAGTGCCCTTGGGCGGCACGAAGCCGACTATGTCGTCACGGAACATGGCGTTGCACAGTTGCGTGGCCTTTCAGTTCATGACCGAGCGAAGGCGCTGATCAGCATCGCTGCTCCGGAATTCCAGGATGGGCTTGCCAGGGCATGGGGCGAAATCGAGCGGAAACTTTGAAACATCTGAACGAACCGCCTTCCATTTGGGTTATCCAATTCCCCGAACGCTCGGGAGGGCATCTATATCACCCGATTCGCTGCTCTGGAATTCTCGTCGAGCGGATATAGGCGCTTGCATAATGTGCTGTGTCACGAAATCTTCATCGAACTCCCTTAGAATTAAGACCAACCGTTCAGGCACTTGGGCAGCGGAATTCACGACCCTGCCCAGACGGCCATTCGAGCTATGCACGGCCAAGAAATAGTGACTTTACGCCCTGCGCTAAGACGCATCCTCGCCGCATCGCCTAATTTTCGTGAGCTCGGAGGCCTAAGCGCCGGGGACCGGCGCGTGCGCCAGGGTGTCCTGTACCGATCGGGAGCACTCGACGAGCTGGAATGCGCCGACCTCGCGGCACTTAGGGGCTTGGGCATCGGCTTGTGCTTTGACCTGCGAAGCCAGGGCGAGCGCCAGAGACATCCCAGCCGCTGGCCGGCGGGTTCAGTACCGCGGATCCTGGCCATTGAGGTAGCGACCGATATCCGCGCCTTGGATCGCGGGACGATGCAGTACTTGATCGATCACCCGGACGCCAAAGGAGCCGATCGCCTGATGCGCGCGATCTACCGTAACATGCCCACGAGTTGCGCGCCGGTGCTCAGAATCGTCTTCGACGAGGTAGCGGCGCTGGGTGCGCGGGAGGCCACCCTAATCCACTGCACCGCTGGCAAGGATCGAACCGGCTTTGTCGTCGCTATGGTGCTTCAGGCGCTGGGTGTCGCCGAAGCCGACATCCAGGCAAATTATCTGGAGTCTAACTACCACTACGACGCAGCGCGGGACGATGCCAAGATCGCGAGCTTACTGGAAGGCATGTTCGACATCTCGCTTGATAGGGTGGCGATGCAGGCGATTACTGCGGCGCGACTCGAGTACTTCCAGGCGGCATACAATGCCATCCGCAAGGACTGGGGCAGCATCGAGACTTATCTAGAGCAGTGCTGTGGATTGAGCGCTATGCGCCGCGCTCGGCTGCGCGAAGCGCTTCTGGAGTAAGACCCATCGACCTCGTTGATGACAAAGCATCGAGCACGATCGATGCCGCCGCCGGGCCCGGTCGGGTGGGCAAGCGCGGCGCGATGTCGATTCAGCTTGGTTGTGTATCATTAGGAACAGGCCATTGAATTCGAGGGGCACATCATCATCAGCGCACAAGGCAGGATCACTGTCCCGGCTGGTTTCGAGCCGCTTGATCTGGAGGGGAGCTTTGCCGTTTCGTTCGGTCCGGTCTACGTGAGCTGGGCCGACAACCGACTGGGATTTGTCGTCGCCGAGCGTCATCTAAATCCCGTGGGAGTCTGTCACGGGGGGGCCATAGCCACCTTCGCGGACATGCAGGTCGCCGTGGTCAAGGCCAGCCTCGGCGCTCTAGCGGGCCACATGCCCACCATCCACCTGGATGTGGATTACGTGGCTCCCGCTCCGCTCGGCAGCTGGGTTGACTTGGCGGTGAGCTTGGTCAAGAACACGCGCAACCTGATCTTCACGCAAGCTCTGATCACGGCCGATGGTCATGTTGTCGCGCGCTCCTCCGGCATTTATCGCAATCCGATAAAGGGGCGTACACAGAGTTGACCTGGGAGGGCGCATCCGTTTTCGAGGATGCGCAGCTTCTGCCTATTTAGCGACCTGGCTGCGCAGGTGCTCAAGGTAGGGTGTAGGCCACATGAACTCGGCCCAGCCGACGCCGGGCGCCCCATCCACCCGACACTCCAGACCACCCTCGATTAGCGTGGTGTGCGGGCCCGGCAAGAGCGGGAAATGGGCGAAGAACTCGCCGCTGACCGTGCTGCTGCGGCCCTCCCGATCTAGCACCCGTGCTGTCATGCGTCTCTGCCGGTACTGGCTGTCCACTTCGAAGTCCACGTCCACCGACTCGACCTCTGCCATGCGGCCATCGCGGTATACGTAGCCGCGCAGGTCGGTGCGACCCCGGGCGCTGATCTGCCAGAAATGCACGCACGTGCCGCCGCCCTGTGCATGCAGCCACTTCCAGTGCTGCGGCGTCTGCCAGTCGCGAGTACCCCAGGAATGGTCGCGGGCGCCGGTGGTGTCGAAGGGGTAGGACTTGCCGCCTACGAAAAGCGATCCGACCATGCGGCCGGCCTGCTCCAGGCGGTTCGTGGCGGCGTAGTCGGGGCACCCATCAGCGTGGAAACCATAGGCATAGGCTGGGTGCAGGGCCTCGAAACGCGCCTCCATCTTGGCTTTGGGGCTGTCGACGCGGATCTGCGCTTGCTTCAGCTTCAGGTCTTGCTTGAGATGAACGCAGCCCACCCTCCAGTCATCAAAATTCGCCGTGGGTGGCATCGACACATTGTCGATTGCCTCGACGATCGGCTGATCGCCGATGCCGGGACCGTAGGCGACGAAGATGGAGCCAGCCTGGTGGTCCTTGGTGACCCAGGTGTAGACCAAGGCGCAGATGCGTTGTTCGGGGAGGGACAGCACGTAGGGTACCGATTCGCGCTCTAGCGGGAGGTCCCGCAACCTATGGCGGCCGTCGTTGCTGGGATCGAGTTCGGGAACTGCCCTGCTGCACGCTTGTTCGCTCATACTGTCTCTTCAGCTATGGTCCGCGCCGGGAAGCCGGCAGTTTCGTCGCATTATTGATATGGTACCATATCTGAATTCTGGAGGAGTGCAAAGGTCCACATGGGCTACCAGTCCGTATTTCGTCCCGGTCTCTTTGCGGGCCAAGTTGTGCTCATCACAGGAGGTGGCAGCGGCATTGGTCGCTGCACTGCGCATGAACTGGCTTCCCTGGGCGCCACCGTGGCCATTGCCGGCCGCGACGCGGAGAAACTCCTCGCGGTCAAGGGCGAGATCGAGGCCGCGAGCGGCAAGGCCAGTACCCATGTCTGTGACATCCGCGAGGAGGCACAGGTCATCGCCATGGTCGAGGGCGTGCTCACGGCGCATGGTCGCATCGACGGTCTCGTCAACAACGCTGGCGGCCAATATCGTCAACCTCTGAACAAGATCAGCAGCAAGGGCTTCGAGGCGGTGGTGCGCCTGAACCTGTTTGGCGGTTTCATGACGATGCGCGAGGTTTACAACCGCTGGATGGAACAGCACGGGGGCTCTATCGTCAACATCATTGCCGACATCTGGAACGGTTGGCCAAACTACGCGCACTCCGGTGCTGCCCGTGGCGGCATGTGGACGCTGAGCGAGAGCGCCGCCTCGGAATGGGCACCCGCTGGCGTTCGGATCAACTGCGTCGCGCCTGGCGGCATCGCCAGCAGTGGCTTCGATAGCTACGAACCTGACGCGCAGCAGGAAATCCTCAAATTCACCAAGACCATCCCGATGCAGCGCTACGGCAATGTGGCCGAAGTTTCCGGCGCCATCGTCTACCTACTCTCGCCGGCGGCGTCGTTCATCACTGGCAGTTGCATTCGAGTCGATGGCGGCGCCCCGAACATGCGCCTGTGCTACAACCCACCGACGGAGCACAACAAATCGATACCGTATACCGGCTTTCATCTCGACTCGCCGCCGAAGCTGTTGACGGAAGGACCGAAGAATCAGGCGCGTCGCGACGGGACAAGTCGTCCGCCAGAAACCACATAGAATAGAGAAAGGTAGAGTGCATCATGGGCGCTGACAGCAAGGGGAACATACTCGGTTCCCGCAACGCATTCTTCATTGGCGGGCAGTGGTTCAAGCCCGCCTCGGATCGCCGCTTTACGCTAGTCAATGCCAGCACCGAGGAACTCCTCGGGTCTGTTCCGGAAGCGGTAGAAGCAGACGTTGATCGAGCCGTAGGGGCGGCGCGGCAGGCCTTCGAAAACTCTGCCTGGACCACCATGACGGCAGCCGAACGGGCCCAGGTGATGCTGCGTTTCGCCGAAGCCTTGGGACGCCGCGCCGAGGATGTTGCGCGCGCGGTGAGCGCGCAGAACGGAATGCCCTTGTCGGTGAGTCAAATATTCGAAGGACAGTTTCCCCCAGGGCTGCTGCAGTACTACGCACAGCTGGCTCAGGCTCTGCCTGTAGAGGAGCACCGCCCATCACAGCTAGGACGAGAAACACTGGTCAGCCGGGAGCCGGTCGGCGTGGTCGCCGCCATAGTGCCATGGAATTTCCCGGTGGCACTGGCCATGAGCAAGATCGCCCCCGCTCTGGCCGCAGGCTGTACGCTCGTAATTAAGCCTTCGCCAGGGACCGTGCTTGACAGCTACATCGTGGCGGAAGCTGCAGCGGAGGCGCAGGTGCCGCCTGGTGTGCTCAACTGGGTGACCGCAGACCGCGTGGTGGGCGCCTACCTTGTCTCCCACCCGGATGTGGACAAGGTTGCGTTCACAGGGTCCACTGCGGCCGGCCGTTCGATCGCTAAGGTCTGCGGCGAGTTGCTGCGCCCGGTAACACTGGAGCTTGGCGGCAAGTCGGCCGCAATCATACTTGACGATGCGGATCTCGATCAGGTGACCCAGGGGCTTCAGAGTGTCTCGCTCTTCAACAATGGCCAAGCCTGCTACAACTGCACGCGCGTGCTAGCGCCGGCCAGCCGTTATGCCGAGGTGGTGGAGGCACTGTCGGCGATGGTAAAGGGGATCAAGGTGGGCGACGCCCTCGATCCGACCACAGTGGTGGGACCGATGGCCTCTGCCGCCCACCGAGAGCGGGTCGAGGGCTACATTGCCAAGGGCCGGCAGGAGGCGCGTTTGGTCACAGGCGGCGGCCGGCCCCGGCAATTCGATCGGGGCTGGTTTGTGGAGCCGACGATCTTCGCCGACGTAGATAATTCTGCCACCATTGCCCAACAGGAGATTTTTGGGCCGGTGCTTGCCATCATTCCATACCGGGACGAAGCTCATGCGATACGCATTGCGAACGAGTCAGCCTACGGGCTTGGCGGTTCGGTGTGGAGTCGAAATGGGGAACGGGCTCTGGCAATCGCCCGAAGGGTACAGACCGGCACGATCGGCATCAATGGCTACGTTCCGGCCATTGGCTCACCATTCGGCGGCGTAAAGGCAAGCGGCATGGGGCGCGAGTTCGGTCCGGAGGCGCTTGGCAGCTACCAGCAATGGAAATCGGTTTACGTGATGGGTTGAACTCAGGCTGGGCCCTGCCAGGCTGCCCCAGCGGCGGCCGCCTTTGCGCAGTAGCCGTTTGTTTGCACGCTGCCTGGATTTCAATCTGACGGGAAATTTCATAGGCCAACCGATTTCAACTATGGATGGGCGAGAACCAAATCATTTCTCAGCATAAATCCCGGAGCGTTGCTATAGAAAATCCGGGTTGGGTTTTTTTCTTCCTCAGTAGTTCTTCATCCGGCGGGGCCGGACCCCGTGGGATGAAGCGTAAGAGTGGAATTTCACGGGCGTTTGAGGCATAGGATGCTCCTGGCGTCGGGAACGAGGTC